>NZ_CP158299.1:1797500-2097500 GCF_040256395.1 Deinococcus sonorensis KR-87 | reverse complement strand
CACCGAACCACACGCTGGCCTGCGCGCCCACCGTCACCCGGCCGATCAGGTCGGCGCTGGGGGCCAGGAACGCAGTGGGGTCTACTTCGGGGGCGACCCCATTCAGGGCGTACGACGGCATCTCGGTCCTCCGGGCTCGGAACTGGGGGCAGGGTGAGGTTCAGGACGCGGCGAGGGCTTCACGGAGCAGCTCTTGATCGTGCGGGTAGCTTAGCATTCCCAGCGCCTGCTCCGGCCCGAAGAATCCCCCCTCGCCGAAGGTGTCCTCCAGCTGCACCTCCTGCGCTTCGGTGCTCATCAGGAACCAGTGAATGGCCCGCGGTTCGCCCCGGCTGTTGGTGTAGCGGGTTGTGCTCAGCGGCCGGATGATGCTCGCGTGCACGCCGCCTTCCTCGTGCACCTCGCGCTCGGCCGTCTGCTCCAGCGTCTCGCCCGGCTCGATGTGGCCCTTGGGAAAGGCCCAGCCGCCGCTGCGGTAGCGAACCAGCAGCACCTGCCCCGCCCGGTTGAGCACCACGCCGCCCGCGCCCGGAACCGCCTGCTCAGGAGGGCTCGTCATGGCCGTCAGTATAAAGCAGGCCTCATCAGGGCACCCAGCCGTACCCCCGCCAGCCCCATCCTCGCGGCGGCGCGGCCGCCCAAATCTGTGGCCGGCATGAGACGTCCAGGCCCTACCATGTCAGGCATGGCCGAGGCTTCCCCTTCCGATGTGACGCCCGCTGAGGCAGCGGCGCCGCCCGTCACCACCTACCCGGTGCAGTTCACGGGCGAGCCGGGCGAGTATTTTCGCCTGTGGATCGTCAACGTGCTGCTGAGCGTGGTGACGCTGGGCATCTACCTGCCGTGGGCGCGGGTGCGGACCCGGCAGTATTTCTACGGCCACACCTGGCTGGACGGCCAGAACTTCGAGTACACCGCCAACCCGGTCGCTCTGCTGCGCGGGTATCTGCTGGTGGGGGTGCTGTTCGCGGCCTACTCCATCTCGCAACAGTTCCAGGACTACTGGTGGATCACCGGGCTGCTGGGGCTGCTGTTTTTCGCGCTGTACCCCTTCCTGCTCTACCGCTCGCTGCGCTTCAATGCCGCCAACACCATCCACCGGGGGCTGAGCTTTCAGTTTGTGGGCCGGCCGGGCGGCGCCTACGTGGCGTACCTGCTGATCATGCTCTCGGTGCCGTTCTCGCTGGGCCTGACCTTCCCGCTGGCGGTGTGGATGCAGCGCCGCTACCTGCTGACGCACGTGGCCTACGGCACCACCCGCGCCGAGTTCAACAAGGACGTGGGCGTGGTGTACACCATCTTTCTGACGGCGGTGGCGGTGATGATCGCGGCCAGCGTGGTGGTGGGGGTGCTGGCGCTGGTGGGCGTGGTGGCTGCCGGCGGCCTCGGACGGTTGGACGACTGGTTCCCGAACGGGGGTCCGGAGGACAGCGTGGTGCTGTTCATCATTCTGGGCGTGATCGCGTATGTGCTGCTGCTGCTGCTGTACGCCTCGGTCGGGCAGTATCTGCGGGCCGCGCTGCTGCGCTACAGCCTGCAGGACCTGTACCTGGGCCGCACCCTGCGCCTGCAGACCAGCCTGAATCCGGTGCGGCTGGCCTGGATTAACGTGTCGAACGTGGCGGTGCAGCTGATCACACTGGGACTCGCCACCCCCTGGGCCGCCATCCGCCGGACCCGCTACCTGATGGCCCACCTGCAGGTGCAGACCATCGCCAGCCTGGACGACTTCCAGGCGGCGGCCACGCCGCAGGAGTCGGCGCTGGGCGAGGCGGCCAGCGAGTTCTTCAACTTCGACCTGGGCTTCTGATGACGGACGCGGTGCACTTCGAGGCGATCTTTTTCGATGGCCTGAGCTCGCGCCCCCAGCCGGCGCAGGCCACGGTGGACGGCGAGACGCTGGTGGTCCGGCCTGAGCGCCAGGAGCAGCGCTACGCCCTGAGCACTCTGAAGGTGCAGCCGCCGCTGGGCCGGCTGCGGCGCGTGATCCGGCTCCCGGGCGGCGCCCGCCTGGAATCGGACGATCAGGCGGCCATCGCGCAGCTGGAACGGCGGCTGCATCAGAACGGGCGGCTGTGGGCAGTGCAGCGGCTGGAGGCGCGCTGGCAGGCAGCGCTGCTCAGCGTGGTGGGGGTGGTGCTGTTCGGGGTGCTGTTCGTACTCTACGGGCTGCCGGCCCTGGCGAAGGCGGCGGCGGCCCTCACGCCGCCTCCGGTGCTGACCAGCCTGGACCGGCAGACGGTGCGGCTGGTAGATAATGAGTACCTGCAGCCCAGCACGCTGGGGCACGCGCGGCAGCAGCAGCTGAGCCGGGCGTTCCGCCAGCTGGCGGCGGAGGCGGGCGGCCCGTATCACTACCGGCTGCTGTTCCGCGACGGGGGCAGAGACGTGGGCGCCAACGCCTTCGCCCTGCCGGACGGAAGCGTGTTCGTGACCGATCAGCTGGTGCGGCTGGCCCACAGCGATCAGGAGATCCTGGGCGTGCTGGCCCACGAACTCGGTCACGTGAAGCACCGGCACGCCATGCAGAGCGTGTACTCGGGCCTGGGCCTGACGCTGATGATCTCGGTGGTGGCCGGCGACGTGACCAGCGCCGCCACCGTGGCGGGCGCCATTCCGGCAGTGCTGCTCCAGGGCAAGTACAGCCGCCAGATGGAGTCCCAGGCCGACGCAGACGCCGGGCACTGGCTGATGCGGCATGGGGGCACCACCCGGCCGCTGCAGGACATTCTGCAGCGGCTGGTGGCGCAGGACGAGGACAGCAAGACGCACAGCCGGGTGCTGGACCTGCTGGCCAGCCATCCGGGCGTGGAGGCCCGGGTGGCGCAGCTGAAAGCCATTGAGGCGGAAAGCGGACGCTAGGCGCCGGCCTACTCCAGCGCGGACTCCAGGTCCGTCAGCAGGTCCGAGATGTCCTCAATGCCCACCGAGAAGCGCAGCAGTTCCGGGGTGATGTCCAGGCGGCGGCGGTCCGCTTCCGGCAGGGCGCGGTGGCTGGTGCTCCAGGGATGCGAGAGCGTGGACACCACGTCCGCCAAGCTGGGGGCCAGCGGAATGCGCCCGGCCAGCCGGCGCACGAACTGCGAGGCGTCCTCCACCTCCAGGCTCATCATGCCGCCAAAGCCGTCCGGGTACAGTTCCTGGGCGAGCTTGAACTGTGGGTGGCTCTCCAGCCCGGGGTGATAGACCCGCCGCACCCGGGGGTGGTTCTGCAGCACGTCGGCCACCGCCTGCGCGTTCCCACTGTGCGCCCGCATCCGCAGCCCCAGCGTCTTGAGGCCCTGCATCGTCATCCAGGCATCGAAGGCGCTGATGGTGCCGCCCAGACGGATCAGCTTCAGGCGGGCCGCCGCCACCAGATCAGCGCGGCCCGCCACCACGCCTCCGAACGCCGTGCTGTGGCCGCTCAGGTACTTGCTGACCGAGTGCGTGATCAGGTCCGCGCCGTGCTCGGCGGGCCGGAACATGGCGGGCGAGGCAAAGGTGTTGTCCACGCTCAGCAGGGCCCCGCGTTCGTGGGCCAGCCGCGCCAGCGCCGGCACGTCCACCACTGTCAGCAGCGGGTTGGTCAGGCTTTCGACGTGCAGCAGCCGGGTGGTGGGCCGGAAGGCGGCCGCCACCGCCTCCAGGTCCAGAGCGTCCACGAAGCTCACCTCGATGCCCAGGCGCGGCAGCTCGTCCCGCAGCAGGGCGTAGCTGACCCCGTACACCCGCTCGTCCGTGACCACGTGGTCGCCACTCTTCAGCACGCTCAGGAAGGCCGCGCTGATGGCGGCCATGCCGCTGGCCCCGCAGGCCGCCGCCTCGGTGCGCTCCAGCTGCGCCACGGCGCGCTCCAGCGACTGGGCATTCGGGGTGCCGTTGCGGTAATAGAAGTACCCGCCCTCCTGCCCCGCCATGCTCGCCTCCAGCGCTTCCAGGTCCGGAAAGCTGTAGACGGTGGACTGATAGATGGGCTCCACCAGCGGCTGGTTGACGCTCGGCACGCTCTGTTCGCCCGCACGGGCCGCGACGGTGGTGATGGACTGGGGCAGGTTCGCATTGCTCATGCCGCACAGCATAGAGCGTGAAAACCACCGTCCACCCGGCCGGAACACTCAAGCGACGCTGAAGGCAGGTCAGGTGGCGGCCCGTTAAGGTCAGGCAAGATGACTTCACAGGCAGAGGGGGGCGCCCGAACGGCTGGGCTGGACCGGCGCTGGCGCTGGGGTGGCGTGCTGCTCGGCGTGGGCCTGGGCGCGTTCTTCGACGGGATTGTGCTGCATCAGCTACTGCAGTGGCATCACATGGTCAGCAGCGAGTACGAGCCCGACACCGTCCGCAACCTGAAGATCAACACGCTCGGGGACGGCCTGTTCCACGTGGGCGCGGCCA
This sequence comes from Deinococcus sonorensis KR-87, assembly GCF_040256395.1. Taxonomy (NCBI): domain Bacteria; kingdom Thermotogati; phylum Deinococcota; class Deinococci; order Deinococcales; family Deinococcaceae; genus Deinococcus; species Deinococcus sonorensis. The sequence continues at coordinate 2,093,126 of NZ_CP158299.1, read as the reverse complement.
TTTTCACCGTGATCGGGCTGCTGCTGCTGTGGAGCGGCACACGCGGACGGCATCCGGTCTGGCCCACCTCGGCCCTGATTGGCACGCTGCTGTTCGGCTGGGGCCTGTTCAATGACATCGAAGGGCTGGTGGACCACCACCTGCTGCAGCTGCATCACGTTCGGCCGGGGCCGAACCAGCTCGCCTACGACCTGGGCTACCTGCTGTGGGGCGCGGTGATGCTGGTGATCGGCTGGGCACTGATGCGGAACACGCGGACAAAGAATTAATCCGGAGGGCCTGAGCGGTCTGGGCCGGAACAGCTGAGCGAGGCGCGACAGGGGGTCCGGTTCAGCGGCTCTGGTCCGCTCCTCCACCTGGCAGAGCGGCCTGCCCGTTGACGCCTTCCTTCGCCCAGCGTCTCTGATCCTCTGAGGTGCTATCATCAAACCCCGGAGGCCGAGTGCCCCGGCTTTTTTATTTGGGCCGAAACAGCAGACATCCCTGGGAGGGACGATTCAATGAAATACATATTTGTGACGGGCGGCGTGGTCAGCAGCCTTGGGAAAGGTGTGGCCACGGCCTCGCTCGGGGCGTTGCTGCGGGCGCGCGGGTACAAGGTCACGGCGGTCAAGGTGGACCCCTACATCAACATCGACGCGGGCACCATGCGGCCCTACGAGCACGGCGAGGTGTTCGTGACCGCCTCGGGCGCCGAAACCGACCTGGACCTGGGCAACTACGAGCGCTTCCTGGACCTGGACGTGCCGGAGGGCAGCAATCTGACCACCGGTCAGGTGTACCAGGAGGTGATCCGGCGCGAGCGGGCCGGCGACTACCTCTCGCAGACGGTGCAGGTGATTCCGCACGTCACCGACGAGATCAAGCGGCGCATCCGCACGGCCGGCGAGCGGGCCGGGGCCGAGATCGTGATCGTGGAGGTGGGCGGCACGGTGGGCGATATGGAGAGCCTGCCGTTCCTGGAGGCCATCCGGCAGTTCCGCTTCGACGAGGGCGAGGAGAACACCCTCTACCTGCACCTGACGCTGGTGCCGTACCTGGGCACCAGCAACGAGTTCAAGACCAAACCCACCCAGCACTCGGTGGCGGCGCTGCGCAGCTACGGCATCAGCCCGGACATCGTGATGGTCCGCAGCAAGGAGAAGCTGCCGGAAGACATCACAAAGAAGATCGCGCTGTTTACCAGCGTGCGGTCCAACCGGGTGTTCTCCAGCTACGACGTGCCGCACGTCTACGAGGTGCCCACCGCGCTGGAGGAGCAGGGACTGGGCAAGGCGGTGGAGGAACTGCTGCAGCTGGAACCGGTACTGCCGAACCTCAGCGTGTGGCAGAAGGCGGTGCGGGTGATCCGGCAGCCGGAGCACGAGGTGACCATCGCGCTGGCCGGCAAGTACACCGCCATGCCGGACGCCTACCTGAGCCTGCTGGAGAGCCTGACGCACGCCGGCATCGCCAACGACGCCCGGGTGAACATCAAGTGGGTCAACGCCGAGGACCTGGAGGGCGAGCCGCAGCGCTACTTCGAGGACGTGGACGGCATTCTGGTGCCGGGCGGGTTCGGGATCCGCGGCATCGAGGGCAAGATCCGGGCCGCCGAGTACGCCCGCCTGAACCGGGTGCCGTACCTGGGCATCTGCCTGGGCATGCAGATCGCGGTGATCGAGTACGCGCGGCACGTGGTCGGCCTGGAGGCCGCCAACAGCGCCGAGTTCGACCCGTACGCCCCGCACCGGGTCATCGACCTGATGCCGGAGCAGCTGGAGGTGGGCGGCATGGGCGGCACCATGCGCCTGGGCGACTGGCCGATGCAGCTGGAGGCCGGCACCCGCATGGCCGAGCTGTACAGCGTGCCGCAGGGCGGCTCCGTGATGGAGCGCCACCGCCACCGCTACGAGGTCAACCCGGAGTACGTGCCGCAGCTGCAACAGGCGGGCCTGACCATCAGCGGCGTGACGCCAGGCATGGCCGGGCGCGGCGCCGGACTGGTGGAGAGCATCGAGCTGAAGGACCATCCGTTCTTCGTGGCGATGCAGGCGCATCCGGAGTTCAAGAGCCGCCCGATGCGGCCCAGCCCGCCCTTTGCCGGTTTTATCCGCGCGGCGCTGGACCAGCAGCAGCAGTAAAGACCAGGGAAGCGGGGACGGGAGCTGATGGCTCCCGTCCCCGCTTCCCTTGGGCACAGGCCGTCGCGCCGGCCAGGAAATCAGCCGTGCTCCGGCCGGTACCGCGCCCGCACAATGCCGCTGGGCAGGGCGGTGCTCTCCAGCAGGGTGAGACGGATGTCCGGCAGACCGGACCCAAAGAGCGGAATGCCTGAGCCCAGCACCCGGGGCACCCAGAACAAGGTCAGGTCGGTGACGAGGCCGGCGGCGAGGCCCTGCCGCACGGCGTTTCCACCGTCGAGATACACCCGGCGCTGCCCCTCGGCCCTCAGGCGGGCCAGCAAGTCCGGAAGCGCGCCAGCGAAGAACGCCTCGCCTGCACGCGGCTCGGCGGGGCGATGTGTCAGGACCACCACCCGCTTCCCGGCGTATGGCCACTCAGGAAAGCCCAGCACGGTGTCATAGGTCGTGCGGCCCACCACCAGCACGTCCACCTCCGCCATCAGCCCGGTGTATCCCGTGTCGTCCGGGGAGTCCTGGGGCCCTTCCATCAGCCAGTCGAGCGAGCCGTCCTCGCGGGCAATGTAGCCGTCAAGGCTGAGTGCCAGGAACACCGAGACCTGCATAGCCACACTCTACAGCGGCTGCAGGCGGGTCCGCCGTGCCGCCGCCAGCCGGGCAGCGTGCGCCTCTGACCTGCGGCGTGGCCGGGCACGGACGGACATCACGGTGACGTTTAGGTGTCCTCACCCTATGACAGCGGCGGACGCGTACCGTTGCAGGCTGAGAGGGGGCCACCATGACGACCGACACGAACACCGCGCCACTGCTGGGCGCCGAGCTGACGCCGGAGGGCACCTACTTCCGGGTCTGGAGCACCCGTGCCCGGGAGGTGGCGGTCTGCCTGAACGGTCAGCTGCACCCGCTGGAGCCGCTGACACCGGGCGATTCCCGCTTCCAGACGCTGCTGGAGGCTCCGGCCGGGTCCCGGTATCACTTCGTGCTGGACGGCGTGAAGACCCCGGACCCCTACGCCCGCTTTCTGCCGGAGGGCGTGCATGCCGACGCCGAGGTGATCGACCCGGAGCGCTACATCTGGCAGCACGAGGGCTGGAGCGGACTGGACCTGCAGGAGTGTGTGTTCTACGAGCTGCACGTGGGCACCTTCACCCCGGAGGGCACCTACGAGGCGGCGCTGCAGAAGCTGCCGTACCTGCGCGAACTGGGGGTGACGGCGGTGGAGCTGATGCCGCTGGCCGCCTTCCCCGGGGAGCGCGGCTGGGGCTACGACGGGGTGGCGCTGTTCGCCCCCTACGCCCCGTACGGCCGTCCGGAGGACCTGAAAGCCTTTGTGGACGCCGCGCACGGGCTGGGTCTGGCGGTGTTTCTGGACGTGGTGTACAACCACTTCGGGCCGGACGGCAACTACCTGACCCGCTACAGCCCCGAGTACTTCACCGACCGCTTCCATACCCCGTGGGGCAACGGCCTGGACTACCACGAGGAGCACATGCGGCGGCTGATCACCCTGAACGCCCGCATGTGGCTCACCGAGTACCGCTTCGATGGCCTGCGGCTGGACGCCACCCAGGAGATTCAGGACGACAGCGAGCGCCATATCCTGCGCGAGCTGGCCGACGCGGTCCATGCCCTGGGCGGCCATCACCTGATGGTGGCCGAGGACTACCGCAACCTGCCGGAACTGGTCACCGAGATGCATCTGGACGCGATCTGGGTGGACGACTTCCACCACACGGTGCGGGTGACGCTGACCGGCGAGACCGACGGGTACTATGGCCCGTTCGAGCGCGGCGCGGCGGCGCTGGCCCACGTGTTGCAGCGCGGCTGGGTGTATGAGGGCCAGAACTGGCCGCTGCGCGACGAGCCGCGCGGCAAACCGGCCGATGCCCTGGAGGCGTCCAGCTTCGTGTACTTCATCCAGAACCACGACCAGATCGGCAACCGGCCCAAAGGTGACCGGCTGTCGCACCACCCGCAGGTGACCCCGCAGGCGTACCGGGCGGCCAGCATGCTGCTGCTGTTCCTGCCGATGACGCCGTTGCTGTTCCAGGGCCAGGAGTGGGCGGCCAGCACGCCGTTCCAGTTCTTCACCGACCATCACGGAGAGCTGGGGGCACTGGTATCCGAGGGGCGGCGGCAGGAGTTCGGGCACTTCGAGGGCTTTGACGACTCGGTGCCGGACCCACAGGACGAGGCCACCTTCCGGAACAGCAAGCTGCGCTGGGACGAGCAGGAGCAGGGAGACCACGCCGCAACGCTGACGCTGTACCGCGAGCTGCTGGAGTTGCGCCGCTCCGACTCGGTGCTGATGGACGCCCGGCGTGACCGGCTGGAGGCGGGCCATGACGGCGACGTGCTGTGGGTGCGCCGCCAGGACGACGCGGGCGAGCGGCTGCTGCTGTGGAACCTGGGCGAGCCGAGGGCGCTGGACGACCTGAAGCTGCCGTCTCCCCTGCCACCCCGGGTGATTCTGCACAGTGAGGGCGGCACGCCGGACGGGCTGCTGCACACGCACCACGCGGTGCTGAGGGGGAACGCATGACCGGCTCCGCGTCAGGCCGGCTGCCCGGCACCACCTACCGGCTGCAGCTGCACAAGGACTTCACCTTCGCGCGGGCCGAGCGGGTGCTGGACTACCTGAAGCGGCTGGGGATCACGGACCTGTACCTGTCGCCCATCTGGGCGGCCATGCCCGGCAGCACCCACGGCTACGACGTGACCGACCACGCCCAGGTGAACCCGGAGCTGGGCGGGCGCAAGGGGCTGGAGCGGCTCTCGGCGGCGGCCCGGGCGCGCGGCATGGGCGTGATCGTGGACTTCGTGCCGAACCACATGGGCGTGGGTGGCGGTCACAACCCCTACTGGGAGGACGTGCTGGAGCACGGGCAGGCCTCAAGGTACGCCCACTTCTTCGACATTGACTGGCGGCCGCTGAAGCGCTCGCTGGAGGGCAAGGTGCTGCTGCCGGTGCTGGGCGACCAGTACGGCCGGGTGCTGGAGCGCCACGAACTGAAAGTGCAGCGCCAGGGTGGACGCTTCGGGCTGCATTACTACGAGCGGGTGTTCCCGCTGTCGCCGCGCTCGCTGGCCCCGCTGCTGCACCGGGCCGAACAGCTGTGCGAGCTGTCGGAGGCGAGCGACGTGCGCGCCGAACTCGCGTCGCTGTCGCTGCAGGCCGGCAACCTGCCCAACGCCAGCGCCTCGCCGGACGCCGCCGAACGCGCCTCCCGCGCCCGCGAGACGGCCGTGATCCAGCGGCGGCTGGAGGGCATCGCCCAGGCCAGCCCCAGCATTGCCCGCGCGCTGGACGTGGCAGTGCGCGAGCTGAACAGCAACGTGGAGCAGCTGGACCATCTGGTGCAGCAGCAGAACTACCGCTTGGCCTTCTGGCGGGTGGCGTCCGAGCAGATCAACTACCGCCGCTTCTTCGACATCAACGAGCTGGCCGCGCTGCGGATGGAGGACCCGCGCGTTTTCGAGTGGGCCCACCGCCTGCTGCTGGAGCTGGTGCAGCAGGGCGTGGTGACTGGCATCCGGCTGGACCACACCGACGGCCTGTTCGACCCGGCCGGGTACTTCCAGGCGCTGCAGGAGGGGGCGGCGCGCGCGCTGGGCGTGACGTGGACGCCCGGCTCGCCGGACCCGCTGCCGCTGTACGTGGTGGCCGAGAAGATTCTGGAACCGGGCGAGGCGCTGCCGGACGGCTGGCCGATCCACGGCACCACCGGCTACGACTTCCTGGCCCAGCTGAACGGCGTGTTCGTGGACGACGGCAACGCCCAGGAGATGAGCGCGCTGTACCGCCGCGTGACCGGCGACCCCGACCCGTACGGCGAGACGCTGCACGACACCAAGGAACTGATCCTGCGCAGCAGCCTGGCCAGCGAGCTGAACGGTCTGGCCGAGCGGCTGGAGCGGCTGGCCGAGCACGACCTGCGCTGGCGCGACTTCACGCTCAGCACCCTGCGGACCGCGCTGCGCGAGGTGATCGCCTGCTTCCCGGTGTACCGCACCTATGTGCGCCAGGGCGGGGCCAGGGAGCCGGGCGACGACGCCAAGATCCGGCACGCGGTCCGCGACGCTCGGGCCCTCAACCGCGACCTGGACGGCAGCGTCTTCGATTTTCTGGAGGCGGTGCTGACAGTGGACGCGCAGGACGAGCGTCAGCGGCAGGTCTACACCGACTTCGCCATGACCTTCCAGCAGCTCACCGGGCCGGTCACGGCCAAGGGCGCCGAGGACACCGCCTTCTACCGGTACGTGCGGCTGCTGAGCCTGAACGAGGTGGGCAGCGATCCGGCCCTGTTCGGCACGCCGCCCGCCAGCTTCCACCGTCAGACCCAGGAGCGGACGGCCCACTGGCCACACGCGATGCTGGCGGGCAGCACCCACGACACCAAGCGCGGCGAGGACACCCGCGCCCGCATCTCGGTGCTGAGCGAGCTGCCGCAGACGTGGGCCGCCTACCTCAGCGCGTGGTCCCGACTGAGCCGGCCCTTCGAGCAGACGGTCCAGGGCCTGCGCGGCCCGCAGCACTGGCCCGGCCATCAGGACACCTACGCGCTGTACCAGACGATGCTGGGCGCGTGGCCGCTGGACGGCAACCTGGAGGGCTTTCAGGCGCGGCTGGAGGAGTACGCCATCAAGTCGGCGCGTGAGGCCAAGCTACACACCACCTGGGCCAACCCGAACGCGGAGTACGAGGGGCAGCTCACCGGACTGATCGGGGGCCTGCTGGAGAACAGCGACTTCCGGCAGGGCCTGGAGGAACTGCACGCCCGCATCTCGCCCTACGGCGCGCTCAATGGCCTGTCGGCGGCGCTGGTGCGGCTGACCGCGCCGGGCGTCCCCGACACCTACCAGGGCTCCGAGGGCTGGAACCAGTCGCTGGTGGACCCGGACAACCGCCGCCCGGTGGACTATGCCCTGCTGTCGCGGCAGCTCGCGCGGCTGGAAAAGCGGCACGCCAGCGCTCCGCTGCGGCTGGCCACCGAACTGCTGGAGCAGTACCAGGACGGGGCCGTGAAGCAGCTGGTGGTGTGGGCAGCGCTGCAGGCGAGGCAGCAGGAGCCGGAGCTGTTCAGCGAGGGGCGCTATGTGCCGCTCAAGGCCGGCAAGTACCTGCTCAGCTTCGCCCGCGAGCATCAGGACCGGCTGGCGGTGGTGGCCGTTCCGCGCCTGAGCCTGACCCTCACCCGTGAGCAGCAGCCGTGGCCGCTGGGCGAGGTGTGGGGGCAGCGCACCCTGCGGCTGCCTCGCAACGGACGCTACCGCAACCTGCTGACCGGCGAGCGCTTCACGGTGCGCGGTGAGCGGCTGGCCCTGGCCAAGCTGCTGGAGTTCTTCCCGCTGGCGCTGCTGATCTGGGAAGCTTCAGACTGAATGGAGCCGTTCCGGATACAGTTCGGGAACTTTCTTCATGCCGGCTGCGTATCCTGAGACATGAACACATACCTGACCCAGCGGGCCAGTTCGGAATCTGTCGTTCGCAGCTTCATGGGCCGCACCTACTCCTGGATGACCGCCGGGCTGGTGCTGACGGCCGTCATCGCCTACCTCACCGGCCACAACGAGAACACCCTGGCGTGGGCCGGGCAGAACGTCCTGCTGCTGTTCATCGCCCAGTTCGGCGTGGTGATGTTCCTGAGCTTCGCCATCCAGCGCATCAGCAGCATGGTGGCCGGCGTGCTGTTCATGGCCTACGCGGCCCTGACCGGCCTGACCTTCAGCCTGATTCTGCAGCGCTACACCGGCAGCGACGTGACGGCCGCCTTCCTGAGCAGCGCCGGCACCTTCGGCGTGATGAGCGCCTACGGCTACTTCACCAAGCGCAACCTGTCGGCGTGGGGCAACTTCCTGATGTTCGCGCTGATCGGACTGGTGATCGCCATGCTGGTGAACCTGTTCGTGGCGAGCGGCCCGCTGAGTCTGGTCATCAGCGGCATCGGCGTGCTGCTGTTTGCTGCGCTGACCGCCTACGACACCAACAAGCTGCGTCAGATTGCCCTGACCGGCATGGACGGCGAGCTGGCCGAGAAGACCGCTGTGTTCGGTGCCCTGCAGCTGTACCTGGACTTCATCAACATGTTCCTCTTCCTGCTGCGCCTGTTCGGTGCGGGTGGCAGCAGCCGCAACTGAGCGAGCAAATGGTCAGGCGGGCCGGGAGTACTTCCCGGCCCGCCTCCTTTATGGTGACCCCATGCAACGGCTGATCCTGGTCCGGCACGGCGAAACCCTGAGTGTTGGCCCCAAGCGGCTGCGGGGGCAGGACAGCCTGCCGGACCCCCTCAGCGCGCTGGGGGCCCGGCAGGCGGCCGCCTGTGGAGAGGCGCTGGCCGCCCTCCAGCTTCCGGAGCCGCGCGTCTACGCCAGTTCGTATCTGCGGGCCCAGCAGACCGCTCAGCTGATCGGGCATGCCCTGAACGTTCCGGTGCAGGTGTTGGACGGCCTGCACGAGCTCGACCCGGGCCACTGGACCGGGCGGCCCCAGAGCGATCTCCAGACGCTCGGGCACCTGTTGACCCGGCCGGACGGGTCGTTCGGCTTTCCCGGTGGTGAGGATCAGGCGGCCGCGGCCCGGCGTGGTCAGGCCGCGCTGAAAGCGGCGTTGGCCCAGGGCGGCACCCCGGTTGTGGTGTCACACGGGCTGATGATCCGGGTGCTGCTGAGCGAGTTGCTGGGGGCGGGCGGCCCGCTGTGCTGGGGCAGCGGCCCCTACGATCATCCGGCCGCCGCGTGGTCAGAGCTGAGCGGGCAGGGTGGCCGGTGGACCGCGGTGCGGCTTCGTGCCACCGCGCCGGTGCCTCAAATCTGACGCTGCTCCACCTGCCAGCGCTCCAGCAACTCGCGCGCCTGCCGGGCATGCAGTTCCTCGATCATCTGGCCCTGGTGGCTGACCACGCCCTGGCCCTGGGCCGCGGCGGCCTCCCAGCGCTCCAGCAGCGCGCGGGCCGCCTGCGCCTCCTCGTCGCTCACGCCGTACACCCGGTTGGCCCCCTCAAGCTGGGATGGATGGATCAGGGTTCGGCCATCGAAGCCCAGGTCACGGCCCTGCACACAGCTGACCAGGAAGCCCTCAGGGTCCTTTAAGTCGTTCCATACCGCGTCCAGCGTCAGCAGGCCATGGGCCCGGGCGGCCAGCACCACCGCCGAGAGTGCATATAACAGCGGCTGCCGGTCCCGGCCCGGACGTGCCCGCAGGCCCAGCGCCAGGTCGTTGGCGCCGGCCATCAGTCCGGCCACGCCCGGCACCCGGCTCAGCTCCGGCGCGTTCAGCACCCCCAGCGGCGTCTCGATCATCAGCCAGAGCGGGATGCCCAGGTGCAGGTCGCGGATCACGGCCGCCTGCTCACTCTTGGGCAGCACGATCCCCGCCGGAGCCGCGGTGAGCGCCATCTCCAGGTCCGCCTGGAAGTGCGGCGTCTCCGGGGTGTTCAGGCGCACCAGCACCGGGCCGGGAAAGCGCCTGTCCGCCAGGAAGCGGGCGGCCGCCTGCCGGGCCTCCGCCTTGGCGCCGGGCGCCACCGCGTCCTCCAGGTCCAGCACCAGCGCGTCTGCCGCGAGCCCGGCAGCTTTCTCCAGCGCCCGGGGCTTGTCGGCTGGCACGTACAGCACCGAGCGCCAGGAACTCATCGGCGGCGCTCCGGAGCCCGGCGCCGCGCGGCACTGGAGGCGAGCAGCAGCGGCACCAGCGCCAGCAGCATCCGCGTCACCCGCATCGGCTCAGCCCCCCTGCAGCACCGCTTCGATGCGGTCCAGCTCGGCCTCGCTGAGCGGTGCCCCGTTAAGCGCCCCCACCAGTTCATTCAGCTGCTCCGGACGGCTGGCCCCCACCAGCGCCGAGGTGACCTCCGGGTGCCGCAGCACCCAGGCCAGCGCCAGCTGGGCCAGCGACTGGCCGCGCGCCTGGGCCACCTCGTTCAGCCGGGCGATCTGGGAGAGCCGCTGGTCGGTGAGGTGTTCCGGGCGCAGGAAGCCCACCTTGCCGGCCGCCCGCGAGTCCTCGGGAATGCCGTGCAGGTACTTGCCGGTCAGCATGCCCTGGGCCAGCGGGCTGAACACGATGCTGCCCATGCCCTCGTCGCGCAGCGCTTCCAGCAGGCCCTGTTCCACGCCGCGCTCGAACATGCTGTATTTCGGCTGGTGAATCAGGCAGGGGGTGCCCTGTTCGCGCAGCAGCGCGGCGGCGCGGCGGGTCAGCTCCGGCGGATAGTTGCTGATGCCCACGTACAGCGCCCGTCCGCTGCGGACGATGTCGCTGAGGGCCATCATCGTCTCCTCCAGCGGGGTTTCCGGGTCGGGGCGGTGATGGTAGAAGATGTCCACGTAGTCCAGGCCCAGGCGCTGCAGGCTCTGGTCCAGGCTGGCGTGCAGGTACTTGCGACTCCCCCAGTCGCCATACGGCCCCGGCCACATGGTGTAGCCGGCCTTGCTGCTGATGATCAGCTCGTCGCGGTACGGGCGCAGGTCCTGGGCCAGCAGCTGCCCGAAGGTCTGCTCGGCGCTGCCGGGAGGCGGCCCGTAGTTGTTGGCCAGATCGAAGTGGGTGATGCCCAGGTCGAAGGCGCGGCGCACCATGGCGCGGGCATTCTCCAGCCGGTCAATGCCGCCGAAGTTGTGCCACAGCCCCAGCGAGATGGCCGGCAGTTTCAGGCCGCTCCGCCCGGTGCGGCGGTACGGCAGGTGGTCGTAGCGGTCGGCGGCCGGCAGGTAGGCGTTCAGCTGGGTCATGAGGTCGGACCTTCTTTCGTCGGGCGGTGTGCCCGCCATTCGCTCGGCACCGTACCACGCGCCGCCAGTCCGGGCGATTGTGTCCGGCGCTGCGCTGGAGAATTGACAGCATTCACTGGACGTGTCATCTTCTTTGTAACCGCTTACAATCCTGCAGCCGACCCCGGTCTGCCGCCGGCGTCGTATTGTAACCGGTTACATGATCGAAGCTCGCCCTCTACATCAGGCCCAACTCCACCGAGGTCCGCATGCCCAAGCCCACCATCGATGACATCGCCCGCGCCGCCGGCGTGAGCAAGGGAACCGTGAGCCGGGTGATCAACCAGCACAGCACGGTGGCCCAGCGCACCCGCGCCCGCGTCGAGGCGCTGATGAGCGAGATGGGCTACGTGCCGGACCCGGCCGCCCGCCACCTGTCGTGGCGGACTGGGCAGACGCTGGGCCTGTCCACCCTCTCCGGCGACCCGCTTCTCAGCCCGTATCAGGTGCTGTTCCGGCGGGCGCTGGAGCAGCACACCGCGCCGGCCGGCGTTCAGCTGCTGGACCTGCACGGCGACCTGGGCACGGTGGGCCGGCTGCCCTCAGCGGTGCTGCTGATGCACATCCGCGACGACGACAGCCGGCTGCCGTTCCTGGAGCAGCAGGGCGTGCCGGTGGTGCTGATCGGCCACCATCCGCAGCACAGCTGGGTGGCCCCGGACGACCGGGGCGGCGCGGCGCTGGCCACCCGGCAGCTCACGCAGGCGGGACACCGTGACCTGCTGTTCCTGGGCAGCGGTGAAAGTCAGGTGGCGCGCGACCGGCACGCCGGGTTCCTGGACGCGGCGCGGGAGGTGGGAGCCACCGTGCAGACGCTGCCCGGCGGGTTCACCGTGCTGGACGGCTACCGCACCGTCCGCCGCGCCTGGGAGGACGGCCTGCGCTTCAGCGGCTGTTTCGCGGCCAGCGATGAGCTGGCGGTGGGCGTGGTGGCCGCCCTCTCGGACCTGGGGCTGGAAGTGCCTCAGGACGTGTCGGTGGTGGGCTTCGACGGCCTGCCGGAACTGCCGCTCCCCATTCCGCTCAGCACGGTAGCCCAGGACATCGCCGGCATTGCCGAGGTGGCCCTGAAGCTGGTGCAGGAAGCCCTGGAGGGCCTGCCGCCCCGCGGCGAGTACGTGCCGGTGGTGCTGCAGCCGGGCGCCACCGTGGCGCCCGCCCCCCGCTGACCCTGATATTCGTGCTCTTTGTACTCCCCCGGAGGTTTTCATGAAACGGACTGCGCTTTCCCTGCTCGCCCTCAGCCTGATCGCCGCCGGCGCCCAGGCCCAGACCACCATCAAGATCAACGGCTACGCCGGTCAGGACCCGGCCATCGTCGGCGACCTGATCAACCGCTTCGTGAAGCCGCAGCTGGCCAAGGACAACATCAGCGTGGTGTACGAGCCGCTGCAGGGCGACTACAACCAGAGCCTCACCACCCTGCTGGCCGCCGGCAACGCCGGTGACGTGTTCTACCTGCCGGCCGAGACGCTCGACACCTACGTGGCCACCAACAAGATCCAGCCGCTCAACGGCCTGGTGTCCACCACGCCGTTCCTCAAGAGCCTGAACACCACCTTCACCCGCAACGGCAAGGTCTACGCCATCGCCAAGGACTTCAACACCCTGACGCTGGTCTACAACAAGGACCTCTTCGATGAGGCCAAGGTGGCGTACCCGAACAACAACGACACCTGGACCAGCCTGCAGACCAAGCTCACCAACCTGAAGAAGGCGCTGGGCAACGACTACTACGGCATCTGCCTGGCCCCGGACTTCGCGCGGATGGGGCAGTTCGCCTTCGCCAACGGCTGGAACCAGTTCGACAGCAAGGGCAAGACCAACCTGCAGGACCCGGCCTTCGTGGCGGCCTTCAACTACTTCACCGGGCTGGCCAAGAACAAGGTCGGCGTACAGCCCAGTGAGCTGTCGCAGGACTGGTCCGGCGGCTGCCTGGCCACCGGCAAGGTCGGGGTGGCCATTGAGGGCAACTGGATCGTGGGCTTCCTGAAGGACAACGCGCCGAACCTGAAGTACGGCACCGCCCTGATTCCGAAGGCCGACAAGACCGGCAAGCGCGGCAACTTCCTGTACACGGTCGGCTGGGCCATCAACAGCGACTCCAAGAACAAGGCCGCTGCCGCCAAGGTGCTGAACATCCTGACCAGCGCGCCGGTGCAGCAGTACGTGCTGGAGCAGGGCCTGGCCATTCCCAGCCGCACCGCCCTGCAGTCCAACGCCTACTTCAAGAAGACCGACCCCGGCGCGCAGAACAGCCTGGCGGTGTTCCAGGGCGCCTCGGACGGCACCGTCAAGGGATACACCTTCGGGCCGCAGGGTCCGGACTGGATCAAGCCGATCAACACGGCGCTGGCCGCCGTGCTGAGTGGGCAGAAGAGTGCGGCGGACGCGCTCAAGCAGGCCCAGTCGGACATGAACACCCTCCAGAAGCGCTGATCCGGCATCTCATCGCACGGGGGGTCGGCAGCCACAGCCGCGGCCCCCCGTGCCGCTGACCGGCGCTGGGGAACGCGGGCCCCGCGCCTCTCCCCCGGCTCCACTGTCTGCGCCCAGGAGGGTGTCATGTACAAGAAGGCTCAGGCAACCGCCACGGCCTACCTGTTTCTCGCTCCGTTTCTGATCAGCACGCTGGTGTTCTTCTTCTATGCCTTCGCGCGTGCGCTGTACTACTCGTTCACCGACTTCAACCTGTTCAACACGCCGCACCTGATCGGCCTGCGGCCCTACGTGGACGTGCTGGCCGACCCGTCGTTCCGGCGGGCGCTGGCCAACACGCTGATCTTCTCCATCTCGGTGACGATCCTGCAGACCATCGGCTCGCTGCTGATGGCCGTCGCCCTCAACAACCGCATCCGGGGGCAGGCGTTCTTCCGTTCGGCGTGGTACATGCCCAGCATCACCTCGTCGGTGGTCATCACGCTGATCTTCCTGTGGCTGTTCCAGCGCCGGGGCGTGGCCAACTACCTGATCACGCAGTTCCAGACGTATCTGCCGATCATCCTCTCGTTCCTGGGCATCCTGGTGGCGGCCCAGATCATCCAGGTGCTGTACGAGCGCTCACGGCGACTGCCGGCCGGCTGGTTTGACCCCGCGCTGGCCGCCGTGAGCGCCCTGATCGCGGCCGGCCTGACCGCGCTGCTGAGCGTGCTGGGTGTGGTGGGGGCGCGTGCGGTGCAACCGTTTGACTTCCAGTACTTCTCCGACAGCTGGCTGAGCATCGGCGGGGTGCAGGTGCTGAGCATGCCGCTGCTGGTGGTCATCATCATGAACACCTTCACCACCATTCCGACCCTGATGCTGTTCTTCCTGGCGGGCCTGCAGAACATCCCCGGGGCGCTGTACGAGGCCGCCGACATCGACGGCGCGACGCCCTACCAGAAACTCAGGAACGTGACGGTCCCGATGCTGCGACCGGTCACGTTTTTTGTGGTGACGGTCAGCCTGATCGGCACCATGCAGATGTTCGATCAGGTGGCGGTGATCGGCAGCGCCGCGCCGCAGAACACCCTGATCACCCTGGCGTACTACGTGTACGCCAACACCTTCAAGTCCGGCGCTGCGCCGGTCAACATGGCCGCCGCCGCCGCCATCATCCTGGCGCTGATCATCCTGCTGATGGTGTTCATCCAGCGGCGCTTCTTCGTCACGGCGGAGGCCCAGTGATGGGGCCGCTGTCCTGCCTGCAAGGAGGGTTCCGATGACTGTTCCGTCTCTGCCGGCCCGGGCGACGGCCGCCATCCCGGACCAGGAGCGCTGGCTGCAGCGCCGCCGCTGGTCCCGGGCCGGCTGGCTGTACGCCTTCATGCTGGTGATGAGCCTGGTGTTCCTGGGCCCCTTCCTGATGGGCCTGCTGAGCAGCGTCAAGGACAACCCCAACGAGTACCCGCCCCGGCTGCTGATTCCGCAGTTCAGCGCCCAGGTGATCCGCAACGCCTACCGGCTGGGCCAGCAGGGCAGCGGCGACGGCTGGAACGGTGGCCTGAGCCCGGACCATCAGGTGACCTTCGACGTCTCGGTGCGTTCGCCCGCCGGGGCCCCGCAGGCCGCGCCGAGCATCGCGCTGTTTCCGTACCAGCCGAACAGCCTGGTGGCCATCGCCCGGCAGGCGCAGGCCAAGGATTACGCCCGCGTCTCGACCGTTCAGGTGGGGCAGCAGGGCGACGTGCGCCAGTACCGCACCACCGTGAGCTACCCGGCCCTGACCCGGCGCACCGGAGCACTGGTGCGCGCCAAACTCGGTCAGGCCAGCAGCACCCTGCAGGCGATCCTGCCCGGCGGGAACACGGTCCCCGTCACCCTCGACACGCCGGAGGCCCAGGCGGTCCAGTACCAGCTGAACCAGGATCAGGTGGTGGAACTGGTGCACTCGGGCAACGCCTACTACCTGCGCGGCCCGATCTTCCAGCGCACCCCGCTGGAGGTGGACGTGCAGCGCGGGCAGAGCATCGTGGACAGCACCATCCCGGCCAGCGACCGGCAGAACTTTGACCGCAGCTTCGCCTACCGCAACATCACGCCCGGATTCCTGGGCTACACCTTCAACAACTACCGCCGCGCCTTCGATGAAACCATGGACCCCACCTCGGGCCGCAGCCTGTTCCTGTCGTGGATGTTCAACTCGTTCCTGTACGCCTTCCTGCGGGTGGCGGCGGCCATCGTCTTCTGCTCGCTGGCCGGTTACGCGCTGGCCCGGCTGAACTTTCCCGGCCGCAACCTGCTGTTCCTGGTGGGGGTGCTGTTCGTGCAGATGGTGCCCAGCCAGGTGAACCTGGTCAGCAATTACGTGCTGCTGCGCGACCTGCACCTGCTGAACATCTGGGGCCTGTGGCTCAACGGGCTGGTGGCGGCGGGCGGCGTGTTCCTGATGAAGCAGTTCTTCGAGGGCATGCCCAAGGAACTGGAGGAATCGGCAAGCATCGACGGCGCGGGGCCCTTCACCACCTTCTGGCGCGTCATGCTGCCCCAGGCGGGACCGGCGCTGACCGCGCTGGCCATCACCCAGTTCCAGGGCGCCTGGAACGACTTCTTCTGGCCGGTGGTGCTGCTGCGCCAGAACACCAACTTCACGCTGACGGTGGGCCTGTCCAACTTCCGGCAGGCCTACGGCGGCCAGGGCGACTACGGCCTGATCCTCTCGGGCGCCGTGCTGAGCGCCATCCCGGTCATCATCGTGTTCGTGGTGTTTCAGCGCTACTTTATCAGCACCGGTGCAGACAGCGCCGTCAAGGGCTGATCCGGCCCGGCGCCCCCTCTATCTGGAGTTCCTATGTTGAGTACACGCACCGTCCTGAAAGACAATGAGCTGTACCTGGTGGGCGACGCCGCGTATACGGTCGCCTCCGGGGAGGCGGGCCTGTACCGCCGCGACACCCGCCACCTCTCCCGCTACCGCTGGCTGTTGGACGGCGAGGCCCCGCAACCGCTGGTGCAGCACCTGCGCTCGCCGTTCTGGATGCATGAGGAGGCCGGCAACGCCAACCTGGGCTACACCATGCACACCGGCCTCACCCGGGACCTGACGCTCAGCGCGGGCGGCCTGCAGGACCGTGTGACGGTCCGGATCTACACCCCGGGCCAGCACCGGCTGAGCCTGGAACTGGCCGCCGACTTTGTGGACATGTTCGAGGTGCGCGGCTGGCAGCCGCTGGAGGGCCGGGTGGTGACCGCCAAGGCGGTGCCGGGCGGCGTGGCCTTCCGCTACACCGCCGGCGACGGCCTGCAGGTCAGCACGGTGGTGACCAGCAGCCCCGCCGGCGAGTGGGACGGCTCGGCGCTGCACTGGACGGTAGACCAGGACCTGACCGTGACGGTCACGGTTCAGGCGCTGAACGGCCAGGAAGCTCCGCCCCTGCCGGACCCGGCAGCGCTGCTGCAGGATTACCGTCAGTGGGAAGCCCCCTTCACGCTGCCGGATTCCGCCGACCAGCATGTGCTGGAGCGCAGCCTGCAGGACCTGCGCAGCCTGCTGTTCCATACCCCGCAGGGCCCCTTTCCGGCGGCGGGCCTGCCGTGGTTCGTGGCGCCCTTTGGCCGCGACTCGCTGATCATCGCCCATCTGGTGCAGCATCACCGCCCGGACGTGGCGCTGGGCGTGGCGCGCTACCTGGCCGCCCATCAGGGCCAGCGCTTCGATGACGCGACCCTGGAGCAGCCGGGCAAGATCCTGCACGAGGAGCGCACCGGTGAACTGACCCGCACCGGTCAGACCGCGTTCCGGCCGTACTACGGCACCGCCGACGCCACGCCGCTGTTCGTGTGGCTGGTGGGCGAACTGAGCCGCTCGTATCCGGAACTGGCCCGCGAACTGCGCCCCAACTGGGAAGCCGCGCTGGAGTGGATGATGGGTCCCGGCGACCCGGACCAGGACCTGCTGATCGAGTACACGCCGCATGCGGAGGGCATCCGCAATCAGGTATGGAAGGACAGCGGCGACAGCACCTTCAGCGCCGAGGGGGTGGACGCCGAGGGCAGCATCGCCGTAATCGAGGTGCAGGGGTACGCCTACGCCGCCTACCTCGCCGGCGCGCAGCTGTCGCGGCTGGTGGGTGAGCCGGAACGGGCAAACGGGTACTTCGAGCGGGCGCAGGCGCTGCGCGAACGGGTGCAGCAGACCTTCTGGTGGCCCGAGCGCAACTACTACGCCCACGCGCTGGACGGCCAGAAACGGCCGTTGAAGGTGCTGGTCAGCAACCCGGCCCACACGCTCTGGACCGGCCTGTTTGCCCCGGAGTACGCGGGCGCGGTGGTGAAGGCCGCCATGAGCTCGGAACTGTACAGCGGCTGGGGCCTGCGGACGCTCGGCACCGGGGAGGTGCGCTACAACCCGGTCAGCTATCACAACGGCTCGGTGTGGCCGCACGACACGGCGGTGTTCGCGCTGGGCATGGAGCGCTACGGCTATGAGGCCGAGGCGCGGCGGGTGGCCCGCGACCTGTATGACGCGGCCCGCTGGGCGACGGACGCGCGGCTGCCGGAACTGTTCGCCGGGTTCGCCCGCGAGGACGGCCCGCCGGTGCCGTATCCGGCCGCCTGCCACCCGCAGGGGTGGGACGCGGCCATTCCGCTGGCTCTGGCCCACCTGATCGCCGAGCCGGTCAGCCCGGCCGAACGGGTGGAGTCCAAGCAGGGCTCATAGACGCCCGGCACCCTCCAGGCCTCCCAATCCCAGCGGCACCCGGGCCATCACCCGGGTGCCGCGCTGTTGTCGCGCTCCATCCACTCGCGCCGCAGCAGGGCCAGCTGCACGCTGTCATAGCGCTGGCCCTCCCACAGCCGGGCCTCCGGGACCCGGCCGCACTCACGGTACCCGACCCGCTCGGCTGCCCGCACCATGCGCTGGTTGCCGCTCCAGGTGGTCAGCGTCAGCAGGTGGGCCGGGGTTTCCTGCAGGGAGCGGCGGGTCCACTCGCGCAGCGCCGTGGTGCCGTACCCGCCGCCCCAGTGCACCGGATCGAAGATCACGATGCCGAGTTCCAGCCAGCCGCCCACCTCGGGCGGGTCCCAGCGCCGCGTGACGATGCCGCTCATCGCCCCATCAATCTCGATGATCTGCTGATGCGGGGAACTCAGATCCGACATGGCCTGCGTGAGGTAGCGGGCCAGGGTTAGTGGCGGAATGGCCCGGGCTTCATGCAGGTAGGGCGCGTCCCAGCGTTTCCACTCGGCGTCCGGCAGGTCATACACCCAGCGCCACAGTTCGGAGAGGTCGGTCACGGTGCGGGGGCGCAGGCGCATCATTCGCCCATGCTGCCACAGCGCAGGGTGGCCGGTGAACAGGGCAAAAAAAAGACGTCCTCTTCGGACGTTGATAAGAAAAATATAGCGTCAAATACAGGCGTTGTCAAGCCTATGCATCCGAACGGAGACACAGAGGCGGCCCACTTCCGGGCCGCCCCTCCTCGTTACAGGAAGCGGAACTGACCGTCCTGCAGGTCCACCGTCACGTCTCCCCCGCCCTGCAGCCGGCCGAACAGCAGCAGATCAGCCAGCGGGCGGCTCAGCTCGCGCTCGATGACGCGGGCCAGTGGGCGCGCTCCCATCGCCGGGTCGTAGCCGAGTTCGGCCAGCCGGGCGCGCGCTGCTGGCGTGACCTGCAGCGCGGCGGCACGCTCCTGCAGCTGCGCCGTGAGCTGCGCCAGGAACTTGTCCACCACCTGCGCCATCACTTCCGGGGCCAGTGGGCGGAACAGCAGCACGCCGTCCAGCCGGTTGCGGAACTCCGGCGTAAAGGTGCGCGTGACCGCCTCCAGCATCTGGCCCTCGCGCCCGCTGCGCCCGAAGCCCAGGGCGGGCCGCGCGGCGTCGGCAGCCCCGGCGTTGGTGGTGTAGAGGATGATCAGGCCGCGTCCGTCCACTTTCTTGCCGGTGTGGTCGGTCAGAGTGCCGTGGTCCATCAGCTGCAGGAACACGTTGTACACGTCCGGATGTGCCTTCTCGATCTCGTCGAGCAGCAGCACCGCGTGCGGATGCTTGCTGATGCCGTCGGTGAGCAGGCCGCCCTGATCGAAGCCCACGTAGCCGGGCGGCGCCCCGATCAGGCGCGAGGCGGTGTGCGCCTCCTGGTACTCGCTCATGTCGAAGCGCAACAGCTCCACCCCCAGCCGCTCGGCCAGCGCGCGGCTCAGCTCGGTCTTGCCCACGCCGGTCGGCCCGGCCAGCAGGAACGCGGCCTGCGGTCGCTGCGGGTCGCGCAGCCCGGCGCGGGCCAGCTTGACCGCGCTGGCGATGGTCTCCACGGCCTCGTCCTGGCCGTACACCCGCCCCTTCAGGTCGTGTTCCAGCGTGGCGAGGCTCTGCACCTCCTCGGCCTTGACCGCTCCCAGCGGCACCCGCGCCATCCGCGACACGGTCGCCTCAATGTCGGCCACGGTGACGGTCTGGCCGCCCCCTGAGCGCCCGGCGCTGTAGGCGGCCCCCGCCTCGTCCAGCACATCAATGGCCTTGTCCGGCAGGAAACGGTCGCGCAGGTGCCGCACGCTCAGGGCCACGGCAGCGGCCAGCGCGTCTTCGTCGTACCGGACCCGGTGGTGCTCGGCGTAGCGCGAGGCCAGCCCCCTCACGATCGCCAGCGCGTCGGCCTCGGACGGTTCCGGCACCTCCACCACCCCGAAGCGCCGCCACAGCGCCCGGTCACGCTCCAGGTGGCGCAGTTCCTGCGGCGTGGTGGCGCCCAGCACCCGCAGCCGCCCGCGCGCCAGCGCCGGCTTGAGCAGGTTGGCGGCGTCCATGCTGCCGCCCTCGGTGGCCCCAGCGCCCACCAGGGTATGCAGCTCATCGATGAACAGCACGGCGTTCTGGCCGTCCAGTGCCGACAGCACCGCCTTGAGCCGCGCCTCGAAGTCGCCGCGGTAGCGGGTGCCGGCCAGCAGCGCGCCCAGGTCCAGGGCATACACGCTCGCGCCCTTCAGGAAGGCCGGCACGTCGCCGCCCGCCACCTGCTGGGCCAGCCCCTCGGCCAGCGCCGTCTTGCCCACCCCCGGCTCGCCCACCAGCACCGGGTTGTTCTTGGTGCGCCTCGCCAGGATGTGCGTCAGGCGGGTCAGCTCCGCCTCGCGGCCCACCAGCGGGTCGTAGCGGCCCTCACGGGCCCCGGCGGTCAGGTCCTCGGCGTAGGCCTTCAGCGGATCGTCCTGCGGCTCGGCTTCCGGCTCCGCCCCCTGCTCGTCCACACCCCGGGTGCGGCGCGTCACCTCGCGGCCCGCCACCCGGGCGCGCCCGTGGCTGAGGTAGCTCAGCACGTCCAGCCGGGTCAGGCCCTGGCGCTCCAGCAGGTAGCGTGCCTGGCTGTCCGGCTGCTCCAGCAGTTCGGCCAGCACCCGCGCGCCGTCCACCGGCTCGTCCGGCTTGCCGGAGGCGTAGCGCTGCACCAGCGCCTCCTGCACCACCGCCCGCACCATCAGGCTCAGGTCCGGGCCGTCATCCACCACCTCGAAGTCGGCCAGGGCCAGTTCCAGGTCGCCGCGCAGCCGCTCCAGGCTGACGCCGCAGGCCAGCAGCAGCTCCCGCGCGCTGGGCTCCTCGGTGAGCGCCAGCAGCAGGTGCTCCAGCGTCACGTACTCGTGCCCGCGCCCGGAGGCGTCGTCCACTGCCCGTTGAATGGCGTCCTGCAGCTGTTCACTGATCATGACGCGGCCTCCGGTTCCAGGCTCAGCGCCAGCGGATGGCCCTCCTGGCGCGCGTGGGCCGTCACCTGGGCCGCCTTGGTCTCGGCCACCTCACGGGTGTAGACCCCGGCCAGCCCGGAACCGCGCTGGTGCACGTTCAGCATGATGGTCTCGGCGTCGGCCAGCGACTTGCGGAAGTAGCGCGTCAGCACCATCACCACGAACTCCATCGGGGTGTAGTCGTCGTTGAGCAGCAGCACCCGGAACAGCCGGGGCCGCGTGAGCTGGGTCTGATCCAGCGTCTGCGTCTGGCCACCATCCTGGGACTCTCGCCTGGTCATGAGCGCATGCTAGCGCCTGTGCGCGGCGGGTTTGGGAGCTGACGAACGGTGCCGGGTCGCTCAGGGCACGATGACGGTGCGGCCCCGGATCTGCCCGGCCAGAATCTGCTCGGCCAGCCGCTGCACCTCTGCGAGCGGCTGCACCGTGACGCCCTCGCTGTAGAGCGTGCCGGGCAGTTCCCGGCTCAGCCGCTGCCACGCCCGTTCCCGCCGCTCGGGCGGGCACATCACGCTGTCGATGCCCAGCAGCGCCACCCCGCGCAGGATGAATGGCAACACGGTGGTGGGCAGCCCGCTGCCCCCGGCCAACCCGCAGGCGGCCGCCGCGCCGCCGCGTTTCAGGCAGCTCAGCACGCCGGCCAGGGTCTCGCCGCCCACCGCGTCCACAGCCCCGGCAAAGCGTTCTTTTTCCAGCGGCCGCTTCAGGCTGCTCAGTTCCTCGCGCCCGATGATCTGGGCGGCCCCCAGCCCCTGCAGGTAGCCGGCCTCCTGGGGCCGCCCGGTGGACGCGACCACCCGGTAGCCGAGCGCCGAGAGCAGCGCCACCGCCACGCTGCCCACGCCTCCGGACGCGCCCGTGACCACCACCTCCCCCTGCTCCGGGGTCAGGCCGTGGTCTTCCAGCGCCATCACGCTCATCATGGCCGTGAAGCCGGCGGTGCCGATGGCCATGGCGTCCTGGGCACTCAGGCCCTCCGGGCGGCAGGTCAGCCAGTCGGCCTGCACGCGGGCATGGGTGGCGTAGCCGCCCCAGAACTGCTCCCCGATGCCCCAGCCGGTCAGCAGCACCGGGTCGCCGGGCGCGTAGCGCGCGTCGCTGGACTCCACCACCGTGCCGGCCAGATCGATGCCCGGCACCATCGGATAGCGGCGCACCACACCCGGGCGGCCCAGCACCGCCAGCCCGTCCTTGTAGTTCAGGCTGGAGGCCTCGACCTGCACCAGCACGTCGCCGTCCGGGAGGTCCTGCACCGTCAGGTCGTCGCGGAGGGTGGCCGTCACCGTCTTGTCCTCGGCCTGGGTCAGCATCAGGGCGCGCACCTGCTGGGGGGATGAAAGGGTCATGGCCGCAGTGTGGCACACCCGCCGCGCCGGGCGCGGGGCAGCTCAAGGCCACGACAAGGACCCGGAGGCGAGGTGCCTCCGGGCCGGGTGACCATCAGTTTACTTGGCGGCTTCGAAGGTCAGGTTGGCCTTCATGCCCTTGTCGGCGTGGGTGGGCAGGTCGCAGTAGGCGTTGTAGGTGCCGGCGGGCAGCGAGGCGATCAGCACGGCCTTCTCGCCCTTCTTGAGCACCGGCGTGGCCAGCTCGACCATCTTGTCGCCGATCATCGCCTGGATCCGGAAGTCATGGGGGTACTGGCCGTCGTTCTCCACCTCAAAGCGCGCCATGGTGCCCTTGACCGTGATGGTCTTGGCCCCCAGCGACCACTCGCTGAGCTTGACAACCACCGTCTGCGGCGCGCTGGCCGCCTGCATCAGCGCCGCTGGAGCCAGCACCGTCAGAGCCGCCGCCGCCATCAGACCTTTCAGCATTCCGTTCATAGAACCTCCCTGTATGGTGCCGGATACCCTCCGAAGTCCATGAATGTAGCCTAAGCATCGCCCCCGGTCGGGGGTACGGTCCAGGGTCCGCCCCTACCCCCGACCAAAGTCTGAAGTGCCGCCCCCAGGACCCATAATCAGGACATGCGGTTCAGGCGTCACTCCTTTTCACCTTCGCTCAGCCTGGCCGGGCGCTACAGCCTGCTGAGTTTCGGGGTGCTGCTGCTGTGCGGCCTGCTGATCGGGGCCTGGGTCAGCCGCAGCATCCGCGACGGCGTGGTGCACCGCACCGCCGCCAGCGCCGCGCTGTACGTGGAGAACTATGTGGTGGGTTCGTTTCAGGGGTTCAGCCGCAGCGGCGGCCTGACCGCCCAGGAGCGGCGGCAGCTGAACTGGATCCTGACCAAGACGCCGCTGGCCCAGGAGATCGTGGCGATCCGTATCTGGGGGCCGGGCGGGCGCGTCATCTACGGCCAGGACGAGGGCCGAACCTTTGACGTCAAGGATGAGCAGGCGGACGCCTGGAACGGGCAAGTGGTGTCGCACGTCAGCACCCTGGAGGACGCCGAGAACGGCACCCAGCGGGCCCGCTGGAACCGGCTGCTGGAAACCTACACGCCGCTGCGGCAGGAGGGCAGCGACCGGGTGATCGCGGTGGCGGAGTTCTACCAGACGGTGGACGACCTGGAGCGGCAGCAGGCGGCGGCCACCCGCGAGAGCTGGGGCGTAGTGACGCTGACCATGCTGGGCGCGTACCTGCTGCTGGCCGGCGTGGTCCGCCAGGGCAGCGACACCATCCTGCATCAGCAGCGGCAGCTCCAGGCCGAGCTGCAGCGCAACGAGGAGCTGCACCACCGGGTCAGCCGGGCCGCCACCCGCACCACCACCCTGAACGAGCGCTACCTGATGCGCGTCTCGGCCGAACTGCACGACGGCCCGGCCCAGGAACTCGGCTACGCGTTGCTGCGGCTGGAGGGGGTGGGCCAGCACCTGACGCAGCTGCCCGCCGAGCAGGCCCACCAGGCCGAGCAGCATCTGGAACTGATTGAGCGCTCGCTGCGGGCTGCCATGACCGAGATGCGTGACATCTCCAGCGGCCTGCGGCTGCCGGCGCTGGACGGCCTGGACCTGGACCAGACCATCCAGCGGGCGGTGCAGGACCACCAGCGACGCACCGGCACCACGGTGACGCTGCAGACGGACGGCCCGCTGCCGGCGGCCGCCCTGCCGGTCCGCATGACCGCCTACCGGCTGGTGCAGGAGGCGCTCAACAACGCCCAGCGGCACGCCGGTGGCCAGCACATGACGGTCCAGTGCGTGATCCAGGGCGCGCAGCTGCGGCTGGAGGTGCAGGACCACGGTCCCGGATTCGACGCGCTGCAGCCGCAGCCCGGGCACCTGCACCTGGGGCTCAACGGCATGCGCGAACGCACCGAGAGCCTGGGCGGCACCTTCGAAGTGCGCTCCGGCCCGCACGGCACGCAGGTGCTGGCCTGCCTGCCACTTCACCCCCCCGGCGACAGCCCGGAAGCCGAACTGGAGGCCCTGACCCCGTGAACACCCCCGCGAACCCCTCTGCCCTGCCGCTGCGCATCGTGATTGTGGACGACCACCCGCTGTTCCGGGAGGGCGTGGCCGCCGCCCTGGGCATGGAGCCGGACCTGGAGGTGGTGGCCGAGGGGTCCAGCGCCGAGGAGGCGCTGCAGCTGGTGGGCCAGCACCTGCCGGACGTGGTGCTGCTGGACCTGAACATGCCGGGCGGCGGCCTGAACGCCGTGAACGCCCTGAGCGCCCGCTACCCGGTGACGTCGGGTGATGATGCTGACCGTCAGCGCCGATGAAGCGGACGTGACGGCGGCGCTGCGGGCCGGGGCGCGCGGCTACGCCCTGAAGGGCATCTCCGGCCGTGAGCTGCGCTCGGTGGTGCGCTCGCTGCATGCCGGCGAGGTGTACGTGACGCCGGGGCTGGCGGCCAGCCTGCTGCTGGAACTCAGCGGCCCGCGCCGGCCCACCACCGACCCCCTGTCAGAACTGACCGCCCGCGAGCGTCAGATTCTGGAGGGCGTGGCGGCTGGGCGCAGCAACAAGGAGATTGCGCGCGACCTGGATCTGACCGAGAAGACGGTCAAGGGGTACATGACCAACGTGCTGCAGAAGCTGCACGTGCGCAACCGCGTGGAGGCGGCGCTGCTGGCGGTGCGCCAGGGCGGCGGCTGAACCCGCTGCCCCGCCGTCCGCTACCCTGAGCCATGGCTCGCCCGCCCCACCTGTGTCCCTGCGGCAGCCAGCGGCCCTACCGCCGCTGCTGCCTGCCCCGCCACGACGGCACCGGTCCCGCACCCACCGCCGAGGCGCTGATGCGCAGCCGCTACAGTGCCTACGCGCTGCAGCTGGCCCCCTACCTGCTCGCCAGCTGGCACCCCCGCACCCGCCCCACGACGCTGGACCTGAACGACGGCACCGTCTGGCTGGGGCTGCAGGTTCAGGCATGTCAGGCTGGTGGGCCGCACGACGACCAGGGCCGCGTGACCTTTGCGGCCCGCTTCCGCCAGCACGGGCAGCAGCACACCCTGCGCGAGCGCAGCCACTTCGTGCGGCTGGAGGGCGCCTGGGTGTACCTGGACGGCGAGACGGACGGCTGAGCCGGACCCACAGTGCTGCCCAGGCTACACAGCTGGACCCGCTGGGCAGCCTACGCTTCCAGCCATGAACATCGGCATTCTGGGAGCAGGACACATCGGCAAGGCGCTGGCCCAGCTGTTTGCCCGCGCCGGGCATCAGGTGGCGCTCAGCAATTCGCGCGGCCCGGAGACGCTTGAAGACACCGTCCGCGCGCTGGGGCCGAATGTGCGGGCCATGACCTCGGCACAGGCGGCGCAGTTCGGTGAGCTGCTGGTGGAGACGATCCCGTTCGGCAAGTACGCCAGCCTGGAGGGGCTGGAGGTGAGCGGCAAGGTCGTCATCGACACGGCCAACTACTACCCGCAGCGCGACGGACAGATTGACCTGGGTGGCCAGTCCGAGAGCAGCTTCATGGCCCGCCACCTGCCGGGAGCGCGGGTGGTGAAGGCCTTCAACGCCATCGCGGCCGCCGACCTCGCCAGTCAGGGCGACCCCGGCAAGCCGCTGGAGGAGCGCCGCGCCATCTTCGTGGCCAGCGATGACCCGGACGCCAAGCGGACCGTCTCGCAGCTGATTGAGGCCATCGGGTTCGTGGCGGTGGACACTGGCACCCTGGAGGACAGCCGCAGCCATCAGCCGGGCACGGCCGTGTACGGCAAACCGCTGACCGGGCAGCAGGCCCGGCAGCAGCTCGGCACGTCCGGCTAGTACAGCGTCAACCGATCATCTTAGGATAGAGACGGCATAGTTTGACGCGGGCTTGCGGAGTCGTGAACTGCCAACGGACGGGAGTGGCTGCCGCGCAGCGGCGGCCACTCCAGTGTGCCACTGTGCGCTCCAGTGCTGGTTGATCCCCCACCCGCTCCTGAAGCGCCTGGCGGGCGAGTGCCGAGAATTCCAGTTCCTACATATTGAGCCAGGAACCGTGCCGGGGCGTGAAATGGAAGTCGAACCGCGCGGCGAGCTGCCGCGCTTCGTGGGCGGGAAACGCCTGATAAAGCGCCGCTTTGGTATGGGTTGAAAGGTTGTCTTGCACCAGGACAATGTGCAGGGCATCGGGATACGCCTCAGACACGCGCTTAAGGGCATGAGCGTAGTCGATGCAGGTCCGCCGCGCCGTCACCCAGGCGTCGCGACGGCCAACCAAGGGCTCGACCCAGCCGAAGATGGTGGCGGTGCCACAGCGTTCGTATTCGCTGTCCTGGCGCTGAAGTCGTCCAGGTGCAGCCTGGGTCGGCTGCAACACGTCACGGGTCAACGGACAGGGCTTCTCGTCGAAACAGATGACGGGAACGCGAGCGTCCATTGGACGCTCGTACACGTCCAGCACGTCCTCCATCGCACAGACGAAGGCCGCGTTCTGATCGGGCGGAATCCACCATTGCTGTTTCAGATGCGGCTTGAGGACGTTTTTTTCAGCGTTTTGCGCACCGTCTCACGGGAAATACAGTCCACGAGCTGTCATCTCACCAGCGCATCGCCCAGCATCTGCAGCGTCCAGGCAGGTTCGCCATTCGGCGTGTCGCTGCAGGCCAGGGTGATCAGCTGGGCTTCGACGCGTCCGTCGACCTTCTGGGGCACACCCTTGTCTTTACGAGGAGCGCGCTGCAGCACGGCCTGCAGGCCGTGCTGCACATACCGTTTGCGCGTGACCTCCACGGTGTGGACAGTGACCCCCAGCGCTCGTGCGATATCAGCATCGTTGCGCGACTCGCCTTGCTCATCGGCCATCACCAGCAGCCGGGCTCGGGTGATGGCCTGAGCGCTCCTCGTTCCACTCCGGGTAAACACTCGGAGTTCCGTCCGGTCGTCATCGGTCAGCCTCACCAGATGTTTCTTCATGACCCAGCGTACGCAAGATCAGAGTTTAATCGGTTGACGCTGTACTAGAGCGTTTCGTCGTCCAGCAGGCGCTGCAGGAACACCAGATCCAGCCAGCGCCCGAACTTGCGGTCCACCTGCCGGAACTGCGCCACCTGCACGAAGCCCAGCCGCTCGTGAAAGCGCAGGGGGGCCGCGTTCTCGGCGTCCACCCCGGCCACCATCACGTGATACCCGTCCTGCCGCGCCTGCACGATCAGCTGGCGCTGCAGGACGCTGCCCACGCCCTGGCCCTGCGCCTCGGGGGCGGCGTAGACGCTGTGTTCTACCGTAGCCCGCCTTCTCGCGGAAGCGGCCGTAGCTGCCCCAGCCGACGATCCGCTCCTCCCACATCGCCACCAGGACAGGAAAGCCCGCCTGATGCCGCGCCTCGTCCCAGGCTGCGCGCGAGGCCAGCGTCACCGGCTCCAGGTCGTAGCTGGCGGTGGTGTGCCGCACCGCGTGGTTGTAGATCTCCAGAATGGCCGGCAGGTCCTGAGGAATGGCCGGCCCGACCCGTGTGGTTGCTGACTTCTGCCTCCCAGAGCGACCCGGGCCGCCGATCTGCCCACCCTCGATCACCGGCCGGAGCGGATCAAGGCCAAAAAAATCCCCCACCCGTCCGGGTGGGGGCGCGCTGAGCCGGGCTTACTTGCGGAAGCTGGGGTTCAGGACCTTCTTGCGAAGGCGGATGTTCTTGGGGGTCAGCTCCACCAGCTCATCGTCACTGATGTACTCCAGCGCGTCCTCCAGCGACAGGCGACGCGGCGGGGTCAGGGTCAGCGCCTCGTCGGCACCGCTGGAACGCACGTTGGTCAGCTTCTTGTTCTTGCACACGTTGACGTTCATGTCCTGCTCGCGGGCGTTCTCGCCCACGATCATGCCCACGTACACCTCGGTGGCCGGGTCGATGAAGAAGCTGCCGCGGTCCTGCAGCTTCCAGATGCTGTAGGCGAAGGCCGGGCCGTCCTCCATGCTGACCAGCGAGCCGTTCTGGCGCACCTTGATCTCGCCGGCCCACGGCGCGTAGCCGTCGAAGACGTGGCTCATGATGCCCTCGCCCTGCGTCATCGAGAGGAACTGGGTGCGGAAGCCGAACAGCGCGCGGCTGGGAATCTTGAACTCGATGCGGGTGCGGGTGCCCTGCGGCTCCATGTTGACCATCTGGCCCTTGCGGCTGGCCAGCACACCGATCACGGTGCTGGCGTGCTGCTCCGGCACGTCGATCACGAGGTGCTCGACCGGCTCGTGCTTCTCGCCGTCGATCTCGCGGATGATCACCTGCGGGCTGCCCACCTGCACCTCGTAGCCCTCGCGGCGCATGGTCTCCAGCAGGATCGAGAGGTGCAGCTCACCGCGGCCCGACACGATGAACTCGTCCGGACGCACTTCCTCCACCTTCAGCGACACGTTGGTCATGACCTCGCGCTTCAGGCGCTCGTTCAGGTGGCGGCTGGTGACGTACTTGCCGTCGCGGCCTGCAAACGGGCTGGTGTTCGGCTGGAAGGTCATGCTCACGGTCGGCTCGTCCACCGTGATGATCGGCAGCGCCTCGGGGTCCGCCAGGTCGGCGATGGTCTCCCCGATCTGCGCCTCCTCGATGCCGGCCAGCGCGATGATGTCGCCGGCGCCCACCTCGTCCACCTCGATGCGGCGCAGGCCCATGTGGGTGAACGGCTGCACCACCCGGGTGCGGGTCATGGTGCCGTCCTTGTGCATCAGCTGCACGAACTCACCCTTCTTGACGGTGCCGCGCTTGACCCGGCCCAGCACGATGCGGCCCAGATACTCGCTGTAGTCCAGGTTGGTGACGAGCATCTGAAACGGCGCTTCCAGGTCCACTTCCGGGGCGGGGATGTACTCCAGCACCATCTCGAACAGCTCGTGCATGTCCTCCTGGGGCTTGTCCAGGTCCTTGTAGGCCTTGCCGTCGCGGGCCACGGCGTACAGGATCGGGAAGTCCAGCTGATCCTCGTTGGCGCCGAGTTCGGCCATCAGGTCGAAGGTCAGGTTCACGACCTCCTCGATGCGGGCGTCCTGGCGGTCGATCTTGTTGATGACCACGATCGGCTTCAGGCCCAGTTCCAGCGCCTTGCGCAGCACGAAACGCGTCTGCGGCATCGGGCCTTCGGCGGCGTCCACCAGCACCAGCGCACCGTCCACCATGCCCAGCACCCGCTCCACCTCACCGCCGAAGTCGGCGTGGCCGGGGGTGTCCACGATGTTGATCTTGACGCCGCCGTACTCCACGGCCGTGTTCTTGGCCAGAATGGTGATGCCGCGTTCCTTTTCCAGGTCGTTGCTGTCCATGGCCCGCTCGGCGATCTCCTCGCCGTGCTTGAGCTTCAGGGTCTGCTTCAGCAGGCCGTCCACCAGTGTGGTCTTGCCGTGGTCAACGTGCGCGATGATCGCGATATTCCGGTATTCCATGTTCATCCTCTCCCTCGCCCGGAGCCGCCAGTCACTCCGAACGAGGGAGGGATGGGGCGTGGGCGGCTTCTGTCCGGCCCAGGTCCGTGCGGACACGGGGGCGGACGCCTGCGCTCAAGTTAAAGCCCGTCACTGCTGGACGGGCATCCAAACAAAGATTGTATCAGATTGGGCGGGGGGCATGCAGCGCAGGGCACCTTCCGGGCCCAGGCCGCAGTGTGGCGTGCCCAGGTCAACTGCGGATCAGCCAGAACACCGGACTGTGCACGCGTCTATACGATTGGACACACGCGTGCTCATGAAAACGCGTTAACGTTGAATCCTGTGTCACGTCTCAGTTTCTCATGGGCCGAGCTGCCCACCCTGACCCTGTCCCCCGGCACCGGCGGGCGGGTCCGTGAGCTGGCCCAGGACTTCCAGGTGGATGAGCTGCCGCTGTACCGCCCGTCCGGCGAGGGCGAGCACCTGTACCTGCACCTGGAGAAGACCGGGCACACCACCGCCCACCTGATGCGTGAGCTGAGCAGCCAGCTGGGCCTGCGCCCCAAGGACATCGGTGCGGCGGGCCTCAAGGACCGGCACGCCGTGACCACCCAGTGGCTGAGCCTGCCGGCCAAGGCCGAGCGCCGGCTGGAGCAGTTCAGCCTGGAAGGCGTGCGGGTGCTGGACGTTTCGCGCCACACCAACCGGCTGGGCATGGGACACCTGCAGGGCAACCGCTTCACGGTG
The DNA here is from genome assembly GCF_040256395.1 of Deinococcus sonorensis KR-87. Lineage (NCBI taxonomy): Bacteria > Thermotogati > Deinococcota > Deinococci > Deinococcales > Deinococcaceae > Deinococcus > Deinococcus sonorensis. The sequence goes on along the minus strand of NZ_CP158299.1, from coordinate 2,062,601 downwards.
CGGGTGCGCGGCGCGCCCGGCACGGCCCAGCAGGCGGCGGGCACGCTGGACACGCTGGTGCAGCGCGGCCTGCCCAACTACTTCGGGCCGCAGCGCTTCGGGCTGCACGGCCTGAACGCCGAGGAGGGGCTGCGGGTGCTGCGGGGCGAGAGCCGGCTGCGTGACCCGGCGGTGCGGCGTTTTCTGGTGTCCAGCGTCCAGAGCCTGATCTTCAACCGCTTCCTGGCGCTGCGGCTGGAACGCGAGCTGTTCGCCGGGCTGCTGAGCGGCGACATGGCCAAGAAGCACGACACCGGCGGGGTGTTCGAGGTGCAGGACGCGTCCGCCGAGTCGGAGCGGGCCGCGCGCGGAGAAATCAGCGCCACCGGCACCCTGTTCGGCCGCAAGGTCAAGCCGCTGACGCAGGACGCCGGGACGCTGGAACAGGAAGCGCTGGCCGCCTTTGGGCTGACGCCCGAGGCCTTCAGCAGCCGCAAGGGCGACCGCCGGATCATCCGGGTGTATCCGCAGGACGCCCGCGTGACCGAGCAGGAGGACGGCTACACCGTGCAGTTCACGCTGCCGCGCGGCAGCTTTGCCACCAGCCTGCTGCGCGAACTGATGAAGGTCGAGGTGGACGCGCCGGAAGGGCCGGACGACGCCGCCCCGGAGGAGGAGTGATCATGAAGCGCATCATCCTGCTGCTGTCTCTTCCATTCGCCACGCTGCTCAGCAGCGCCACCACTCCGCCGGTCGTGGAGGCGCACGCCCTGGCCCACACCTTCGGCGGCGTGCTGCTGCAGGCGAGCTTCCTGCCGCGCGGCCGCGACAACCTGACCGGCGTGTGGTACGAGGGTGGCCACGCCAAACTGATGCGCTGCTCGCCGCGCTGCGAGGTGATCAAGAAGGTGCCGCTGGAGGGCCCGCTGATGATCGGCCAGGACAGCACCTACCGGGTGGTGATGGCCGGCAGTTTCCGTAGTGGTCAGCGGCTGAAGGTGATGCTGCGGTTCGATGACCTGCAACTGGTCACGCTGACGGTGCCGGTCAACGACTGAAGGTGGACGAGGAGCTGCGGCAGGCCTTTCTGGATACCACCTACGGCACGCTGGAGGTGCGGCTGAAGCTGAAGGCCGAGCCGGACCCGCAGCTGGCATGGCCACCCACACTCCCCGGTCAGCGCTGGGCCATCCTGACCGCCTGGAACCCGGACGGAACACAGAAGGCAGCAGAGGTCAACGACGGGCAGCAGCAGAGGCTCACCGACCGGCTGCACCGAGACGGCTGGCCCACCCTGCCCGGGCACAACGGCGAGGGCGAGTGGCTGGAGCCGACCGTGATCGTGCCTGGCCTGCCGCTGTGGCGCGCGGTGCAGCTGGGACGCCAATTCAGGCAGGCGGCGGTGCTGTGGGGCATGGGCCGCCGCGCGGCGCTGGTGTGGTGCCGACAAAACGGCGAGCCCCTCATGCCCGTGGAACTCGAACGGCTATGGCTGGGCCGCGCGGCTATACTGCCCGGCGATGACCGTCCGCACCGCTGAAGCTCCCCTGGTCTCGCTGCCGCTCAGCGTGACGCCCGACGAACTGGCCCGCTACGTGATGGCGCTGGCCAACACGCACGGCGGTCAGGTGGTGGTGGGGCAGCCGGACGAGGACGCCTCGGACCTGCATCCGCTGCAGGTGACGCACGCGATCTTCGAGCTGTCGGGCGGACGGCTGACCGTCAACGTGATGCACCAGCCACCGGACGGTGACGGCCCTCGTCAGCTGTACGTGTACGTGCCTCAGGCCCCCTACCTGCTGGCCGCGCCGGACGGCTCGGTGCTCAGCTGGGACGGCCAGCAGCTGGTGCCGGTGACCCCTGCGCAGGCCCAGCCACAGGCGCAGCAGGACTACACCGCCACGGTGCCGCCCACCGCCTCGCTGGCCGACCTGGACCCGCTGGAGGTGGCCCGGCTGCGCTCCACTTCGCAGAAGGGCGACCTGTCGGCGCTGCCGGACCTGGACTTTCTGCGCGAGCTGGGCCTGCTGGTGGAGGAACGCGGCGAGTGGCGGCCGAACCTGGCGTGCATCCTGCTGGCCGGCACGCCGCGCGCCCTGCGCTCGCACCTGCCACAGGCCGAGGTCTGCTACTACCACCATCCCACGCTCGACCCGGAATTCAGCTTCCGCGAGGACCTGCGCCGCCCGCTGGTGAGCGCGGTCTCGCGGCTGGCCGAGCTGATTCAGGCCAGAAACCGCTTCACGCCGGTACAGGTGGGGCTGTTCCGCATCGAGGTCTGGGACTACGACGAGGCGGTGTACAGAGAAGCGCTGCTGAACGCCCTGACCCACCGCGACTACCAGCTGCGCGATGTGGTCCACGTGCACCAGCACCCGGACCGGCTGGAAATCAGCAATCCAGGCGGGCTGCCGGGCGGCATCACGCCCGGCAACATCCTGCGGCACCAGCCCAAGCGCCGCAATCCGCTGCTGGCCGAGGTGCTCTCCCGGCTGGGCCTGGTGGAGCGCGCGGGGGTGGGAGTGGACAAGATGTACCAGCTGATGCTGCGCCACGGCAAGGAGCCGCCGGAGTTCACCAGCTACAGCGACGCCGTGAGCCTGAGCCTGCACAATCCCGGTTTCGATCAGCAGTTCGTGCGGTTCGTGGCCCGCAAACAGGAGGAGATGCAGACGCTGTCGCTGGACATGCTGATCGTGCTGTCCCGGCTGGGCCGCGAGGGCGAGGCCACCCGTGAGCAGCTGAGCCGCGCTCTGCAGCTGCCCGAGGACCGCACCCCCCGGCTGCTGCAGATGATGCAGGACCGGGGCCTGCTGGAGTCGTCGGGGCGAGGCCGCGAGCGCCTGTACCACCTGAGCGCGGAGGTGCGCGCGCAGCTACACCAGCGGTCGGAAGCAGTGACGGGTGTAAGCACCGTCACCCGTCCCCAGCGGGCAGCGGTGCCGCCCACTGTACCTGTCCCCTCGGCGCTTGGCCAGCTGGCACTTGCCCTGGCACAGCAGCACGGGCAGGTCAGCAATGCCCGGCTGCGCGAAGCCAGCGGACTGAATGTCCAGCAGGCCTGGCGGGTGCTGCGGCGGCTGGTGCTGAACGGTCAGCTGATCAAGCAGGGCAGCGGTCCTAGGAACGTTCAGTATCACCTCAGTTAGCCCGGCAGCAGGGAACCGGCCGCGTTCCAGGCAGCGAACGTTCACATCCTATTCTGTCCGTCAAATGACTGAATGGAAGCGCTTCCGTATTGACACTTCATAAACAGGCGTGTAGCCTGCATCTTGTCATAACCGATCTGCACTGGAACCGCTTCCCATTCGTTTTGAAGCGTTGCCAGCTCCTGTTCCGTGCCATTTCTTTGTTCCGGAGGAAGTCATGAAGAAAGTTGTTGCCCTGATTGCCCTGACCGCTGCCATCTCGTCCGGAGCGTCCCAGGCCGCCGGCGTCACCCTCACCATCGCCTGCGGCGCCGTGGGTCAGGAGCTGGAGCTGTGCAAGGCTGGCGCCGACCGCTGGGCCAAGTCCACCGGCAACACCGTGAAGGTGTTCGAGTCGCCGAACCTGACCAACGACCGGCTCGGCCTGTACCAACAGCAGCTGGCCGCCAAGAGCAGTGACATCGACGTCTACCAGATGGACGTGGTGTGGCCCGGTCAGCTCGGTCAGCACTTCGTGGACCTGAAGGGCAAGGTGCCTGACTCGCTGGTGAAGTCGAACTTCCCCTCGATCGTTGCGAACAACACCGTGAACGGTAAGCTCGTGGCGCTGCCGTGGTACACCGACGGCGGCCTGCTGTTCTACCGCACCGACCTGCTGAAGAAGTACGGCTACAGCAAGGCCCCCACCACCTGGGCCGAGCTGGCCAGCATGGCCAAGAAAATCCAGGACGGCGAGCAGAAGACCAACAAGGCCTTCGCCGGTTTCGTGTTCCAGGGCAAGGACTACGAGGGCCTGACCTGTGACGCGCTGGAGTGGATCAAGAGCTCGGGCGGCGGCACGCTCATCGACAACACCGGCAAGATCACCATCAACAACCCGAACGCTGCCAAAGCGCTCGACACCGCCGCCAGCTGGATCAAGAGCATCAGCCCGGCCGGCGTCACCACCTACGACGAGGAAGCCGCCCGCGGCATCTTCCAGGCGGGCAACGCGGCCTTCATGCGCAACTGGCCGTACGCCTACAAGCTGGGCGAGAGCGCCGACAGCAAGGTCAAGGGCAAGATTGCGGTCGCTCCGCTGCCCAAGGGCGCGGGTGGCCAGAACACCGCCACGCTGGGTGGCTGGCAGCTGGGCGTCAGCCAGTACTCCAAGCATCAGGCAGAGGCCATCGCGCTGGTGACCTACCTGGCCAGCCCGGCCGAGCAGAAGATCCGCGCCATTGAGGGTTCCTACGCCCCCACCATCCCGTCGCTCTACAAGGACGCTGCGGTCCTGAAGGCCGTGCCGCCGTTCGGCAGCCTGTACAGCTCGCTGACCAACGCGGTGGCCCGTCCGTCCGGCCCCACCGGCGCCAAGTACAACCAGGTGTCGCAGGCCTTCTCGGGCGCCGTCCATGACGTGCTGACCGGCAAGACCAAGGGCCAGGCTGCCGTGTCCAGCCTCGCCACCACGCTGGCCCGCATCAAGGGCGCCGGCTGGTAAGTCCGGCCCACGTGCCAGCTTGAGGCGGGTGAGGCGTAGCGCCTCACCCGCCGTTGCCATTCAGGCTTCACCGGGGGAATGCCATGACCAAGATCACTGCCGGTCCACCAGCAACAGCACCCGTCCGCAGACGGGGCATCGAGTCGGCGCGCGCCAGACAGGCCGTCTGGCTGCTGCTGCCCACATTGATCGCCATTGCCATCGTGGCGGGATTTCCGCTGTACCGCACCATCTACTACAGCCTCTTTGACGCCAACCTGACCAGCCCCGACCAGGCCAAGTTCGTGGGGCTGCACAACTTCTGGTTCACCACCGAGGACGGCATCGGCATCGGCTTCCTGCAGGATCCCAAGTGGTGGGGCGCCGTCAAGAACACCCTGCTCTTCACCGTGGTGAGCGTGGCGCTGGAGACGGTGCTGGGCATGATCATCGCGCTGGTGGTGAACAGCGCCTTCAAGGGCCGCGCCTTCATGCGGACCGCCATGCTGGTGCCGTGGGCCATTCCCACGGTGGTGTCGGCCCAGATGTGGGCATATATGTACAACGACAGCTTCGGGCTGATCGGGCGCGGCGTGCTGGGCGGTCAGGCACTGCTCGCCGACAACAGCACGGCCATCTGGGCGCTGATCGCGGTGGACGTCTGGAAGACCACCAGCTTCATGGCGCTGCTGATCCTGGCGGGCCTGCAGAGCCTGCCGTCGGACATGTACGAGGCCGCCGACATGGACGGGGCCAGCAAGTGGACCCAGTACTGGCGCCTGACGCTCCCGCTGCTGCGCCCCGCGCTGCTGGTGGCGCTGGTGTTCCGTTCACTGGACGCGCTGCGGGTCTTCGACGTGATGTACGTCATGCTCGGGCCGAACAACGCCGCCCAGACCTCCATGACCGGCTACGCGCGACTCGCGCTGATCGACAACTCGCTGCTGGGTGTGGGCAGCGCCGTGGCCGTGGCGATCTTCCTGATCATCATGGTGATCGTGGTGGCCTACGTGACCGCCTTCCGCGTGCGCTTCGATTAGGGGTGTGACATGAACGCCAAGAAAAACCCGGGGATGTATTACCTGCAACGCACCCTGTTCTATCTGCTGGTGGTGGTGATCGCCTTCTATCTGCTGTTCCCGTTCTTCTGGGCGCTGCTGACCAGCTTCAAGCGCGCCGGCGACCTGTTCCTGCTGCCGCTGCAGTTCATCACTGCGCCCTTCACGCTCAGTAACTACGCGCAGGTGCTCGCCAACCCCGCCTTCCAGCGGGCGCTGCTGTTCAGCCTGATCGTGGCGGTGGGCGCGGTGGCGGTCAGCCTGCTGATCGGCAGTTTCGCCGCGTACTCGCTGGGCCGCTTCCGCTTCCGGGGCAAGGCCACCATCCTGTACATCATCCTGGGCGTCAGCGTGTTTCCGCAGATCGCGGTGCTGGGCGGCCTGTTCACCGTGATCCGGGCGGGCGGGGTGTACAACAACCCGATCGGCCTGATCTTCAGCTACCTGATCTTCACCATTCCCTTCACCGTGTGGGTGCTGACCAGCTTTGTGCGCGACATCCCCGGCGAACTGGAGGAGGCGGCGCTGATGGACGGGGCCACCCCGCTGCAGACGCTGTTCCGGGTGCTGTTCCCGGTGATGACGCCGGCGCTGGTCACCACTGGCCTGCTCGCCTTCATCAACTGCTGGAACGAGTACCTGTTCGCGCTGACGTTCATGAGCAGCAACCGGACCGTGCCGGTGGTCATCGCCAACTACTCCGGCGCGTCGCAGTATGACCAGCCGTGGGGGCCGATCATGGCCGCCAGCATCGTGGTCACGGTGCCGCTGATCGCGCTGGTGCTGTACTTCCAGCGCAACATCGTGTCGGGCCTGACCGCCGGCGCCGTCAAGGGCTGACCCGCCACACAGCCGTCCCAGCACTGGCCGCGAGCGAACGCTCGCGGCCAGCTTTCATTCACCCCCAACCCCCCTGTTGCCGCTGATGAATTTCTTGGGAGATGCTCAGTCTGTTGTGCTGGGCGCTTGTCGTCTGCTGGCGGAGGGTCTACGCTGCAGATGAATGGCCACCGCGCCCACCACACTCAGGCGAGGTCAGCTCCGGCTCGGTCGGGGGCTGAGCGTGGCGCTGTTGCTGACGCTGGCGGGGTTCAGCCCCTCGCTGGCACCCAGCATCGTCCGGCTGCTCAACCCGGCCTCGACCACCCGGATCGCGCTGGCCCCCGCCCCGGCGGATGCCGCCACCACCCGCGCCGTGCAGGGATACGCCCGGGTGGCTCAGGCGTTTCAGTCGGCGCTGGATGAGGTGCAGCCGGGCGAACGGCGCCGGCTGACGCTCAGCGAGCAGCACTTTCAGCTGTACCTGCAGACGCAGGCGGTGCTGGGTCCAGCACGTGGGGCGGCGCTGCTCTCGATGCTCGACAGCGAGATCCGCAACCAGAATCCGGCCCGGTCGCGGCGCAGCGTGTTCGCCAGCCCGGAGGCGGCGCTGGACAACGTGCAGACCTGGCTCTCCTACTTGGCCTGGGCCACCGCGCCCGGAACGCGTCACCGGCTGGCGGTCCTGCAGGTCAACGCCCCGGCTCCACTTAGCCCCCGCGTGGTGCTGTCCAACCGTCAGGGCATCCTGCAGGCCGCCCACGCTGCTCACCTCGCTCCGGGGCTGCTGGCCGCCATCGTGGACAACGAACAGAGCGGGCAGCAGGTCGCCTACGGGCTGGCCGGCGTGCTGCGCGAGCTGACCGATACGGTGGCGCTGCGGACCACCGAGGCTTATGGCGAGAGCGGCTGGACCGGCGACCTCTCCCAGACGGTCGGGCTGACCCAGATGTCGTGGCAGGACGCGCTGCGGCAGAGGCCCCGCTTTCATCAGCTGGGCATGCAGCTGGACCGGCCCTTCCCTGAAAACGAGGCGGAGGTGCGCGCCGCCCTGAACGACCCGGACAGCAACCTGCTGCTGGCCGCGTCCCGGTTGGTCGGCTACCTGGATCAGGCGGAGGGCGCCGACCAGCGGCCCCACACCTCCGCCAGCACGTTCGTGAGCGGTCCCGGCTGGCACAACAATCCGGCGCTGGCCAGCAGCGGCCAGACCTGGCCGTATGCCTGGAACGGCTTCTTCAAGGCCTGTCTGTATTCGTCACTGCTGCAGCGCTAGCGTCTGGCCCTCGCTGGCGTAGCGGTAGCGCGGGTCCGGCAGCGGCCCGGTCACATCCACGTCGTGCGAGAGGTGGGTGAGCCACACCTCCCCCACCGCCTGCGCCCAGGGGAGCTGCAGCGCTTCTCGCACGTCGTAGACGCTGCGGGTGCTGTGCACCACGCCTGACTCGTCGAAAAAGCTGCTGCCCAGCACCAGCAGGTCCAGGCCGGTGAGCCAGCGCTCCACCACCTCCTGTGGCACGTCGATGCTGTCGGTCAGGTAGACCCAGCGGTGGCCGGGCCGCTCGAAGTGGAAGGCGTGGCTGGTGCCGTTGGCCCCATGGGGCACCTCAAAGGCCCGCACCCGGTACCCGCACACGCTCAGGCCCTCGACCGGCAGCGGCTGCACCGGCGCGGCGCGGCGAAAGGCATACCGGAAGCGCTCCTCGATCTGCGGCAGCACGCTGGCCGGGGCATACACCGGCAGCCGCCCACCGGCATACGCCACGTAGTCGAGCAGGTCGCCCAGGCCCAGCAGGTGATCGTTGTGCGCGTGCGAGATCAGCACCGCGTCCGGCATCAGCGGGCGACCAAGGCGGGCCAGCTGGGCATGCAGGTCCGGGCCGCAATCCAGCAGGGCCGTCTGGCCACCCGCCTCCAGCAGGGCGGCGCTGCGGGTGCGGCGGTTGCGGCCCCCCTGCCGGGCTTCCTGGCACACCGGGCAGGCACACCACCAGCGCGGCACGCCCTTGCTGTCGGCGGTGCCCAGGAAGGTCAGGGCCGCGCCCTCCCCCATCAGGCCAGCAGCTCGCGCACGGCCCGGCCCAGATCACCGCTGCCGGCCAGACTGCTGCCCACCAGCACCGCGTCGGCCAGCGCACGCACCGTGTCCAGGTCGGCGCGGGTGCGGTAGCCGCTCTCGGCCACCAGCAGGCCCTGAAAGCCGGCCGCCCGCGCCTGCCGGATCAGGCGCGGCGAGTTCTCCAGGTCAATCTGCAGGGACCGCAGGTCACGGTTGTTCACGCCGATGATCTCGGCGCCAGCATCCAGCGCAAGCCGCAACTCGGCCTCGTCGTGTACCTCCACCAGCGCGTCCAGCCCCAGATGGTGGGCCCGCTGCAGGTAGTCCGGCAACTGCTCGCCCAGCACGCTCACCATCAGGAGCGCGGCCGAGGCACCCCACTCGGCGGCCTCCAGCAGCATCGCCGGATGCACCACGAAATCCTTACGCAACGCCGGCAGCGCCGCGCCCGCCACCACCGTCTGCAGCGCCTCCTGACTGCCTCCGAAGTGGCGCGGCTCGGTCAGCACGCTCAACGCCGCCGCACCGCCCGCCTGATAGGCCAACGCCGCCTGCAACGGGTCCAGCGCTGCGATGTGGCCCTGGCTGGGGCTGGCCTGCTTGACCTCTGCGATCAGCGACAGGCCCGGGGCCCGCAGCGCTGCCTCGAAGCGGCGGATGCGTGGCCGGGCCGGACCCGGCTCGGTCTCGCGGCCCTGATAATCGGCCGAGCGCTCCCGCACGATCTGGCCCAGCACTCCCTCCACAGCGGCAACGTTCATGGCCGGAGTATAGAGTGCCGCCCAGGGGCCGGACGTCCTCACCGGGCACCGCAGCCGCGTGTTAACCTACCGTCCATGACTGGCAGGATGAAACCCGGTGAAGGCCCGGTGCAGATCACCGAAGAGCAGTTGCAGGCCCGCATTCAGGAGCTGGGCGCCCAGATCCGGCGGGATTACGAGGGCAAGGAGCCGCACCTGATCTGCGTGCTGAACGGGGCGTTCATGTTCCATGCCGATCTGGTGCGTGCCGTAGACATGCCGCTGAGCGTCGACTTTCTGCAGACCAGCAGCTACGGCGACGCCAAACAGTCGAGCGGCGAGGTGCGGCTGGTCAAGGATCTGAACTTTCCGCTGTCGGGCCGGCACGTGCTGCTGGTCGAGGACATCGTGGACACCGGGATCACCATGCATTACCTGCTGCAGTACCTGGGTGGCCGCGGCCCCGCCAGCCTGAAGGTGGCGGCGCTGCTGAGCAAGCCGTCGCGCCGCCGCATCGAGGTGCCGGTGGACTACCTGGGCTTCACCATTCCCGACGCGTTCGTGTACGGTTACGGCCTGGACCGCAGCCAGTTCGACCGCAACCTGCCGTTCATCACCTCGCAGAACTGAGCACCACAGCAAGGCGGTCAGGCATCCCGGAGGGGGAGCCTGACCGCCACGTCTGTACCGCCTTACTTCTTGCGCTTGGTGCTGGTGCTGCTGGGGCCGCCCTTCTTGCCGCCGCTGCCCGGGCCGCGCTCCTTGGCGTCGCGCATGAAGCTGCGCAGCTTGGCCTCGAACTGCGGGCTCTGGCGGCCGATGGCGCGCGGACGCGGAATCTCCTCCGGCTCCTCCAGCAGTTCCTTGATCGAGAGGTCCAGGCGGCCACGCTCGTCACGGCCCAGCACCTTGACCTCGATGGTCTCGCCCTCGCGCACGTGGTCGTGGATGTTCCGCACGAAGCTGTGGGCAATCTGCGAGATGTGCACCAGCCCCGTCTCGCCGTTGTCGAACTGAATGAATGCCCCGAAGTCGGTGACGCGCGTCACACGACCAGAAACCACGGCGCCGGAATCAAGCTGCACGAATCTTACCGTCCTCAATCTGCATTGACCGGCAGTATAGCAAGTGCGGCGCGGCAGTGTCATCCCTTGCGCCCCTTCCACTCAGGACTGCGGCTGCAGGAGCTCCTGGTGCAGACTCAGGAAGTGCCGCCACCCGTCCCAGTCGCGTCGCCCGCCCCCCTGCTCGGTCCAGTCCCAGAAGGGCGTGTACAGACTGCGGGCCGTCTGCAGCTCCAGCCGGAAGATCTCAGCGCTGACGCCGCCCGCCTCCAGCAGGCCGCTGCTGATGAAGCGTTCCAGCACCCCCCGGCGGTCGTAGGGGACATGCCGGATGGTCGGCACCCAGGCGCCGCCGTGCAGGTCCAGTTGCAGGTAACGCGCCGCCGGGTCGCCGTCGAAGGGGGCGCCGACCGCTCCGGTGTTGATGAACCAGCGCTGGCCCAACAGACGCACCATGCTGCGGTGAATGTGCGAGGCGACCAGCACGTTCACGCCGGCCTCGTCCAGCAGCGCGGCGGCCCGCTCGTCGGTGGTGAACTGGCCCAGTGCCTCGCGGTAGTGAGTGGGCGAGCCGTGCGCCAGCAGCACCGGCGGTCCCACGTCCTCGATGTGGACCGTCAGCGGCCAGCGGCGCAGCGGGTTGAGCAGGCCGGCCGCATTGAGCTGCCGGGCGCTCCAGTCGGTGGCGCCCCAGAACGGATCATCGAACCACTCGCCCGGGAGCGCGTGGCTGCGGTCGTGCCACAGCAGCATCAGGTCGTCGTGGTTGCCGAGCGTCAGCCCGGCCAGCTCGTCCTGCGGCAGCGCCAGCACCGTGTTCAGGCAGGACACGCTGTCGGGGCCGCGGTTGACCACGTCGCCGTTCACGTACAGCCGGTCGGCCCCCTGGGCCCGCACATCGGCCAGCACCGCGTCCAGCGCATCCTGATTGCCGTGAATGTCGGCGATGACGGCGAGACGCATCAGCAGAGTATAGGCGGCGCTGGCCCGGGCGTCCGTGAGGAGACGGGCCGGATTCACCCGCACAAGCTTGCGGTCTGGCAAGCCGGCATCGCCTAGAGTGACGGCATGATCGACGCCCTGATTGGCCACACCCCCACCGTGCAACTCACTCAGGTGGTGCCCCCGGACTCGGCCGAGGTCTGGGTCAAGCTGGAGGGCCAGAACCCGGGCGGCAGCATCAAGGACCGCACGGCGCTCGGCATGGTGGAAGACGCCGAGCAGCGTGGCCTGCTGAAGCCGGGCGGCCTGATCGTGGAACCCACCAGCGGCAACACCGGCATCGGGCTGGCCCAGGTGGCCGCCGCGCGGGGCTACCGGCTGATCCTGACCATGCCGGCCCAGATGAGTGAGGAGCGCAAGCGTACCCTGGCTGCCTACGGGGCCGAACTGGTGCTGACCGACCCGGAGCGCCGGATGCTGGCGGCCATCGAGGAGGCCGAGCGCATCGCGGCGGAGCAGGGCGGCTGGATGCCCAACCAGTTCGCCAACCCCGCCAATCCGGCCGCCCATGAGCGCACCACCGGCCCGGAGCTGTGGGCGCAGATGCAGGGCCGCATCGACGCCTTCGTGTACGGCAGCGGCACCGGCGGCACCATCACCGGGGTAGGCCGCTACCTCAAGCGGCAGAACCCGGACGTGCGGGTGGTGGCGGTGGAGCCGGCCCGCAGCAACGTGCTGTCGGGCGGGGAGCGCGGCGAACACGCCTTCCAGGGCATGGGACCCGGCTTCATCCCCGACAACCTGGACCGCTCGCTGCTCGACGAGGTGGTGCAGGTCTGGGAGGAGGACGCCTTCCCGCTGGCCCGCCAGCTGGCGCAGCAGGAGGGCATTTTTGTGGGCATGTCGTCCGGCGGCATCCTGTGGGCGGCGCTGCAGGTGGCCCGCCGTCTGGGCCCCGGCAAACGGGTGGCCACCATCGCCTGCGACAGCGGCGCCCGCTACCTGACCACCAGCCTCTACAGCGGGGCCGGCGACACGCCCAGGGGCTACCAGCCCTACTCGCGCGAACGGGTTCTGCCGCAGCCCTGAGCCGGAGCGGCGCCCACAATCCCCGCTTTCAGAACAACGCCCCTGACACGGCGCGGGTATAATCCGCACCCGATGCCAGAAGATCCTCTCAAGATTGCAGTGCTGTGCCACTCCGGAGCGGGCGGGTCCGGCGTGGTCGCCACCGAACTGGGCCTGGAAGTGGCCAAGCGCGGCCACGAGGTGCACTTCATCGGCGGGTCGGTGCCGTTCCGGCTGGCGGGGCACCAGGGGATGCGCGGGCCGTACTTCCATCAGGTCAGCACCTACGCCTACGCCCTCTTCGAGCAGCCGTACCCGGAGCTGAGTGCGGCCAACGCGCTGGCCGAGGTGATCCTGGAACACGGCCTCAGCCTGACGCACGCCCACTACGCGATTCCCCACGCCACCGCCGCCCTGCACGCCCAGGGGATCACCGGGCGGACCCGGGTGATGACCACGCTGCACGGCACCGACGTGACGCTGGTGGGCGCGGACCCCACCTTCCGGCACACCACCCGGCACGCCATCCAGCGCTCAAATCACGTGACGGCGGTGTCGCAGTTCCTGGCCGACCAGACCCGCGAGCTGTTCGGCGTGGACCGGGACATCGAGGTGATTCACAATTTCGTGGACACCGAACGCTTCCGGCGCACCGTGGACCCCAGTGTCCGTGAGCGGTTCGCCCACCGGGACGAGGCGCTGCTGGTGCACGTCAGCAACTTCCGGGCCGTGAAGCGCCCGCTGGACGTGATCGAGACGTTCGCCCGGCTCGCCACGGAGCTGCCGGCCCGCCTGCTGATGATCGGAGACGGCCCGGAGCGGCTGCCGGCCTTCGAGCGGGCCCAGCAGCTGGGCGTGATCGGGCGGGTGCAGTTCCTGGGATCATTCCCGGAGGTGCAGACGGTGCTGGGCATCGCGGACCTGTTCCTGCTGCCCAGCAGCCAGGAGAGCTTCGGGCTGGCGGCGCTGGAGGCAATGGCCTGCGAGGTGCCGGTGGTGGCCTCCAACGCGGGCGGCATTCCGGAGGTGGTGCAGCACGGCGTCACCGGTCTGCTCTCGGCGGTGGGCGACGTGGACCAGATGGCCCACCACGCCCTGCAGATCCTCAAGAATCGTGACGTGTACCAGCAGATGGGTCAGGCGGCCCGCCAGCGCGCCGTGGAGCAGTTCCACCCGCGCCTGATCGTGCCGCAGTACCTGGAGGCCTACAGCCGGCTGGTGCAGCCCGAAGCGGTGAGCTGAGCCCACAGAAAGGAGGCCGTGGACGTGTCCACGGCCTCCTGCTGCTGGGTAAATTCAGTCCATCGCGGCGGCCAGCACCGGCTCCGGCTGGTACGCCTGGGCCCCGATGCTGCGCAGCCGCTCGGCCAGGCGCTCGTAGCCCCGGTTCACGTACTGCATGCCCTCGATGACGGTCTCGCCCTCGGCGGCCAGCGCGGCCACCACCAGCGCGGCACCGGCCCGGATGTCGGCGGCCTTGACCGGCGCGCCGTGCAGGGCGCCGCCCTGAATCACCTGGGTGTGCTCGCTCACCACGATGTGCGCGCCCATGCGGTTCAGCTCCACCACGTGGGTCAGCCGGTCGGCGTACACCTTGTCCATCACCACGCTGGTGCCGGGCACAGTGGCCAGCAGCGCGCTCATCTGCGGCTGGATGTCGGTGGGAAAGCCGGGGTACTCCACGGTGGTGATGTTGGTCGGCTGCAGGCGGCCCGCGCTCGCGTCCACGATCAGGCTGTCGCGGCCTTCCAGCACCGCCACGCCCATCTCCAGCAGCTTGGCGCTCAGCGCGCGCAGATGGTCGGGGCGCACGCCGGTCAGGGTCAGGCGGCTACGGGTGGCCGCCGCCGCGATCATGAAGGTGCCGGCCTCAATGCGGTCCGGAATCACCCGGTACTCGCCGCCGCGCAGGCGCGGCACGCCCGTCACCTGGATGGTGTTGGTGCCGGCCCCCTGGATGTCCGCGCCCAGGCTGTTCAGGAAGTTCACCATGTCCACCACGTCGGTGTCGATGCTGGCGTTCTCCAGCGTCACCTGACCCTCGCCCAGCACCGCGGCCAGGATGGCGTTCTGGGTGGCGCCCACCGTCAGCATCTCGAAGACGTAGGTGCCGCGCAGCGGACCGCGGCGGCGCGCCTCGAAGTTGCCGCCCTCCTCGCTCAGCTCCACGCCGTAGCTGCGGAACGCCTTGACGTGCTGGTCCACCGGACGCACCCCAAAGGCGCAGCCGCCGGGCATGCTGACGGTGGCCTCACCGGCGCGCGACAGCAGCGCGCCCATCACGATAAAGCTGGCGCGCATCTTGCTGACCAGGGCGTAGGGCGTCTCGGTGCTGACCAGCTCGGGAGTGTGCAGCGTGACGCTGTTGGGACCCACCCAGGCGTGGCGCGTGCCCAGGTGCCCGACGATCTCCAGGATGGTGAAGATGTCGGACAGCCGGGGAATGCCGTGCAGCGTCACCGGTTCGGGGCTCAGCAGGCTCGCCACGATGATGGGGAGGGCGGCGTTCTTGCTCGGTTGAACCGCGATCTCCCCGTGCAGGGGGCGGCCTCCGGTGATGTGCAGAGGGGTGAGTTGCAGCATGACGTTCCTTTCGAGACGGTCAGAACCTGCGAGGATCTGAACCGGGGGCATCGGGTCCGATGATAGTGGAAAGCAGCGTCAACGCGTTTTTTCCTCTCGCATCTTACACACCGTACTCACGTGCGTCTAGGGAGTGTCTACCTTTACGTACATGGCCGCAGTAGCATGTTGAGGGCACTCATCAGGCGTGATAGGCTGATGAGGAATCCTTGCCGTGGCACCACCGGAACCGTGCCGTGGTTCCAGGCCACGTGCAGCGGTACTTCAGCGCAGGAAGTTCAGGGTCCAGAGGTCAAGCATGCCCAAGAAGGAACGCAAGCGGTTACAGGTGGTGATCAGCGACGAGCAGGACGCGCTGTTGACCAGAACCGCCTATGAACTGTCCAGTCCCGAACGGCTGATCTCCAAGAGCGAGGTCGTGCGGCTGGCCATCGAGAAAATTGCGCGCGAGATGGGCGAGGGCGAGCAACTCGACGAATACCGCGCGATGCTGGAAGACGAGGACCTGCGCGACGACGGCTGAGCCACAGCCTGGCCGCGCAGGCAACAGCAGTGGGGCGCCCCCGGAATGAGGGCGCCCCACTTTTGTGTTGTGTTGCGGCTCAGCCGAGGCGGCTGGGCTCCTCTGCCGCGCCCTGGACCGGCTCCGCCGGCTTGATCAGCAGCGTCTGCGGCTGATCGGCGGTCCGGGCCGGGGCCACAGGCGTCTCGCGGACGCTGCCTTCCAGCTCGTCCTTGAGGCCCTGGGTGCCCTTGCGGAACTCGCGGATGCCGTTCCCCAGGCTCTTGCCCAGCTCCGGCAGCTTCTTCGGCCCGAAGATCAGCAGCGCCACCACCAGAATGATCATGATTTCCGGAAATCCCAGATTCGGCATACGTCAGCTCCTTGTGGAGAGGCCCGGCCGGACCCTCCCGAATGCCTTACTGTATCGCCGTCAGATGTAAAGAACGTAGCAGAGATGCTGAAGATTCTGGGCAGACGCGCCCGCCACCGCCCCACCCCTGCTCAGCGGTACGCGCGCAGCGTGCCGTCCATGAAGGCCACGTACAGCGCGCCTCCAGCGGCCAGCGGGGTGGCCTGCACCCCCACCGCCTCGCGCTGCCGCCAGCGCACCTCGCCGCTGTCCCCGGCCAGCGCCAGCAGTTCGCCCGACTCCGACGCCACATACACATGGCCGCCCGACACCACCGGGCTCGCGGTGACCCGTCCGTCCAGACGGTGCATCCACACGTCGTCGCCGCCCCGCACGGTCAGCGCCCGCACCTGCCCGCCCCAGCCGGCCACGACCACGTTCTGGCCGCAGATGGCCGGCGCCGCCCAGATCTCATCTTCCAGGTCGTAGGTCCACAGCAGCGGTTCCTGGCTGTTCAGCTGAGCGCGGCCCTGGCGGTACAGGTGCAGGGCATGCACCTCGCCGGGCCAGGTGGCCAGCAACAGGGCGGCCTCCTCCCGGCCATCCGCGTCGCGGCCCAGCGGTGCCAGCGCGGGGGTGGCGTGTACCGTCTGCAGCTGCACCTTCCAGAGCAGCGTGCCGGTTACGGCGTCCACCGCGTGGACCCAGCCTTCCTCGTCCGCCACGATGGCGGTGCCGGCCCACACCAGCGGGCTGACCGCCACCGGCCCGCTGGCCCGGTAGGCCCACACCAGTTCGCCACTCTTCAGGCTGACGGCGTGCAGATGACCGTCGCGGGAGCTGACCAGGATCCGGTCGCCCCACACGGTGGGGGCGCCGGTGATCTCGGCGCGGGTCTTGTGGGACCACAGCACCGTGCTGGACGGCGCGGACAGGCTGGCCCGCCTCAAGTGCCCGTCCCAGGACCCGTACAGCACCGACCCTGCCCCGAAGGTGGCCGGCGCCGTCACCTCGTCCCCGGCCGGCAGCTGCTCGCGCGTCTCGCCGCTCGCCCCCACCAGGTGCAGTTCTCCCTTGCGGGTGCCCACCGCCACCAGCGGCCCCTGCCCCACCACCGCCGACGGCCAGGTGATCTCGCCGGACAGCGGCAGTGCCCAGGCCAGCTGCAGGGCCGCCGGATTCAGCGGACCGTCCGGGTGTTCGCCGCTGCGGGTGCGGCCGCCCCGGTACTGACCCGACGCCTGCCGCGCCCAGATGTCGCGGCGGGCCAGCGCGATCTGCGCGGCCAGGGCCTCGCCCGTGGCCGGGCGGTCCTCGCGGCGCTTGGCGAGCAGGCCCAGCAAGACGGTGGCCAGCGCGTCCGGGATGGCGGGGTTCAGCTCGCGCGGGTCGGTGGGCTCCTCGTACACGTGCTGGAACAGGATGCTCTGATCGCTGTCGCCCACAAACGGCGGCGAGCCGCAGGCAGCCCGGTACAGCACCGCACCCAGCGCATACAGATCGCTCCAGGGACCGACCCCCACGCCCCGGGCCTGCTCGGGGGCCATGTACTGAGGCGTGCCCAGCGTCACGCCGCTGCGGGTCAGGTGACGCGAGTACTCGCTCAGGGCCACCAGCCCGAAATCCATGATGCGCGGCAGGCCGTGAGCGTCCAGCAGGATGTTGCCGGGAGTCAGGTCACGGTGCACCAGCCCGGCGGCATGGACATGATGCAGCGCCCGCGCCGCGAACGAGGCAGCCGTCAGGAAGTGGCCCAGGCTCGCCGGGTCGTCCTCCAGCGGCCCCAGCAGGCTGATCGGGCCACCGGACAGCAGCGGCATGGTGAAGTAGACCCGACCGTTCTGCTCCCCGATGTCGTACACCGCCACCACGCCCGGGTGCGACAGCCGGGCCAGCGTGCGGATCTCGCGCAGGAACCGCTGCCGGTCCGCCTGCGGCATGTGACCGTGGGCAATCTTGAGCGCCACGTCGCGGTCCAGCAGGGTGTCGTGAACCCGGTACACCTCGGCGCTGCCCCCCTCTCCGATGCGGGCCAGCAGGGTGTAGCGCCCACCCAGCGGAGCAGTATCCAGCGGCAGTGAGGCGGTCTCCATCTGCTGCTGAGTGTAGCGTCCCACCCGAACAGGTCAGCAAATGAAGTGTGATTTATACCGTCCTCATGGGCCTGGAGCATGATGTGGCGCGGCGCACGTTGACCCTTCATTTGGCTCTGAAGGGCGCGTCGTTTACAATCTCAGCTGTTGATGATCTTGAGCGGGCCTTCATGGGCTGACGTCTGCTCGGACAGGAGAACTTGTGTCGAACCTCTCACGCCTGCTGGCCCTGGCCACAGGACCCCGCCGGATGACCGGCCTGAGTGTGCTGCTGCTGTCGTCGGCCAGCGTGATGGCGGGCCCTGCCCTGCCGCTGGCGCGCTACCTGCCGGACCTGACGCTCACCCGTGAACTGACGCTGGAACGCAGCGTCCAGCCGGTCACCAGCGGCCACCTGAGCGTTATCGCGCGGCCCGGCGACACGGCCCGGCAGATCGCCCACAGCTACCGGCTGCCGCTCAGCGCACTGGCCCCGCAGACCAGCCCGGACCGTCCACTCCCGACCGGCGCCGTGCTGGACCTGACGCTGGAACCGGCCGAGGGCCGCCGCCCGACCAGCGTGGACGCCTACGTGGCCCAGCCGGGCGACACGCTGGCGGGCCTTGCGGCGCGGCACCGGCTGAGCGTCACGGCGCTGCTGAGCGCGAACCTGACCCTGACCAGCCTGGACCGCCTGACGGTCGGCCAGACGGTCTACATTCCCAGGGAGCCGGGCCTGCTGCTGCCGATCAAGCCGGGCCAGACGGTTGAGCAGCTGGTGCAGGCCTACCACGCCGACCCGGCTCGGGTGGCGGTGGCCAACGGCATCAGCCTGCCGAACGAACTGAAGGTCGGCGATTACCTGCTGCTGCCGGGCGTGCTGGCCACCGGGTTCCATGAGCAGCTGCTGGCCCGCCGCGCCGAGGCGGCCGAGCAGGCGCGGCTGGCCCGGATTCAGGCGCAGTACGACCGCTATCAGGCTCAGCTCCGCCAGCAGAAGCGTGAGCGGCTGCAGCGGCAGTACGCCCTGCAGCAGCAGTACGACCGCTACCAGGCGTACCTGCACAGCCCGGCCCGGCAGGCGCTGGTCCGCCGGTACGAACAGCAGGCCCAGTACGAGGCCGCTCAGCGTCAGGCGCGGCAGCAGGCGCTGGCGCAGCGCCCGTCTAGCAGCAGCACGGTGCGCGCGGCGTCGGCAGCTGGCGGGCCGGGTCTGGCCTGGCCGCTGCGCAGTTACCGCATCACCAGCCGCTATGGCGAGGCCGACATCGAGTTTCACAAGGAGTACTTCCACGGGGGCGTGGACCTGGCCGCTCCGTACGGCACCCCCATTTACGCCGCCACGGCCGGGACCGTCACCCGCAGCGGGTACGGCGATTACGGCCTGAACGTCTACACCGACAGCAGCCCGGCGCTGGTCATCTACGGACACATGAGCCGCACCGCCGTCGCGGTGGGCCAGCAGGTTGAGCGCGGTCAGCTGCTCGGCTACGTGGGCTGCACCGGCATCTGCACCGGGCCACACCTGCACTTCGAGGTGCGCCTGTCGGGTCAGGCCGTGGATCCGCTGGCGCTGCTGCCCTGAAGCCGCCGCCACCACATCTGTGGGCCGGTCTCGCGGCCGGGCAGGCTACAGTGACCGCATGGTCCTGCCGCCGCCTCAGCCCGCTCCGTTCTCCGAGAACGGCCCGGAGCGGCACGTGAGGCGGTTGCTGCTGGTGGACGACGAGCGGCAGATCCTGGAGCTGCTGGACCTGAGCCTGAGCAGCCACGGCTTCGAGGTGATGACCGCCCAGAGCGGTGAGGCGGCGCTGGCGCTGGCCCGCGCCCAGCGCTACGACCTGATCGTGCTGGACGTGCTGATGACGCCCTGGGACGGCTTCCGGACCGCCCGAGAACTCAAGCGGCTGAGCGGCTGCCCGCCGATCGTGTTCCTGTCGGGCATGAGCGGCCTGAGCTACGAGGAGCAGGGCCTGTCGCTGGGTGCGGCCTACCTCAACAAGCCGTTCCGCCCGGCGCAGCTGATCGAGATGATCTGGCGGGTGCTGGACGAGGAGAGCTAAGAACTGGCCCCATGCCCCTGGCTAAACTGGCCTGCCCGATTGGGCCAGTTGCAGCTATGCTGCGGCCATGACCCAGGATTCCCAGCCGCACCAGACCGCCACGCTGCAGATCAAGACCGGCTTTGCCGAGATGTTCAAGGGCGGCGTCATCATGGACGTCGTCACGCCGGATCAGGCCCGCATCGCCGAGGCCGCCGGCGCCACCGCCGTGATGGCGCTGGAGCGCGTGCCGGCCGACATCCGCAAGGACGGCGGCGTGGCGCGCATGAGCGACCCGCAGATGATCCGCGGCATCATCGGGGCCGTCAGCATTCCGGTGATGGCCAAGGTGCGCATCGGGCACTTCGTGGAGGCGCAGATCCTGCAGTCGCTGGGCGTGGATTTCATTGACGAGTCGGAGGTGCTGACGCCCGCCGACGAGAGCTTCCACATCGACAAGCACAGCTTCCGCATTCCCTTCGTGTGTGGGGCCAAGAACCTGGGCGAGGCGCTGCGCCGCGTGGGCGAGGGCGCCAGCATGATCCGCACCAAGGGCGAGGCCGGCACCGGCAACGTGGTGGAGGCGGTGCGCCATGCCCGCACCATCCTGGGCGAGATCCGCAGCATCCAGGCCCGCCCGGTGGAGGAGCTGATGACGGTGGCCCGCGACCTGCAGGCGCCGTATGAACTGGTGCGCTACGTGCACGAGCACGGCACGCTGCCGGTGGTGAACTTCGCGGCCGGCGGCGTGGCCACCCCCGCCGACGCGGCGCTGATGATGCAGCTGGGGTTGGACGGCGTGTTCGTGGGCAGCGGCATCTTCAAGAGCGGCGCCGGCGACCTGAAGCAGATCGAGAAGCGCGCCCGCGCCATCGTGAAGGCCGTGACGCACTACAACAACCCGGACGTGCTGGCCGAGGTCAGCACCGACCTGGGCGAGGCGATGGTAGGCATCAACCTCGACACGCTGGAGATCCAGCAGCGGCTGGCCACCCGGGGCTGGTGATGGCGGACGCACCTGTGGTGGGCGTGCTGGCCCTGCAGGGCGCCTTCCGCGAACACCGCCGGCGGCTGGAACAGCTGGGGGCCGAGGTGCGCGAGGTGCGGCTCCCCGCCGACCTCGCGGGCCTGCAGGGGCTGGTGATTCCCGGCGGCGAGTCCACCACCATCGGCCGCCTGATGACCGATTACGGGTTGTGGGAGCCGGTGCGCGCGCTGTACCGGCGCGGCGCGGCCTTGTTTGGCACCTGCGCCGGAGCGATCCTGCTGGCCCGCGAGGTGCACGGCGCGCCGCCGCAGTTCGGGGAGCAGCCGGGCCTGGAGCTGATGGACATCACGGTGCAGCGCAACGCCTTCGGGCGCCAGCGCGAGTCGTTCCAGACCGAGCTGCAGGTGCAGGGCCTGGAGCAGCCGGTGCCGGCCATGTTCATCCGGGCGCCCGTCATTGAGCGGGTGGGTCCGGAGGTGGAGGTGCTGGCCCGTCAGGACGAGCAGGTGGTGCTGGCCCGCCAGGGCCGGTTGCTGGCCGCCAGCTTTCACCCGGAGCTGACCCCGGACCCGCGCATCCATCGGCTGTTTCTGGAGCTGCTGCCGGTGGCCGTTACCAATTCCTGAGGTTGTGGCCCGCCCCGGCCCGGCTCTGCTAGCCTGACCGCTGATGCCCGTCTCGCCGCCGCCCCTGGTCTACCGGTCCAGCGGGCGGCGGCTGTATGTGCGCCGCAGCGGCAGCGGCCCTCCCCTGCTGCTGATTCACGGCCTGAGCGGCTCGCGGCACTGGTGGCGCTACAACCTGCCCGCGCTGGAGGCCCGCCACACCGTATATGTGGTCGAGCTGGTCGGGTACGGGCGCGGCTGGGGGCAGCGCTCACTGGGGGTGCGCGAAGCGGCCCGCCTGATCGGGGACTGGTTGCAGGCGCAGGACATGCAGCAGGTCGCGGTGATCGGGCACAGCATGGGCGGGCACATCGCGCTGCGGCTGGCCGAACTGGAGCAGGCCCGGCTGTCGCGGCTGGTGCTGGCGTGTGCCAGCGGCCTGCTGCATCAGCGCTGGTGGCGCATGGCCCTGCGGTTGCCGGGCGCGGTCGTGACGGGCCGCCCCGGGTTCCTGCCGGTGATTCTGGCCGACAGCCTGCGTGCCGGCCTGCCGAACCTGATCCGTAGCAGCCGCGACCTGCTGCGCGACGACGTGGCGGACCTGCTGCCCACGCTGCACCTGCCGACCCTGGTGATCTGGGGCGAGCGCGACGTGCTGGTGCCGCTCCCGCTGGGCCGGGCGCTGGCCCAGGGCATCCCTGGCGCCGAGTTCCTGAGCGTGCCGGGCGCCGGCCACGTGGTGATGGTGGACCGACCCGCCACCTTCAACCGGGCGGTGCTGGACTTTCTGGACCCGCAGGCCGCCGCCTCGTGAGCCGGCTGCCCGCCTCCTACTCGCACGTCCGGCGCATCAACGGGCTGCTGACGCACGCCCGGGTGTATCCCGGCCCACCCGGACGCCCCGGCGTGGTCATCGTGCCGGGGCTCGGCTGCGCCTGCTGGATGTACCGCCGGCTGGCCCGCGCCCTGCAGGAGCACCTGACGGTCTGGGTCTACGATCACCCCGGCATGGGCGCCTCACAGGGCCACCCCTGCCGGATCGAGCAGCTGACCGACCATCTGGCCGACTGGCTGCTCGCCACCGGCCAGGCCGGCCGCCCGCTGCTGGGTCACTCGCTGGGCGGCGAGGTGGCGATTGACCTGGCGGCCCGCTTTCCGGCCCTGACGCCGGCACTCGTGCTGTACGCCCCGACCGGGATTCCGGAAAACCCCAGCGTGGCGGCCCAGCTGGCGCGGCTGGCCCTGGACCTGCCGCGCGAGCGACCACAGCTGTGGCTGGCGGCAGCGCTGGCCTACCTGCGTACCGGCACCCCCCGGATGTGGTGCCTCGCGCAGGATCAGGAGCGGCACCAGACCGGCCCGCTGATCCCGCAGGTGCGCTGCCCGGTGCTGGTGCTGGACGGCAGCCGCGACGTGGTGATCCGGGCCTGGACCCTGGAGATCCTGTGTGAGCACCTCCCGGACGCGGAAGGCTGGCAGGTGGTGGGCGGCACCCATGCCCTGATGGACAGCCGTCCTGCAGAGCTGGCCCGCCTCACCGTCGAGTTTCTGAACCGCCGGCTGCCGCTTCGCTAACGGGCCTCGCCGATGTACTTGCTCCAGCCCTCGCGCATCTGGGCGAACTGGCCGTAGGCGTAGAACCCAAAGCTGGGCGCGCGCGGCGGCAGGCGCAGCGTCATGCCCGCCTCGTCCGGGGTACGGCTGCCCTTGCGCTGATTGCAGCCGCGGCAGGCCGTGACCACGTTTTCCCAGCCGTGCCGCCCGCCACGTGAGCGCGGGTACACGTGGTCGATGGTCAACTCGTCGTGGGCGCCGCAGTACTGGCATACGAACGCGTCGCGGCGCAGCACGTTGCGGCGGTTGAAGGGAATCGGATGGGCGCGCGGCCGGCGCACGTAGCGGCGCAGCCGGATCACGCTGGGGATGGCCAGCACGGTGCTGGGCGAGCGCACCACGTCGCGGCTCTCCTCCAGCACTTCGGCCACCCCGTACTGCACGAGGGTGATGGCGCGTTTGGCGCTCGTCACGTGCAGCGGTTCATAGGACGCATTCAAAACAAGCACGCGTGGGGCATTGAGATTGACCGCCACGCGTGCCTGTTCACCGCCGTTTCCGGCCTCGGGAGCCGTTCCTCTCCCTGAAGCATTCACGCCTATTCGTCTTCCGGTCACGCAGAGCATTTTAACGTGTTCGCGTCACGCAATTGTTGTGTCAAATAGCTTATACTTCCCGGCCTCGCTCCTCACCCGGCCGCGCTGTTAGGGGCGCTACTGTAGAGGCCAGATGCTCCGGCCTCCCGCCAACAGAAAGAGAGCGGCTTTCGCCGCTCCCACCACTGCTCATCATCACGGTTCAAAGGACGCCAAAGCTCTGCGGCGGACCCGCCAGGATGCTGAGCTTCAGGTCGCGCCCCTCCGAGCGGGGCAGCGCCTGCTCCGCCTTGATCTTGGGCTTGTCGGACATCGCCGGGCTGGTCACGTGCTGCGATTTCACGGCTTAAAACCCGAAGTCGCGGATGCCGTTGGTGCTGGCCGTTCCGGTGGTGGTGGTGGACTTGGTGGCGCCAGCGCTGGCAACGGTTCCGGTCAGAACGGTCAGGGCGATCAGCGCGGTCAGGATCTTTTTGGCGGTCATACCGTTATGCTAGTTAAGTGTCCGTGAAGGTGCAAAAACAGCGTCAGGAATCAGCTCTAGCGGCACTAGAGGCTGGGCAGTACAACACGGTGATCACGCTACTGTCTGACCCGCTCCCCCACGCCGACGCCTCGGAGTGGCGGATGCTGGGGCTGGCCTTTCTGCGCAGCGGTCAGCTGGTGCGGGCAGAAACGCCCCTGTTGCGCGCCGGTCTCCTCGGGGACCAAGAGGGGCAGGTGGAGTACGGCAACCTGCTGCGGGCCCTGGGGAAGTTCGAGGACGCGATCGCGCACTTCGAACATATTGCCCCAAACCTGACAGGAGAATTACATCTGCGTTGCCTGCGCTGGTGGGGCACCGCAGAATTCCAGCAGGGCGACACGGCCAGCGGCCTGGCCCGCTGTGAACGCGCGTGGTACGGCTACCTGTCGCTGGGCGACGAGGTGCTGACCAGCCGCGTGACCCAGACGCTGGCGCAGATGCACCTCAGCAACGGCGACCTGAAACGCGCCAAGCACCTGTATCAGGAGGCGGTGCGGATCCTGCCGGCCGACACCAACCCGGCGGCCCGCATCTCGGCGCTCAAGGGACTGGCTGACATCGAGCTGAACATGGAGAACTACGCATCGGCCCGCGAGGCGGTCTTCGAGGCCAAACACCTGCTGACCACCTACGACGAGGCGGTGCATATCCGCGCCTCGATCCTGAGCCTGGAAGCGGAGATCCACTACTCGGTGTCGGACCAGCGCAACTACCGGCTGGTGCTGGAGGAACTGCGCGACATCGTGCGCGACCTGCAGGACTACGAGGCGCGGCTGTGGACTGCCTCGCGGCTGGCCGAGCTGTACAGTTCGCTCGGCAAGCACAATCAGGCGCTGGAGGTGCTGCACGACCTCTCGCCCACCCCGGAGCTGCCCCCGGCGCTGCTGGCCACCCGCGGCGTGCTGATGCGGCGGCGCGGGCACCTCACGCTGGCGCTGGAGGACCTGACCCAGGCGGTCGAGGACCTGCGCGGCAAGGACAACCGCGCCCTGCTGCGCGCGCAGCTGCACCTCGCCGATACGCTGCGTCGCATGGGCCAGGAGGAGCAGTCCGGACGGGTGCTGAGAGAGGCGCTGAGCGGCCTGATGCATGACCGGCAGCGGCTGCAGTACAAGGCCGACCTGGAGGAGCTGCGCGAGCTGACGCACCACGCGATGCTGGACCCGGACACCGCGCCCTACATGGAGGCGGTGCTGGACCAGCTGGCGATCCTGACCAACACCCAGCCGATCTACGAGGACACCCTGATGCACCTGCAGGTGTTCACCATGGGGCGCTCGCTGGTGATGCGCGATGGCGAGGAGGTGCACCTGACACTGGAAGGCTCGGCGCTGACGCTGGCGTACCTGACACTGCACCCCAACCGCACCCGCGCCGAGCTGCAGGCGGCGCTATATCCCGACAAGGAGCCGGAAACCGGAGCCAGCTACTTCCGCTCGGTATTCCGGGAGCTGCGCCAGCGCTTCGGGCAGCACATCCTGCTGATGGAGGGACCGCCCCGGCAGCCGCGCTACCGGCTGGGCGGCGGTGTGCACATCGACCTGGACGTCAAGGAGCTGCAGGACGCCCTGCGGCGAGGTGAGGTGGCGCGGGCGCTGGCGCTGTACCGCGGCCCCTTCCTGCCGGACATGGACGACAGCGAGTGGGCCGACGGGCTGCGGCAGGAGCTGCAGACCGGGCTGGCGCTGGAGCTGCGCGGCCGGCTGGACCGCGCCCACGGCAGCGGCGACCTGAAGCGTGCCCTGCTGCTGTGCAACCAGTACCTGCGGGTGGACCCGATTGACCAGGAGGTGCTGGAACTGCGGGTGGAACTGGCCCGCAAGGTGGCGCCGCCCCACGAACTCGCCCGCTATATGGTGGAGCTGCAGCGGTTCCTGAACTAACGGTTCAGGTGTGTAGGTTCAGAAAGCCCAGCACCCCGTCCGCCACGTACTGCACCGCCAGGGCGCCCAGCAGCACGCCCAGCACCCGGGTCACCACATGCACCCCGGTCAGGCCGATCAGGCGCGCGATCTGGCCGCTGAGCCGCAGCGCCAGGTAGCACAGCAGCAGCACCACCGCCGTCACCAGCAGCACGGCACCGAGCAGCAGCACGGACCCGCGGGTGTCGCTGGCCAGGATCATGATGCTGGCCAGCGTGCCGGGACCGGCGATCAGCGGAATGGCCAGCGGAAACACGCTGATGTCTTCCCGCTCCTGGGCCTCCCGCTCCTCGTCGGGCGACTCGCGGCTGCCGCTGGAGCGCGCGAACACCATGTCCAGCGCGATCAGGAACAGCAGGATGCCGCCCGCCACCCGGAAAGCGTCCAAACTGATGCCCAGGTGGTCCAGCAGCATTCGGCCGAACAGGGCGAACAGCAGGATGATGACGCCGGCCACCGCCGTCGCCTTGAGGGCCAGGCGGCGGCGCTCGAAGGTGGGACGGTTCCCGGCCAGACCGATGAAGATCGGGGCGAGACCCACCGGGTCCATCACCACCAGCATGGTCAGAAAGGTTTGCAACATCAGACCGGTCAGCAACGCCACAGGACCGAGTGTACCGGATGCCGCCGTGCACCCCCTGCCCAGCAGGCACCCAAACCCAGTGCAGCTGCGCCGGACGAAACGGGCGGCGGCCACCCCGATCAGGACCTGTCGTGCACCCTACCAGCTAACGCGTGTACTTCACTACTCCGTAGTCCTTGAGAATCCCGGACGTATTGTCCGCCTGGAGCACCACATAGTACGCGGTGCCCGTACTGTTGAAAAACACGTACTTCCCGTGTGTGGCGTAGGCTGCCGAGTTTACCTTCCATTTGGGCAGCCGGAATTCAGCATTCGGAGTCAGGTAATCGTAATTGAACAACTTGACCTTCGAATCGTCTCCCGCCGTATACCAGTTGCCCTCAGGGATCACCGCGACGAGGTTGGCAGCGGCGCTGTGGTCGAGACTCCTGACATTCGTCTGGAGGGAGCCGTTGTAGCGCATGTCTTCCGACTGCACTTCGGATGAGCGGAAGACGTTGCCGCAGCGAGTGAAGATACGTGCGCCGTCCTCCGAGAACCAGAGATTGCCGCACATGTTGTAGTCGCCGTGGTACGGCGAGTCGTACATCCCGGTCGGCGTGCCGTTCCGGATGTCGTACTTCTCGATGTCGCTGGGACTCAGGCCATTGTCCGCACCGTACATGTACTTTCCACTGGGATGCAGCTTGGCGAGCGTGCCGGCATAGATGGTGGCGTATGAGGACTGAGATTCCTGTCCGGAGGCGATGTTCACCGCGTAGATGGAGGTCCACTGGTCCCGCCTGGGAAACGCGTATACGTAGCCGTTCCCTGCAAGAACGACGTCTAGGACGTCCACAGAGATGTCAAGGGTCTTGAGCAGTCGGCCGGCGGCAAGGTCCACGTAGGAGATGTGTCCGTCGTGGCCGACTGCCGCGTAACGTCCGTCCGGGCTGACCGACACACTGCTGGGCGCCAGCAACAGATTCACGGTCGTGTCGGTGTTGGTTTCAGGATTGTAGATATGCAGCTGGGCCGGGTCACTGCTCACCATCACGACGCGGTCGAGGGTGCGGCTGTACTCGGCGTCAATCGGCCGGAAGGACACGTGCTGAAACGAGCGGCCCGCTTCTACCACGACGGAGTCGATATTGCTGGTATTTATGCCATCACTGACCGTAAGGTCAAGGCGGTAGAAGCCTTCCACGTCTGGTTTGAAAGTTGCCGTGGCACTGTTCGAGGAGAAGGTGGCGGCACTTCCGTCCGGCTTAAGCGCCAGCGTCCATTCATACGTGAGCGGCTGCTGCTCGGGGTCGGTGCTTCTGGCCGCGCTGAGGGTCAGGGCCTCGCCCAGGTAAGCGAACTGGTCGTCTCCAGCATTCGCCGTTGGCGCTTGGTTTGCCGTTGGCGCCTGAATTGACTGAACCTGAACCAACACCGTGTCACTGGCACTGGCTACTCCGTTCGAGACCACAACGGTGAACTCATACTCGCCGGCCAAGTCTGTATTGAACGTCATCTTGGCAGCCGATGTGCCCGTCATGGACGGAATGCTTCCAGAAGGACGACGCGACAGGTACCAGTTGTAGGTCATGGGACGGCCCTTAGGATCAGTACTGCCCGAGGCGTCTAGGGTCAACGCGGAGCCAACGGTTCCCGACCGGTCAGGACCTGCGTTGGCAACAGGCGCATTGCTGTCGGGTTGGACGTGGACGACTACAGTATCCATGCTGCTCACTGCCGTGCCGTTCGAAACGTTGAGCCCAAATTCGTAGTCCCCCACGACGGTTGGCGTAAAGCTGACCTTTGCAGTGCCGCTGCTCAGGATGACAGCGCTGCCTGCAGGCTCACGTATCACCTGCCACGTGTACGTCAGGGACCGTCCGTTGGGATCGCTGCTGCCCGTACCGTCAAGGGTCACACCCTGACCGAGGGTCAGAACCAAGTCCTGGCCCGCATTTGCCATCGGAGCGTCCGCAGCGGGTGGAATGGGCACCTGTACCTGCGTGACATGAACTGTCTTGACCGCAGTGCTGGTCTTGCTACCGTCGCTGACAACCAGTCTGAAGGCGTATTCACCGACCAGGTCAGGAGTAAACGTTGCCTTGGCACTTGTGGCATTGCTCAGGCTTGCCTTGCTTCCCACGGGCGCCGAGAGCAACGTCCACTGATACGTCAGCGCTGCACCTTCAGGGTCATGGCTTCCACTGCCGTCCAGGCTGATGCTGGTCAGGGTGGTGGTGTTCTGGTCCGTGCTGGTGACCGCAACGGGAGCCGAGTTGACTGGAGGAGCGGGTGAAGTGCAGGCGCTTAGCAAGGCCAGGGTCAACAGTCCAGTCAGGGCAGGAAATCGAAGCGTGCGACGTTCAGGGAGCGGGCGTGAAGAGGAAGGTGACATCGGTTCATCCTAACCAAATATTTTTTTCATCTGCCCAAAAGATGTGGTTGTCTTCAGGCGCTCGGTCGAGTTGGGCGTCCAACTTCTCCCGATAGAGGTTCGGCCTTCTCATGGGGGAGCGTCAACGGATCAAGGACCGACGAGCGTTTAAAGCCGTGGACACCCACCCGCCCCACGCGCTAGAACGGTCCACTGATGACCCCACGCTCCGTCTCTACCGCCCCCTCCACACCCGGGTATGCTGGCCCCTTGATGGCCCTGGTCGCGGCCCTGGGCTTCGGGACGCTGGCGGTGCTGGGGAAGCTGTCGGTACAGGCCGGGCTGTCCCCGTTCACCGCGCTGCCGTGGCGTTTCGGGCTGGTGGCGCTGCTGCTGGCCTTCAGCGGGCGCGGACTGACCTGGCCGGACCGGCTGCGGAT
The DNA here is from genome assembly GCF_040256395.1 of Deinococcus sonorensis KR-87. Taxonomy (NCBI): domain Bacteria; kingdom Thermotogati; phylum Deinococcota; class Deinococci; order Deinococcales; family Deinococcaceae; genus Deinococcus; species Deinococcus sonorensis. Next base: position 2,033,140 of record NZ_CP158299.1, on the reverse strand, counting down.
GCTGGGGGTCGGCCTGCTGTACTGCGTGGCCACCCACAGCTACTTTCTGGCGCTGACCCGCATCTCGGCCGGCACCACCTCGCTGCTGCTGTATCTGGCGCCGGCGTTCGTGGTGCTGTACCTGTGGCTGCTGCGCCGCCCGCCCGGACGGCTGCAGTTGCTGGCGGTCCTGCTGACCGTGCTGGGCCTGGGGCTGGTGGTGGGCCTGCCGGGTCAGGCGGACCACAGCGCGTCCGGGCTGGCCTTCGCGGCGCTGGCGGGCGCGCTGTACGGCGGCTACCTGCTGCTTTCGGAGCGGCTGCTGCGGCCCTACTCCCCGCTGGCCAGCACCGCTCACATGGCGCTGTGCGCGTGCGTGTACTTCACGGTCTACGACGCTTTCAGCGGCCAGCTGGGAGTGCCGCGCGGCCTGGCCCAGTGGGGCGTGGTGGCGGGCCTGACGGTCTTCCCTACCCTGGTGTCGGTGCCGCTGCTGTACGCGGCCATCGCCCGCATCGGGGCGGCGCGGGCCAGCATCCTGGCCACCACCGAGCCGCTGTGGACCGTGCTGCTCGCGCTGCTGCTGCTGCACGAGCCGCTTCACCTGAGCATGATCGGCGGCGGCGCCCTGCTGCTGATCGGCGCAGTCCTGGCCCAGCGCAGTGAACGCAGCAGCGTGGTGGCCGCCCCGCTGGAGCTGTAACAAGGGGCAGGGCGTCCAAGCTTTTCGCCTGAACGCCCTGCCCCCGCCTGCCTTTATTCGTCGTCGTCCGTCTCGCCCTTCTTGCCCTTTTTGTTGAAGGCGCCCTTCTCCTTCCACTTCAGCCGCACCGGCACGCCGGCCAGGTCCAGATCCTCGCGGATGCGGTTGAGCAGGTACCCCTCGTAGGCGCGGGTGACGAAGTCGGAGCGGTTGCAGAAGATGGCGAAGGTGGGCGGCGCGATCTCCACCTGGGTCATGAAGTACATCCGCAGGCTGCGGCCCTGGAAGTTCGGCACGCGCTGCTTGACGGTCCAGATGCCCAGCCAGCGGTTCAGCTCGGCGGTGGGAATGCGGTTCTTCCACTTCTCGTAGAGCTTCATCGCCTCGGCCAGCATCTCGTGGATGCCGTAGTCGTTGATGGCGCTGGTGTACACGCGCGGCGCGTAGCTGATGTGAAACAGCTTCTCGTTCAGCTCGCGCTCGGTGCGCTTGAGCTCGTCGTCCGGCACCAAGTCCCATTTGTTCACCACCACGATCACCGGCTTGCCGCTGTCGTAGGCGAGGTTGGCCAGCTTCAGCTCGTGGTCGCCGATCTCGGTGGCGTTCACCACCAGCCAGATCACGTCGCTGCGCTCGATGGCCGTCTGCGAGCGCTGCATGGCGAAGTCCTCGATGGCCGTGTCGGGCCGCTTGCGGATACCGGCGGTGTCCACCAGCACGAAGCGCTGCCCCGAGTAATCCCACTCCACGTCCACGCTGTCGCGGGTGGTGCCGGGCACGTCCGCCACGATGACGCGCTCGCTGCCGGTCAGGGCGTTGAGCAGGCTGCTCTTGCCCACGTTGGGCCGCCCGATGAAGCTGATGCGGATCGGGGCCACGTCCGGCACGTCCTCTTCGTCGGCCGGGAGGTGCACCATGATGCGGTCCATCAGCTCGTCCAGGCCGCGGGCGTGCTCGGCGCTGATCGGCACCGGATCGCCCAAGCCCAGGCCCCACAGCTCGGCCATGTGCACCTCGTGCTTGGGGCTGTCAATCTTGTTGGCGGTCAGGATCACCGGCTTGCCCAGCCGGCGCAGCCAGTCGGCCACCTCGTAGTCGGCGGCCGAGAGGCCCTCCCGCGGGTCCAGCACGAAGACGACCGCCTGGGCGCCCTCCATGGCCCACTCGGCCTTCTCGCGGATGGCCTGCTCCCACTCGTCGCCGCTCCACAACCCGCCGGTATCGATCAGCACGATCCGGTGGTTCTGGTGCATCATCAGGCCTTCTTTGGCGTCTCGGGTGACGCCGGGAAAATCGGCGACCACCGCTTCACGGCGGCCGACCAGTCGGTTGAACAGGCTGGACTTGCCCACGTTGGGGCGGCCCACAATCGCTACTTTATGCATGATTCCTCCGGTGTCGCGGGCAGCGGGAATCGGTCGCCGGCCGCGCCGTCGCCCCGTCCGGGGCGTAAGCGCGTCAGTATAGCAAAGCTGAAGACGGTCCCATGCGAAGGTCTCACATTCCCGGCCGGGAACGGTTATGCTCACCCCACGCCAGAACGGAGGCCTTTATGAATATTGCCCAGGACAAGGTTGTGGAGATCGAATACGTGCTTCAGGTGGACGGTGAGGTCGTGGACCAGAGCGAGCAGGGCGACCCCTTGGTGTACCTGCACGGTCACAACAACATCATCCCCGGCCTGGAGAAGGCGCTGGAAGGCAAGCAGGAGGGCGACCAGCTCTCGGTGACGGTCAGCCCGGAGGAAGGCTACGGCGAGCGCGACGATGAGAACGTGCAGGTGCTGCCGCGCGCCGACTTCGACGACGACGTGGAGGTGGGCGCCAGCTACTTCGCGCAGTCGGACGACGGCAGCGTGACCCCCTTTACGGTGCTGGAAGTCAACGGCGACGACGTGACGGTGGACTTCAACCCGCCGCTGGCCGGCCAGACGCTCAACTTCGACGTGAAGGTGCTGAGCGTGCGCGACGCCACCGAGGACGAGCTGGCCCACGGCCACGCCCACGGCGACGGCGTCCACGACGACGAGGAGTAAACCGGAGTCGCCGGAGCGATCCGGCCGTGCGGGCGTGACCACCACTCGGTCACGCCCGCACTTCGTTTGACCCCTCGTCTAGCGGGCCCGCAGGCCCACCAGTAGGGCGGCCACGAACGCCCCGCCGAACGGCAGGTTGGTGGTCAGCACCTTCAGGCCCCAGCCGGACAGCTGCTGGCCGCCCTGCTGCAGCCACGGGGCCGCGCGCGCCTGCAGTTCGCTCCAGTGGACCGTCACCAGCCCCTGCCACGCCAGGATCTGCACCGCCAGGAACAGCAGGCCCACCAGCAGCAGCGTCATTCGGCCGATCTTCTTGATGGCGTACCCGGCGCAGTATCCGAAAATGGCGCCCAGCGACAGCTCCGGCAGCACACCGAACAGCTCGCTGGACAGGCTCTGGGGCAGGGTCAGGCTCAAGGTCCGGCCATGCTAGCGCAACAACAATGAAGACGAGGGCACGTTCTTTGGGTATTGTGAGCATGAGCGTGCCGGGGAACTCCCGCCGCCGGAGGCCCTGAGTGGACACCGACACACAGCCCAGCAGCGCAGCGCAGGCCCTGGAACCCGGCGCCCCGGAACGGCTGACCGTGGAGCAGCTGGAGGAGCTCACGGCCGGCGATGAGGCCGCGTGGTACCGCTTTGTGGCGGAGCACGAGCACCGGATGTACGCGTATCTGTTCCGGCTGGAAGGCAACGCCGACGACGCGATGGACCTGACGCAGGAGGTGTTCTACCGGGCGTGGCGCGGCATTCACACCTTCCGGGCCGGCGAGCGGCTGCTGCCGTGGCTGTACCAGATCGCCCGCAACACCCAGATCGAGCGTCACCGCCGCAAGCAGCTGCAGCGCTTCTCCATCGAGGAAGCGCACGAGGACCTGGGCTTCGAGGTGCAGAGCGCCCGGCCCGGTCCGGTGCAGGCGGCGGAGAGCGTGGACGCGCAGGAGCGGGTGCAGGCGGCCCTGCTGCAGCTGGCGCCCGAGTACCGCGAGGCGGTGGTGCTGCGCTTCGTGGAGGATCTCCCCTACGAGGACATTGCCCGCATCCAGGGGGTGGCCCTGGGCACCGCCAAGAGCCGGGTGTTCCGCGCCAAGGAGCAGCTGGCGGGGCTGCTGGCCGGCGTGTCGGACCTCGACTGAGCCCGCATGCCCGGATGTGATGTTCCCGCTTGCAACGGCGGGAACTTTACGCGACCCTTGAACGTAGAACTATTGATGCCGCCCGATCCCCGTCACCTCCAGCTGCTGCACCGTGCCCACGACGGCGATCTGACCGACGCTGAAGCGCACGAGCTGTCGCATGTCCGGCAGTCGGGCGGCCAGGATTTCGCACGGCTGGAGGCGGCGCTGGACGACACGGTGCGCCAGCTGCGCTCCAGCCGGGTGCCGGAGCCGGCTGTGTCAGTGGCGCCGGGACTGGTCGCAGACATCCGGCTGGCCGCCCTGCTGACCCGGGCGGCCCCGCCCCCGATGCCCGGCAGCGTGGCCGCCTCGGTGGCGGCGCGGGTGGCCCGGGCTTCCGTGAGTGCCGCCCCAGTAGACCACCAGCTCGCCACCCTGCCGCGCCCGCTGATCCCACGCAGCGTGGCGCCCGGCGTCGCGGCCATGATCCGCCGCGAGGCACAGGCAACCCAGGCGGCGCTCCAGGGCCAGCAGCAGATTCCGGCCCCCGACGCCGCCTTTCCTGGGCCGAGCTCAGCTGCCCGCAACCCGGCCCCCCTGGCGCTGGTGCTGGGGCTGGTGGCCGCCCTGCTGCTGCTGGTGCTGCGGATGGCCTGGCCTAACCTGACCGCCGGTCGGGTGGTGGTGAGCGCCGTGCTCGACACGGTCACGCCGCTGTCGCTGGCGGGGGTGCTGCTGGCCGTGACCGCCAGCGCCCTGATCGTGTGGCGGCCCCGCCCGGCCCTGATGCGTGGGGGCGGCGTGGCCCTGGCCCTGGCCGCCGCGCTGACCGTTCCGGCATTGATCGGCAACGTAGGCCGCATGCCGGTGAGCGTGGGGCGCACCGTGACGGTGCACGGTCCGGTGCAGGGCGACGTGCTGTCGGTGGGCGGCGACATCAACCTGGAGCCGGGCGCGCAGGTGAGCGGGCAGGTGGTGGCGCTGCTCGGCAACGTGCGCCAGCAGCAGGGCGCCCGGGTGGACGGGGAGGTGAGCGCGTTACTGGGGCAGGTGCAGGGCAGGCCCGGCAGCGTCAGCACGCCGGTGGCCCCGCTGCCGGGCCTGCCCTCGCTCGGCACCGCCAGCGCCTTCCGGCCGGTGCTGGTGTGGCTGACCCAGCTGGGCGGCCCGGTGTGGCTGACCCTGTATCTGCTGCTGCTGGGGGCCCTGACGCTGCTGATGTTCGTGGGCGGCCTGGCTCCCCGGCTGGCCACTCGCCAGCAGCGCGCGCCGCTGCACACCCTGGCGCTGGGCCTGCTGAGTCTGGGGGCGCTGGGCCTCCCGCTGCTGGCCCTGACGCTCAGCGGGGTGCTGCTGCCGGCCCTGATGGCCAGCCTGCTGCTGCTGCTGGTGCTGTCGGTGGGGCTGTGCGTCAGCCTCTACGACACCGGCCGGGTGGCCAGCCGGAACCTGCGCCTGCCGCACCCGGAGCTGAGCGGGCCACTGCTGGGTCTGGCCACCTTTGCCCTGCTGTGGCTGGAACCGGCAGCGGCCACCGTGGTGGGGCTGGCGGGCGGCATCTGGGGGGTGGGCACGCTGTTCAGCCCGGCCCCCGCCCAGGAACGCCGCCTGTAACGTTGCTCAGCGCTTCGGGGTGCTGAGCCCGAAGCCGTAGCGGTACAGCGGGTCGTAGCCGGGGTCTTCCGGGTGGACCGTCACCTGCGCCAGCGTGCGCGGCCAGCTGATCGGCAGGCGGCCAGTGAACGGCACTTTTCCGTACAGCACGTCGGCCACGCCTGCGCCCTCACTGCCGGGCAGCCAGGCGGCCACCAGCGCGTTCATCTTCAGGTCGCCCAGCAGCAGCGGGCGGCCCGACACCGTGACCACCACGCACGGGGCGCTGGCGCAGGCGTTGCGCACCGCCCGCTGGTCGTCCGGGCTGAGGTCCAGTTCGGCACGGTCGCCTTTGCCCTCGGCGTAGGGCGGCTCCCCCACCACCACGACCGCCGCGTCGTAGCCGCGCGCCTCGCCGGGCGCCGGCACCGGCACGTAGGTCAGGGTCCGCCCGCCCACCTGCTGCAGCCCGGCCAGGATGCTGGTGCCGCCCGGCACGGGGCCGCCCTGACCCTGCCAGCTGAGCGTCCAGCCGCCGGCCTGTCGGCCCACGTCGTTGGCGCTGGACCCGGCCACCAGCAGCCGGGCGCCGGGTTTGAGCGGCAGGACGTTGCCATCGTTTTTCAGCAGCACCAGCGACTTCTGCACCGCTTCACGGGCCAGCGCCCGGTGCTCGGGGCTGCCGAAGGTCTTCAGGAACGAGCGGTCGCTCATCGGGTGCTCGAAGAGGCCCATGCGGAACTTCTCGCGCAGGATACGGGTTACGGCGTCGTCGATGCGGCTCATCGGCACGTCGCCCGAGTTCACCGCAGCCGTCAGGGTGTCGATGAAGCGCGGGTAGTCGTTCGGCACCATCACCATGTCGATGCCGGCATTGATCGCGGTGGTCACGGCCACCGGGTAGCCGCCGGGAATCTGGTCCACGCCCTGCCAATCACTGACCACGAAGCCGGAGAAGCCCAGCTCACCTTTGAGCAGGTCGGTGAGCAGGTACTTCTGGCCGTGCAGCTTGGTGCCGTTCCAGCTGGAGAAGCTGGCCATCACGCTGCCCACGCCCGCCTTCACCGCCGCCTGGAAGGGCGGCAGATGGATGCGCCGCAGCTCGGCCTCCGAAAGCTGCGTGTCGCCCTGATCCAGCAGGTAGGTGTCGGTGGTGCTGCTCCCGTAGGCGGTGCCGCCGTCGCCCAGGTAGTGCTTGGCGGTGGCCAGGATGGTGCCCGGCTGCCCCAGCTGCCCCTGGTAGCCCTGAATGATGCTGGTCATCAGGGTGGGCAGCTCCGGGTCCGAGCCGAAGCTCTCGTAGGTGCGGCCCCAGCGTTCATCGCGCGCCACGCACAGACAGGGGCTGAAGGTCCAGCGGACCCCCGTGGCCGTCACTTCCTCGGCGGTGGCCCGCCCGATGCGCTGCACCAGCTCCGGGTCACGGGTGGCGCCCAGCCCGATGTTGTGCGGAAACAGGGTGGCGCCCGGCACGTTGTTGTGGCCGTGCACCGCGTCGGAGCCGTAGAGCATCGGAATGCCCAGCCGGGTCTGCAGCGCCTGCTGCTGGAAGCGGTCCACCATGTCGGCCCAGCCTTCCGGCGTGTTGTCGCGGGGCGCGCTGCCGCCGCCCGACAGGATGCTCCCCAAGGCGTCCAGCCGGATGTCGTCCGGAATCCGGTCCACGGCGCCGCGTTCCGCCTGCGTCATCTGCCCGATCTTCTCGGCCAGCGTCATGCGCGCGAGCAGATCCTTGACGCGCTCGTCCACGCTGAGCTTCGGGTTGCGGTACGGAGCGTTGGCGGGCGGAGCGGCGGGGGCCGTCTGGGCCAGGGTGGATGGAGGGGGGAACAGGGTCAGGCCCAGGGTCAGCAGCAGGGCAGCGCGGGAACGGCTCGGCATGGGTGGGTCCTCCAGGGTTGTGAAATCGGCCCTCACGATAACACCGCCGCGTCCAATCATTCGGTCACGAGACAAACGAAATGCTGACGTGGACGCCACGACCGGACCGTATGCTGGCGAAATGTCTGCCGCTCCCCTGCTGCTCGGCCACCGGGGCACGCCCCGAAGGCACCGCGAGAACACCCTGATTGGCTTTCAGGCGGCGCTGGACGCCGGTCTGGACGGTGTGGAACTGGACGTGCGGCGGCTCCTCGACGGCACGCTGGTGGTCCATCACGATCTGGAGCTGCTGGACGGCCGCCCGCTCAATACCCTGACCCGCAGCCAGCTGGAGCCGCACCCGGTCCCGCTGCTCGCAGACGTGCTGGCCTGGGCCAGCCAGACCGGGGCGTACCTGAACGTGGAACTCAAATTTGAGGGGGCGCAGGTGGACGACCGGGTGGCCCGCACCTGTCAGGCCATCCGGCAGCACGGCCTGCAACGACGGGTGATCCTGAGCAGTTTCCAGCCGCTGCAGCTGAGGGCGGCCCGACAGCTGATGCCGGAACTCGAACGCGGCTTGCTGTACCACCGCCGCTATCCGCTGGATCTGGTGCCGCGGGTCGGGCGCTGGCTGGATGTGGCCGCGCTGCACCCGCACCACAGCCTGATTGACGGTCCGCTGATGGACGTGGCCCGGCGGCACGGCTGGCGGGTGAATGCATGGACCGTGAACGACGTGCCGGAAGTGAGCCGGCTGAGCCGGTTGGGCGTGGCTGGCCTGATCGGCGATGTGCCGGACGTGCTGCTGAGCGCCAGAACCCGCTGAGGTTCTTTTCCCTCGGCCGGAGATCCGGCCTGGGGCCGCCATTCTTTTCCTCCCATGAAGCTCAATAAACTTGACAATACCTGACTCAAGTTGGAGAATGGAGTCATTGAGAAGGACCGACCGAGGAGGACCCTGCCTTGAATCCTGACCGACTGACCGAAGCCGCCCTGCAGGCCCTGGCGCAAGCGCAACAGCTGGCGCAGGGAAGCGGCCACCAGCAGCTCACCGTGACGCACCTGCTGCGCACGGTGCTGGACAACGACACCGCCGCGCGCGCCGTAACGCTGGCCGGCGGCGATGTGGCGGCGGCGCGCAGCGCCCTGGACGCGGAGCTGAGCAGGCTCCCGAAGGTGCAGGGCGGAGACGGCCAGCTGTACGCCGAGCCGGCGCTGGGCCGCGCCCTGAATCGCGCCGACGCACTGGCGCAGGAGTTCGGCGACAGCTTCGTGGCCGCCGACGTGCTGCTGCTGGCCCTGCGCGAGGAGAGCCGGGTCACGGCCCTGCCGTCGCTGCCGCAGCTGCGCGAAGCCGTGACCACCCAGAGAAAGGGGAACAAAGTGACGACAAAAACCAGTGAATCGCAGTTCGATGCACTTGAGAAATACGGCCTGGACCTGACCCAGCGTGCCCGCGACGGCAAACTGGACCCGGTGATCGGCCGCGACGAGGAAATCCGCCGCGCCATGCAGATCCTGCTGCGGCGCACCAAGAACAACCCGGTGCTGATCGGCGAGCCGGGCGTGGGCAAGACCGCCATCGCGGAGGGCCTCGCCATCCGGATCGTGAAGGGCGACGTGCCGGAGGGTCTGAAGGGCAAGCGCATCGTCACGCTGCAGATGAGCAGCCTGCTGAGCGGCGCCAAGTTCCGCGGCGAGTTCGAGGAGCGGCTGGAGGGTGTGATCAAGGAGGTGGTGGACAGCGCCGGCGAGGTGATTCTGTTCATCGACGAGCTGCACACCATCGTGGGGGCCGGTAAGACCGAGGGCTCGCCGGACGCCGGCAACATGCTCAAGCCGGCCCTGGCGCGCGGTGAGCTGCACCTGATCGGCGCGACCACCCTCGACGAGTACCGCCAGATCGAGAAGGACCCGGCGCTGGAACGCCGCTTCCAGCCGGTGTTCGTGGACGAGCCGAGTGTCGAGGACACCATCAGCATCCTGCGCGGCATCCGCGACCGCTACCAGCTGCACCACAACGTGGAGATCACCGACCCCGCGCTGGTGGCCGCCTCCACGCTGTCGAGCCGCTACATCGCCGACCGGCAGCTGCCGGACAAGGCCATCGACCTGATCGACGAGGCCGCCGCCCGCCTGCGGATGGCGCTGGAGAGCAGCCCCGAGCGCATCGACGCGCTGGAGCGCCGCAAGCTGCAGCTGGAGATCGAGCGCGAGGCCCTGAAGCGCGAGAAGGACGAGGACTCGCAGAACCGCCTGCTGGACATCGAGGATCAGCTGCGCACCATCACCGACGAGCTGACCGAGGTGAAGGCCCGCTGGGAGGCGGAGCGCGCCGAGGTGAACCTGCTGCGCGAGAAGCGCGAGCGGATGGACGCGGTGCAGACGCAGATTCAGGCCGCCGAGCGCGACTACGACCTGAACAAGGCCGCCGAGCTGCGCTACGGCACCCTGCCGCAGCTGGAGCGAGAGGTGCAGGAGCTGGAGGGCCGGCTCAAGAACGCCGAATTCGCGCACCTGCAGGTGACCGAGGACGACATCGCGGCGGTGGTGAGCCGCTGGACCGGCATCCCGGCCGCCCGCATGATGGAGGGCGAGCGCGAGAAGCTGCTGCGGCTGGAAGAGGAATTGCACCGCCGCGTGATCGGGCAGGACCGCGCCATCGTGAGCGTCAGCGACGCGATCCGCCGGGCGCGGGCGGGCCTGAACGACCCGAACCGGCCGCTGGGCAGCTTCATGTTCCTGGGGCCCACCGGCGTCGGCAAGACCGAGCTGGCCAAGGCGCTGGCCGAGTTCCTGTTCGACAGCCCCGAGGCGATGGTGCGCCTCGACATGTCCGAGTACATGGAGAAGTTCAGCGTGCAGCGCCTGATCGGAGCGCCTCCCGGGTACGTGGGCTACGAGGAGGGCGGTCAGCTGACCGAGGCGGTGCGCCGCCGGCCCTACGCGGTGCTGCTGTTCGACGAGATCGAGAAGGCGCACCCCGACGTGTTCAACGTGCTGCTGCAGGTGCTGGACGACGGCCGCCTCACCGACGGTCAGGGCCGCACGGTGGACTTCCGCAACACCCTGATCATCCTGACCAGCAACATCGGCTCGCCGCTGATTCTGGAAGCGCAGGCGCGCGGCGAGGACGCCGAGAGCATTCGCGAGCGGGTGATGGGCGCCCTGCAGGGCTCGTTCCGGCCCGAGTTCCTGAACCGCATCGACGACATCATCGTGTTTGACGCGCTGCAGCCCGCCGACCTGCACCGCATCGTGGAGATCCAGCTGGGCGGGCTGCGCCGCCGGCTGGCCGAGCGCCGGGTGGTGCTGCACCTGAGTGACGCCGCCAAGGACCGCCTGGCGGAGGTGGGCTACGACCCGGCCTTCGGGGCCCGGCCCCTCAAGCGCGCCATCAGCCGCGAGATCGAGACGCCGCTGGCCCGCGAGATTCTGAGCGGCCACATCCAGGACGGCAGCACCCTGAACGTGGACTTCCAGAACGGCCGGTTCCAGTTCGAGAGTGGCGTGCTGAACTAGACATAAGGTGTAAGGACACGCCCCCTGCGACCAGCAGGGGGCGTGTCCTTTTGGGCAGGCTCAGCCGGTGAGCGCTTCCGGCGGGAGATGCCCGGTCCGGTTGAACCAGAGCGGCGTCCGCAGACGCCCATCGTCAGGGCCAAGCTCCAGGAGGGCCGTGCCGGTGTTCTGGAGGCGGAAGGTCCGGGTCACGTCGTGGGGCAGTCCTAGCAGGTCCGCCAGCAGATACTGGGCGAAATCGTGGTGGGTGACGAGCGCCACCACCTCGGCCCGGTCGGCAGTCGCCTGAAGTTTCGCCACGACCTGGGCGGCCCGCGCCGCAAAACGCGCCGCGTCCCACGGTTCCGCGCCACCGTCCCACGGCTGGCCCTGCAGCGTTTCTGGCCACCGCAGGGCCGGGCAGTCCTGCAGCAGCGAGGCGTGGGGGCGGCCCGCCACCGGCGTGAAGCCGCCCGCCGGACCGGTGGTCAGGCCTCCGCACTCATAGGCCTCCGTCAGTCCGTGCACCTCCAGCCCCAGCGCGCTGGCCAGCGGCGCCGCCGTCTGCACCGCGCGGGTCATCAGGCTGGTGTAGAGGTGCGTGACGCGCCGGCCCACCTCGTCCCCGGCGGCCCACTCCGCCAGCCACTGCGCCTGCTGATGCCCCAGCCGGGTCAGCGGCGGATCGGCCAGGCGACCCTGAAGATACTCCGGGTGGCCCTCCAGCCGGTTGTTGCTGGACTGGGCATGACGAATCAGCAGCAGCTGCATGCCGGCCCGCTTCCATATAGCCCCGGCCGGTCGCGCCTCACTCCGGCTGCAGCTGGACCGTCACCGTCTGGCCCTCCTCCAGCTGCTCGGCCTTGCGGACCGTGGCCTTGACCGGCACCAGATAGCGCCCCTCCTTGGGCCACAGCGACGTTTTCCAGCGGGTGGCCCCGATCTGCACCGTGACCGGAATCATGCCCCAGCCGTAGGTCACAATCTTCGAGACCGCCTGCAGCTCCTGGCACTGCTCCTCCGGCACCGTCACGAAATACCACGGTGCCGGCCCCTTCCAGAACCACAGTTCGCCGCTGAACGCCAGGGTCATGAGCGAAGTATATCGGGGCGCCTCCGGGCGACGACCGCATCTGTTAGCCTGCCTCGTGCCGCGTTTCCTGGAGGTTCTGCTGATCTTTCTGCGGCTGGGGCTGACCAGTTTCGGCGGTCCGGTGGCGCACCTGGGCTACTTCCGCACCGAGTTCGTGACCCGGCGCGGCTGGCTTTCGGAACACAGTTACGCCGACCTGGTGGCGCTGTGTCAGTTCCTGCCGGGGCCGGCCTCCTCTCAGGTGGGCATGGCCCTGGGCCTCAGCCGGGCGGGCTTGCCGGGCGCGCTGGCTGCCTGGGTGGGCTTCACGCTGCCGAGCGCGGCGCTGCTGGTGCTGTTCGCGTGGCTGGTCCGCGGCAGCTCGCTGGACCACGCCGGCTGGTTGCACGGCTTGAAGCTGGTGGCGGTGGCGGTGGTGGCGCAGGCGGTGCTGGGCATGGCCCGCACGCTCACCCCGGACCGGGCCCGGGGCGCGCTGGCGCTGGGGGCTGCCACGCTGGTGCTGGTGCTGCCGTTCAGCTGGGCGCAGGTGCTGGCAATCGTGCTGACCGGGCTGATCGGCTGGCGCTGGCTGGACGCCGGCTCCCCGCCGGGCGATGACCTGTTGCCGGTGAAGCTGCCGCGCCGAACCGGCGCCGCGCTGCTCGGCATGTTCGCGGCCCTGCTGGCAGGCCTGCCCCTGCTGCGCGCCGCGTTTGGCGGCCCGGTCCTGGCCGTGGCCGACGGCTTCTACCGGGCTGGAGCGCTGGTGTTCGGCGGCGGCCACGTGGTCCTGCCGCTGCTGGAAACCGCCGTGAGCGGCTGGGTGTCGCATGAGCGCTTCCTGGCCGGCTACGGCGCGACCCAGGCGGTGCCCGGACCGCTGTTCAGTTTCAGCGCCTACCTGGGGGCCGTGGCCCGCACCGGTCTGCCGCCCCTGGCCGGAGCGGCGCTCGCCCTGGTGAGCGTCTTTCTGCCGTCGTTCCTGCTGGTGGCGGGCGCCCTGCCGTTCTGGAACCGGCTCAGGACCCGCCCGGCGGTGCGGCGGGCGCTGCGCGGCGTGAACGCCGGGGTGGTGGGCCTGCTGCTGGCCGCGCTGTATACCCCGGTCTTCACCAGCGCCGTCACCGGCACGCTGGACTTCGCCGTGGTGCTGGGGCTGTACGCGGCGCTGGAGTACGGGCGGCTGCCGCCCTGGCTGGTGGTGCTGCTGTCGGCGCTGACCGGCTGGGCACTGCTGTAGCGGGAATTCTATACTCGGTCCATGCCCACCTCCATCGGCTTTGCCCCCGGCCCGCGCGGTCTGCCCTACCTCGGTGTGTTGCCCCAGCTGCGCCGCGACGCGCCGGGGCTGTTCGTGTGGGCCCGGGAGAATTTCGGGGACTTCGTGACGCTGCCGGTGGCCGGCCGGCGCATCCTGCTGCTCTCGGACCCGGCCAGTGTGAAGCACGTGATGCTAGACAACGCCCGCAACTACCGCAAGGGGCGCGGCATCCAGAAGATCCGCGAACTGCTCGGCAACGGTCTGCTCAATTCCGAGGGGGACTTCTGGCTGCGGCAGCGGCGGCTGGCCCAGCCGGCCTTCCACCGCGAGCGGCTGGCGCGTATGGCCCTGGGCATGCAGCAGGTCACGGAAGAGCAGTGGCTGCCGCAGCTGCACGGGGCCGCCCACAGCGGCGCCCCGCTGGACCTGGGCAGCGGCATGACCAGCCTGACCCTCAGCGTGGTGGCCCGCGCCCTGTTCGGAGCGCAGATCGCGCCGGAGGACCTGAAGGCCGTGGAGCGCTCGATGCCGGCGGTGCTGGACCGCGGCATCCGGCGCACCCGCGCGGTGAGCGACCGGCCGCCGCTGCCCACCCCCAGGGAGCGTCAGGCGCAGCGGGCGGCCGCCGAGCTGGACCGGGTGGTGCACAGCCTGATCGAGGCGCGACGGGCCGGGCCGGAGGGCGGTGACGACCTGCTGGGCATGCTGATCGAGGCGACCGGCGAGGACGGCCGCATGGACGACCAGCAGCTGCGCGACGAGGTGATGACGCTGTTCCTGGCGGGCCACGAGACCACCGCCTCGCTGCTCACCTCGCTGTTCTGGTTCCTGGGCGACCACCCGGCCGTGCTGGCCCGGGTGGAGGCAGAACTGGACGCCGCGCCCGGCATCGGGGCCGACAGCGTGCGGACGCTGCCGTACCTGATGGCGTGCATCCACGAGGCGCTGCGCCTGTCGCCGCCCGCCTGGACCATTCCGCGCGAGGCGCTGCAGGAGGACCAGCTGCTCGGCTACCGCGTGACCCCCGGCAGCGCGGTGATGATCAGCCCGTATGTGATTCACCGCCACCCGGATTTCTGGGAGGAGCCGCTGCAGTTCCGCCCGGAACGGTTTCTGGAGAAGGGCGAGCGGCACAGCCACGCCTACCTGCCGTTCGGAGCGGGGCCGCGCGGCTGCATCGGCAACAACTTCGCGCTGATGGAGGCGGCCATCATCGCCGGGCTGAGCCTGAAACACCACCGCCTGACCCCGCTGGGCCCGCTGCGCCTGCAGCCGAGCGTGACGCTGCGCCCCGCCGGCCCGGCCCTAATGCGGGTGACGGCGAGGTAGACAAACAGCATCGGTGGCGGTCTCCGCCGCCGGGTTTTGCCGCCCTGCGCCCACATGTCCCGGGGCCGACATGATAAGCAGAGCCTATGCGCGCGGCTCCCTCTCCCCTGCGGCGGCTCCAGCGCGAACCGCTGGCCCGCCGCGCCCTGCTGCTCGGCACGCTGCTGAGCGCTGTTCAGGGGGGGCTCACCGTGGCCGCGTGGATCCTGGTGGCGCGGGCCGTGGACCGGCTGGCCTTTGGCGGGCCGGCGGCCGAACCGCTGGCCCCGCTGCTGCTCCGGGTGGCCGGGCTGCTGCTGGCGCGCGCTGTGATCTCGGCGCTGCGCGAGGGCCTGGGCAGCACGCTGGCGGCCGCCACGGTGGACCGCCTGCGTGAGCAGCTCACGGCGGTGCTGACCCGCCTGGGGCCCGGCAGCCTGACCGGCGAGCGGGGCGCCGAGCTGGCCACCACCGCCCTGACTGGCCTGGACCGGCTGCAGCCCTATCTGGCGCGGGTGCTGACCGGCAGCGCCCACGCGGGCGTGTACGCGCTGGGCGGCGTGGCGACGCTGCTGCTGCTGGACCCGCTGAGCGCCCTGGTGGTGGCGATCACGGTCCCGCTGGCAGTGGTGTTCCTGTGGCTGGTGGGGCTGGCGGCCGCCGGACTGGCGGAGCGGCAGTGGGCGCAGCTGACCCGCCTGGGCGAGCGGCTCAGCGGGGCGCTGCGGGCGCTGCCCACCCTGCGGGCCTACGGCGCGGAGCAGGGCCACGCCCGGCAGCTGACACTGGAGGCCGAGCGCTACCAGCAGGCCACCCTGGGCGTGCTGCGCCTGGCGTTCCTGAACGGCTTTGTGCTGGACCTGGCTGCCACCCTCAGCGTGGCGCTGGTGGCGGTGACGGTGGGCATCCGACTGTTCGAGGCGAAATTGGGCTTTCCGGTGGCGCTGGCGGTGCTGATGATCACGCCTGAGATCTTCGGACCGCTGCGGCAGCTGGGCACCGACCGCCATGCCACGCTGGAGGCGGAACCGGCCGCCGGCCGCCTGTATGCCCTGCTCGGGACCGCGCCCAGGGTCACCGGGGACCGGTCGGTGCCTGCGCGGCCGCACCTGCGGCTGCACCACCTGCAGGTGCACCTGGCCGGACGCGAGCTGCTGCAGGACCTCTCGCTGGACCTGCCGCCCGGCACCCATCTGGCGCTGACCGGCGAGAGCGGCGCCGGCAAGACCACCCTGCTGCACACGCTGCTCGGCTACCTGCCGTTCGGCGGCGAGCTGCTGCTGAACGGGCATCCACTGCCGGAATACGACCTGGACCGCTGGCGGCAGGCGGCCCCGCTGGTGACGCAGCGTCCGCGCTTCCTGCACGGCACGGTCCGCGACAACCTGCGGCGGGTGGCCCCGGACGCCCCCGATCCGGAGCTGCTGCGGCTGCTGGCCCTGGTGGACCTGACCACCCCGCTCGACCGGCAGATTGCGGAGGACGGGCACCCGCTGAGCGGCGGGGAGCGGCACCGGCTGGCGCTGGCCCGCGCCCTGTTGAGCCCGGCCCCGGTGCTGCTGCTGGACGAACCGCTGGCCCAGCTGGACCCGCTGTCGGAACGCGCCCTGCTCGCCCGGCTGACCCCGCACCTGAAGGGCCGCACGGTGCTCTTGGTCACGCACCGCGACGTGCCGGCCGGCTTCCAGCAGGCGGTGCTGCGGGCCGGACAGCTGGAGCTGCCGCAGGAGCTGACCCGGTGAGGGCGGCGCTGCAGCTGCTGCGTCCAGCCGGCCCGGCGATGGTGCTGGCCCTGCTGCTGGCTGCGCTGGCCACGCTGGCCGGCGTGGGCCTGAACGCCGCCGGAGGCGCCCTGCTGGCCGGGGCCGCGCAACATCCGGCCACGTTGCTGAGCCTGGGGCTGCTGATCACCGGGGTGCGGGCGCTGGGCCTGACCCGGGCGACGGCCCGTTACGCGGAGCGGCTGGTGTCCCACCGGCTGGCGCTGGGGCAGCTGAGCCGCCTGCGGGCGCGGCTCTACCGGCAGCTGATGCCGCTGGGGCGTGAGCTGCTGGTCCAGACCCGCACCGGCGATCTGCTGGACGCCAGCGCCGCCGACACCGACCGGCTGCAGGACGCCACCCTGCGCGTGCTGCTGCCGCTGAGCAGTTTCCTGCTGCTGACCGGCGCGGTGTGCCTGTCGCTCTCGGCGCTGTCGTGGCCGCTGGCGGGCGCTGTGCTGCTTTTGCTGCTGATGAGCGGCCTCACCCCGCTGCTGCTGGCCCCGCTGAGCGCCGGCATCGTGGTGCGGCGAGATCAGGCCCGGGCCGCCTATGCCGGCGACCTGCTGGAAGACCTGGCGGCCCGCACCGACCTGGCGGCGGGACCGCCGTCCGGCACGCTGCAGCAGTCCAGCCGGCAGCTGGGCCGGGCCGAGCGTCAGGCCGGGTGGCTCGGCGCGGGCTACACCCTGCTGCGCGAGCTGAGTACCCTGACCGCCCTGCTGCTGACGCTGGCGATGATCGGCACCGCTCCGGCGGTGCTGCTCACCGCGGCCACCCTGGCCGTCCTGACCAGCTTCGAGGCCGCCGCGCCGCTGGCCGGGCTGGGCCTGACGCTCAGCGGGCTGCATGGAGCGACCCGGCGGGTGCAGGCGCTGCTGGCCCTGCACCCCAGAGTCGTGCCGCCGGACACCCACACGCCTGTTCCGGCCCGGCCCGGCTACCGGCTCCGCGCCGTGGGCGTGCAGGTCGGCGGGCAGACGCTGCTGGAACAGGCGGAGCTGACCCTTCCCCCCGGCAGCCGCACCGGGCTGATCGGCGAGAGCGGGGCCGGCAAATCCAGCCTGCTGCGGCTGCTCACCCGCGACGCCGACCCGCACTCGGGCGAGGTCAGCCGGGACGACGTGCCGCTCACCCACCTGCATCCGGGGCAGCTGCTGGCCCGCATCAGCGTGCTGGACCAGGACGCGGCGCTGCTGGACGCCACCCTGCGCGATAACCTGCGCCTGGGCGACCCGGAGGTGCCGGACGAGCGGCTGCGCGCGCTGCTGGACCGGCTGGGCCTGCACGCCCTGTCGCTGGACAGCTGGCTGGGCGAGGGCGGGCTGCCGCTCAGTGGCGGCGAACGCCAGCGGGTGGCACTGATCCGCGCGCTGCTCAAACCGTCCGACACCCTGCTGCTCGACGAACCCACCGCCCACCTGGACCCGCAGAGCGAGGAGCGGGCCGTGCAGCTGATCGCGGAGGAGCTGCGCGGGCGCACCCTGCTGCTGGTGACGCACCGGCCGCGTCCGCTGCAGCTGGTGAACCGGGTGTACCGCTTGCAGCACGCCCGGCTGGTGCCGGAAATGTGGCCCGCGCCCTCCTTCTAAACGGACGCTCAGGACCGGAAGGTCATCCGTCCTGTGCCCTCAGGACAAGATGGGCACAGGGCACCCGAGCACGGTGCCGGGAGGTTTCATGGATGCCCTGGGATTCACCGCACTTGATCTGTCGCGTTTCCAGTTTGCCACCACCAACATCTTCCACTTCTTCTTCGTGCCGTTCACGGTGGGGCTGGCCATCACCATCGCCGTGTTCCAGACGCTGGCCTACGCCCGGCAGAGCCAGCTGTACGAGGACCTGACCAAGTTCTTCGGCCACCTGTTCCTGATCAACTTCGCGGTGGGCGTCGTGACCGGCATCGTGCAGGAGTTCCAGTTCGGCATGAACTGGGCCGGCTTCTCCAACTTCGTGGGCAACATCTTCGGGGTGCCGCTGGCGCTGGAAGTGCTGATGGCCTTCTTTCTGGAGAGCACCTTCCTGGGGCTGTGGTGGTTCGGCCGCGACCGGCTGCCGAAGTGGGCCAACCTCGCCAGCATCTGGCTGGTGGCGGTCGGCAGCACCATCTCCGCCTTCTGGATCATCATCGCCAACGCCTGGATGCAGCACCCGGTGGGCTTTGAGGTGGTGAACGGACAGGCGCTGATGACCAGCTTCTGGGCCGTCATGACCAACCCCAAGGGCTGGTCGTGGTTCTTCCACATCTGGTTCGCCGGGCTCACCATCGCGGCCTTCTTCGTGCTGGGCGTGAGTGCCTACCACCTGCGGCGCGGGGAGCGCACGGTGCGTACCCACACCCCGCGCCCGCAGCAGACCCCGCTTACCACCCGGGGCCCGCAGCACAACGCCCAGGGTCTGCGTCAGGCCGGGGACGATCAGGCGGGCCGTCAGCAGCATGCCAGTGAGCGCGGCCACTTCCTGGCGGCCATGAAGGTGGGGCTGGTCATCGCGGCCATCGGGACCTTCGGGGTGATCGCGGTGGGCCACCTGCAGGGCCAGAGTGCCCGGCGGGACCAGCCGATGAAGTTCGCGGCCTTCGAGGCCATCTGGGACACCACCACCGGCCAGACGCCCGAGAGTCTGATCGCGCTGCCCAGCAACCGCGAGGGGCGCAACCTGTTCAACCTGGAAATTCCCTACGTGGGCTCGATCCTGGCCTACAACCGCCCCACCGGTGGCGTGACCGGCCTGCACGACCTGCAGAAGGAGTACCAGGCCAAGTACGGTCCCGGCAACTACATTCCGCCGGTCTGGCCGGTGTACTGGGCCTTCCGGATCATGGTCGGCTGCGGCCTGCTGATGCTGGGCATGGTGGTGTGGGGGCTGTGGCTGTGGCGCAAGGGGCGCCTGACCGGCGCGCCGCTGTACCTGACCGGCCTGCTGTTCATGCCGCTGATTCCGCATATTGCTAACTTCAGCGGGTTCATCACCACCGAGATGGGCCGCCAGCCGTGGATCGTGCAGGGACAGCTGCTGACCGCCAACGCGGTGAGTCCGCTGGCCCCCGGCGTGGTGCTGGTGAGCCTGGTGTCGTTCTGGATCGTGTACCTGCTGCTGATCGGACTGGACGTGTTCCTGCTGACCCGCACCGCCACCGCCGGCCTGCACCGGCCGGACGTGGAAGCCGAAGGCCTGCCGGCTCCCCGCTACGACGGCGGTGAGGCATGACGCTCGCGGACCTGTGGTTCTGGATCATCGCGGTCAGCTTCACCATCTACTTTTTCCTGGAGGGCTTCGACTTCGGCGTGGACCTGCTGCGCCCGCTGCTGGCCCGCAACGAGCGCGAGCGCAAGGCCATGATCGGCACCATCGGTCCGTTCTGGGACGGCAACGAGGTGTGGGTGATCCTGGCCGCCGGGACCATCTTCGCCACCTTCCCGCTGTGGTACGGGGCGCTGCTCACCGGCATCTATCCGATCTTCGCGCTCATTCTGCTGGCCCTGATCGGGCGCGGCGTGGCCTTCGAGTTCCGCTCGCAGATTGACCGGCCCGGCTGGCGGGTGTTCTGGGACGTGACCAGCTTCGTGGGCAGCCTGATTCCGGCGTTCTTCTGGGGCGTGGTGATGGCCAACCTGGTGCGCGGCCTGCCGATCGGGACGGCCGGCAAGTTCCAGGGCAGCCTGCGTGACTATTTCGACCTGTTCTCGCTGCTGGGCGGAGCCGCCACCCTGCTGCTGTTCATGCTGCACGGCGCGACCTTCCTGCTGCTGCGGCTGCACAAGGGCGACGAACTGCACGCCCGTGCCCGACAGGCTGCCCTGTTCTGGGGCTTCCTGGCCACGGTGGCCACGCTGGCCTTTGTGTATCTGGGCTACGTGCGCGAGGGGCTCTTTCAGAACTTCGGCCTGGCCAGCTGGCTGTTTCCGGTGGCGGCGGCCATCACGCTCGGCAGCATTTGGGTGGCGCTCACCCGCAAGTGGGACGGGCTGGCGTTCCTGGCCAGCGGCCTGACGGTGGCCTTCTCCACCCTGACCGTGTTCCTGGGGCTGTTTCCACGGGTGCTGCCCAGCACCCTGGGCCAGCAGTTCGACCTGACGGTGCAGAACGCGGCCAGCCAGCCGTACACCCTGCGGCTGATGACCATCGTGGGCGTGATTTTCCTGCCGCTGATCATCGGGTATCAGGTCTGGAACTATTACGTGTTCCGGCAGCGGGTACGGGTGGACGCGGGGCGGCTGGAGGAAGGCTACTGAGCCGGCCGCGCACCGCCCGCTGACCGGCGGCCCGGTATACTCGGGCTCACATGGTCGCCCCCACAATTCAGCCGTCCCTGCCGCGCGTCAGCCCCTGGGCGCTCTCCAGTTTCTGGTTCGGCAGCGCCTTTCACTGGCTGCTCCTGCTGCTGATCCTGATGCCAGCCGACATCGAGCGGCTGGTGGGCAGCGCGCACAAGGGCACCTACCTGGGCCTGCTCAGCGGGCTGGGCGCGGTGGTGGCGCTGGTGCTGCCGCCGCTGGTGGGCAGTTACAGCGACCGTGTGGGCAAGCGCATCACCTTTATCCGCTGGGGCGTGGCTGCCAACGTGGCGGGCCTGCTGGTGATGGGTTTCGGGCTGCGCGCCGGATTCAACGTGTACCTGCTGGGCTTCCTGCTGGTGCAGTTCGGCAACAATTTCGCCACCGCGCCCTACAGCGCGCTGATTCCCGAGTACGTGGCCCCGGCGCAGCGCGGGCGCTACAGCGGCGTGATGGGCCTGCTGCAGCTCAGTGGCCAGCTGCTGGGCGGCGTGGTGGGCGCGCTGGTGGGCACGGCGGTGGTGCCGCGCGAGCTGGCCTTCGTGCTGGTGGCGGTGGTGCTGGGCCTCAGCGCCCTAGTGACCATTCTGCGGGTGCCGGAGCCGCCGCGCCAGGAGCTGCCGGCCGACACCGCGCCCCGGCTCGGCTGGCTGCAGCTGTTCGCCCAGAACGCCTTCTTCTGGGTGTTCGTGACGCGGGCGCTGTTCTCGCTGGGTCAGTACAGCGTGCAGCCGTTTTTGCAGTACTACCTGCACGACGTGATCGGCCGCTTCCGGCTGTTCGGGCTGAACCTGGGCAACGCCGTGACCGCCAGCAGCGTGATGCTGCTCGCCATCATCGTAGGTGGGGTGGCTAGCACCCTGCTGGCCGGGCAGCTCTCGGACCGGCTGGGCCGCAAGCCGGTGATCTTCTTCGCCGGCAGCGTGATGGCCGCTGCCGCCATCCTGCTGCTGTTCGGACCACCCTTTGGAGGCGTGCTGCTGCTGGCGCTGGTGTTCGGGCTGGGCTTCGGGGCCTTCACCAGCGTGGACTGGGCGCTCGGCTCAGACGCGATGCCCAGCCGCCGCAGTTTCGGGCGCGACATGGGCATCTGGCACGTGGCCTTCGTGGCGCCGCAGCTGGCCCAGACCCCGCAGGGCCGCCTGCTCGACTGGGGCAACGCGCTGCAGCCGAACCTGGGGTACACGCTGGTGTTCGGCATCGCGGCCGCCTTCTTTCTGCTGGGCGTGGTGCTGGTGCAGCGGGTGAAAAACCTGAAGTGAGCGGCCTCGCCGGCTGAAGACGACCGTTACCGGACCTGCATCTGACCTTTATCCGGTGGGATGCCTCGCAGAAGGTGGGCCCGGCCGGTGCTCAGATGCCTCCATGAGTGAACTGACGCGCGAAGAGAACATCCAGCACATCGCGGCCATCATCAAGGACATCAAATTTGCCATGCTGACCACCGTGGCCGACGACAGCGGCCTGCGTGCCCGGCCCATGACCACCCAGCAGGCCGAGTTCGACGGCGACATCTGGTTCATCGGCGGCCGGGACACCGAGACGGTCAGCGACATCCGCAGCCGCCCGCAGGTCAACGTGAGCTACTCGGACGCCAAGAACAACTACGTGAGCGTGAGTGGCCGCGGTCAGCTGATCGAGGACCGCGCCAAGCTGGAAGAGCTGTGGACCGACTTCTACAAGGCCTACTTCCCGGAGGGCATCGACGACCCGAACATCCAGCTGATCAAGGTGGAGGCCGACGGCGCCGAGTACTGGGAGAGCGAGGGCCGGGTGCGCACTATGTACAAGATGGCCCGCTCCGCCGTGACCGGGCAGCCGGCCGGCCACATGGGCACCAACGAGACCGTCAAGCTGTAACGGCTGGGCTCAGACGCGGTGCGGGAGCGAGCTCTCCCGCGCCGCTTTCTGGTCACGCCACGTCACCTCCAGGCCCAGCCGCACGAACCTCGGCACATTTACCGTCAGCATCAGCGCCAAGTCCTGGGAGAGGCGGCTCGACTCGTCCAAAAAGCGCAGCACCCGCTCGGCCGGGTTGCGGTCAAAGAGGCTGCCGAAGAAGGCCGGTCCCTCCTGTCCGGTGGCCAGCGCCCGCAGCATCACGCTGTCCATCCAGGCGTGCCGCCTGGACCCGCCCGGCGGCAGCAGCGGGTGACCGCGGCGGGCCAGCTGCCCGGCCAGCTGACGCGAGTGCCGCTGAATGCGCTGGAAGGTGTAGCCGGTGGAGGGCTTGCTCATGCCGCCTGCCGTCCCGATCTGGATGATCCGGCCGCGCCGCACCGGGAACGGCTGGTCGGTCATGGGGATCACGCCCTGCTCGGTGCGGTGCACGGTGTAGCTGGACAGGCCCAGCACCGCGTCCAGGTGATGCCGGATGCCAGCGTCGTAGTCGGCCACCGGCAGAAGTTCCGGGCTGAAGGCGGTGTACTCCACCAGCGCCCGGCGGCTGTCCCGGGGCAGCACGTACACGAAGCGCAGGTCACCGGGGCCCCCCTGCGGCACCCGGAAATCCATGAAGGTGGCGGCCCCGGCGTCAAAGGCAGCATGCGGCGTCTCGATTTCCCAGCCGCGGAAGTGCTGCAGCAGATGATGGTAGCCGGGCTGCGGAGCGGGCACACCGCCCAGCGAGTTGTAGGCCCAGCGCCCGTGGTGCGGCTGGCCGTCTACCCACACGCACACGCCGCCCGGCACGGTCTCGACCCGCTGAACCTCTCCGCTCAGCCGGGTCAGGTGCGGCTGGTGGTCCAGCCACGGCGCCAGCCACGCCCCGAAGGCGCCGCCTTCCAGCAGCTTGTAGCGGTAGGGCCGGATGTCCAGCCGGCGCAGCTGCTGCTCGTCGTTGAGCCAGACGTGCGACCAGGTGCGGCTGAGCGCGGCCTCGTACGGACCGTCGCCACGTTCCCAGTAACACCAGGTGCGCTCCAGCCCGGCACCGTCACCCCGGTCAATCAGCAGCACCCGGCGCTCGCCCAGCCCCGCCCGGCGCAGGTGGTACAGCAGGCTCAGCCCGGCCGCGCCGCCGCCCAGGATGATGTCGTCGTAGCGGGGGGTGGACACGCCGGAAGACTAGCAGGCGGCCCGGGCGGGGCCGTCAGGGAAGGTACAGTCCGGGCCGCCCCACGTCAGAGTTTGCCGAGCCGGGGGTACTTCTGGATGGCCTCGTCCTCGCTCAGGAACTCGCCCTCGGCATCGGGGCTCCACACCACTTCGGCGCGGATCAGGTCGCCGGGATTCAAGCTGCTGATCGCCTGGAAGGCCGCCCGGACCTCGGCGGCGTCGGTGGCGCCCGCCGGTGGCATGCCCGGCAGGGTGTGCGCCGCCACCGCGATGGTCAGGGCCAAATACAGGTCGCCCACGTCCTTCTGGAAGGTGTAGTCGGCGCTGTGGGCGTAGCCGCTGTGCACGTCCTTGTTCTGGTAGTTGCTGGTGGTCTGGGTGGTGAAGGCGGCGCGGGCCTGGGTGGCCCAGCTGCCCACCTGCGCGTCGGCCGAGGCGGGCGTGCCCTGGGCGCGTTCCACGTTGCCGTAGGTCCAGCGCTCCGGGTGGCGCAGCGCCACCAGGGCAGCTTCGGTGAGCATCTGGGCCAGCCCCTCGTTGGTGTCGGGGTCGCCGCTCTGGGCCACCTGCTGCAGCGCCCGCTTCACGTCGTCGCCCTCGGTGAAGATCAGCTGGACCATCAGCGCCTGGGCGGTCCCGGTGCCGCCCAGCGCTCCGGCCAGCCCGGTCCCGCCGCCACCCGCGCTCATGCTGCGGCGCATGAACAGCATCACCCCGCCGATGATCAGCACCACCAGCACAATGCCGCCCAGCCCGAAGCCGCCGCCCCCGCCGTAGCCGTACCCATAGCCGGGCCCCACCGGAATCGGAACGTACCCACCGCCGGAATATCCGCCGCCGGAGTACCCGCCCCCGTAACTCCCGCCCCGGCTGCCGCTGTAGCCGCCGCCCCCGCTGTAGCCGCCCCCAGAGCTGGAACCGGAGCTGGAGCCGCCGGACCGCCCGCCGAAGCCGCCGCCCGACTGCGCCGCACCCAGGCTGCCCCACATCAGTACCGCTGCCGCACTCGCCACAAGGATCATCCGGAGCCTGGATTGCCACATATGGCCCAGTCTATGGTGTGCGGGGCGCGATGGTTCCCGGCCCGCGCTCTAGACTGCCGGTATGGACGTGCATCTGAGTGAGCAGCAGTGGCAGGCGTTTCTGGCCGGCCTGTACGAACGTGACGACCGCCTGGAGCGGCGCGAGCCGGGTGTGGAGTATCCGCTCGATGAGAAGGTGGACGCCTACATCTTCAGTGGCCACGCCGAGGCCTTGAACAGCGAGGACATTGACGGCGACGTGTGGGGCACGCTGGAGGACCTGGAGATGGAAGCCGCCGACGAGGACAGCGCCTGGGCCCTGATCCGCGACTTCTATCTTGAGCGCGGCTGCGTGCTGATGCACATTGAGCACGACGGCGAGTGGATCATTTCGGAGGCGCTGGCCCGGCGGCTGGGCCTGCTGCCGGCAGGAGACTGAAACAGACCTAAAGCCCTGCTCACCCCACATGAGAACGGCGTGTCTACGCTGAAAGGATGTTTGAACCTGAACCCGAGCACCGCTTTCCAGTCAAGCGTTTCCTGTTGCTGGGCACCATCATCGGCGCGGCGGTGTACTACTTCAGCCGCGAGCAGAACCGGGCGCTGCTGAACCGCAAGCTGGAGGAGCTGGGGGTCACGGACGCCGCGCGCACGGTGGCCGACACCGCCTCGGACAGCTGGCAGAAGACCCGTGACGCTGCACGCGACGCCGGCGCCGTGCTGGCCGACAAGGCCGGCGAGGTGCGCGAGGCCGCCAAGGATGGCGTGGGCAGCGCGGTGGAGGCCGCCAAGGGCGCGGCGGACGACGTGAAGACGGCGGTGGCCGGCGCCGCCGACAAGGCGGGCGACGCCGCGAAGGACGCGGCGGACAGCGCCAAGGACCAGGGCGCGCAGGTGAAGGACGCGGTCCAGCCGCAGCTGGACGCCGCCAAGGACAAGGCCAAGGAGGCTCAGGGGGCGGCCAGGCAGGTGGCCGGTGAGGCGAAGGCAGAGGGCCAGCAGGTGGAGTCCGCCGCCCAGGCAAAGGCCAAGGAGGCCGGAGCCGCGGCCCAGGCACAGCTGGGGCAGGCGAAGGACAAAGCCAAGGAGACCGCCACCCCGGGCAAGTCCACCGACGCGGCGTCCAAGCCCGCACAGGGACCGGACAAGCCCAAGGCCTGAGCGCCGCACTCTTCGTCGGGCGGCCACCTCCAGACTGCTGGAGGTGGCCACTTGCGTGTGGCGCATGTGCCGTTACGCCAAAAACATACCGCCGCCGCGCTAGAATGCCTCAGTGACTTCCGGCAGTGATCTCCTCTCTCAACTCAACCCCAATCAGGCGGAGGCCGCCGACCACTTTCGCGGCCCGGCGCTGGTGATCGCGGGGGCCGGCAGCGGCAAGACCCGCACCCTGATCTACCGCATCGCCCACCTGATCCAGCACTACGGCGTGGACCCGGGCCAGATCCTGGCCGTGACCTTCACCAACAAGGCCGCCGCCGAGATGCGCGAGCGGGCCAGCCACCTGATTCAGGGCGCCGACCGGCTGTGGATCAGCACCTTCCACTCGGCGGGCGTGCGGATTCTTCGCGCCTACGGGGAGTACATCGGCCTGAGGCGCGGCTTCGTGATCTACGACGACGACGATCAGCTGGACGTGCTCAAGGAGGTAATGGGCACCGTGCCGGGCATCGGCCCCGACACCAACCCGCGCGTGCTGCGCAGCATTCTGGACCGGGCCAAGAGCAACCTGCTGAGCCCCGGTGAACTGGAGCGGCAGGCCGAGCGCTACATCTCCGGCGTCCCGAAGGAAGCGGCGGCCGAGGTGTACCGCCGCTATGAGGCGCGCAAGAAGGCCCAGAACGCCATCGACTTCGGTGACCTGATCACCGAGACGGTGCGGCTGTTTCAGGAGGTGCCGGGCGTGCTGGAGCGGGTGCAGGACCGGGCCGTGTTCATTCACGTGGACGAGTACCAGGACACCAACAAGGCCCAGTACGAGCTGACCCGGCTGCTGGCCAGCCGCGACCGCAACCTGCTGGTGGTGGGCGACCCGGACCAGAGCATCTACAAGTTCCGCGGCGCCGACATCCAGAACATCCTGGACTTCCAGAAGGACTACCCGGACGCGCGCGTGTACCGCCTGGAGCACAACTACCGCAGCTCGGCGCGGGTGCTGGGGCTGGCCAACCAGCTGATCGAGAACAACACCGAGCGGCTGGAGAAGACCCTCAAACCGGTCAAGGAGGACGGCCACCCGGTGATGTTCCACCGGGCCAACGACCACCGCGGCGAGGGCGACTTCGTGGCCGAATGGGTCACGCGGCTGCACCACGAGGGCCGCAAGTTCTCGGAGATCGCCATCCTGTACCGTACCAACGCCCAGTCGCGCGTGATCGAGGAGAGCCTGCGGCGGGGCAGCATTCCGGCCAAGATCGTGGGCGGCGTGGGCTTCTACGACCGCCGCGAGATCCGCGACATCCTGTCGTATGCCCGTCTGAGCATCAACCCTTCGGACGACGTGGCGCTGCGGCGCATCATCGGGCGGCCCAAACGCGGCATCGGGGACACGGCGCTGGCGAAACTTGCCGAGTGGGCGCAGATCAACCGCACCAGCCTGCTGGCCGCCTGCGCCCACGGCGAGGAGATTCTGGACCGGGGCGGCAGCAAGCCGGTGGAGTTTGCGCGGCTGATGCAGGCGTTCGCGGAGGCCGCCGACGTCTACTCACCGGGCGGCTTCCTGCGCTACGCCATCGAGTCGAGCGGCTACGTGGACCTGCTGCGCCAGGAGGGGCAGGAGGGCGCGGTGCGGCTGGAGAACCTGGAGGAACTGGTAAACGCCGCCGAGGAGTGGTCCCAGGAGCACGAGGGCGGCACCATCCAGGACTTCCTGGACGACGCGGCGCTGCTGTCCAGCGTGGACGACATGCGCGCCAAGCAGGAAAACAAGAACGTGCCGGAGGACAGCGTGACGCTGATGACGCTGCACAACGCCAAGGGGCTGGAGTTCCCGGCGGTGTTCATCGTGGGCGCCGAGGAGGGGCTGCTGCCCAGCAAGAACTCGCTGGTGGAACCGGGCGGCATCGAGGAGGAGCGGCGGCTGTTCTATGTCGGCATCACCCGCGCGATGGAACGGCTGTTCCTGACGGCGGCCCAGAACCGCATGCAGTACGGCAAGACCAACTCCTCCGAGGACTCGCGTTTCCTGGAAGAGATTCAGGGCGGCTTCGACACGGTGGACCAGTACGGTCAGGCCCAGGAGTACCGCCAGAAGACCTGGCGCGACTACCGCCCGACCGTTCCGGCGCGGCCCACTGCGCCCAGCGCGGTCAAGAACACCAGTCCGCTGACCGGCGAGCTGGCCTACCGGGGCGGCGAACAGGTCACGCACCCCAAGTTCGGGGCTGGACAGGTGCTGGCGGTGGCGGGTGTGGGCGACCGGCAGGAGGTGACGGTCCACTTTGCGTCGGCCGGCACCAAGAAACTGCTGGTCAAGTTCGCCAGCCTCAGCCGCGCGTAAGCCACCCAGAGCAACCACCGGCCCTGTTCGGGCCGGTGTTCTATTCCATCTGTGCCTGACGCTCCAGTTCGCTCAGGGCCGACTCGTACAGCGCCTGCGACACCTGCGGCAACAGCGCCACCTGCAGCGCTGCCCGCTCCAGCGTCAGGTGGGTGGACTGATGGGTCCAGCCGGGCCCCTCTGCACTGAGCAGCACCTGACCGTTCTGCAGCAGAAACCGGACACGGCCTTCCGCCGTGCGGGTGTCGCTGAGGTGACGAATCATGAGATCAGTGTACCGAAGCTGCGGGTGAAAAGTTCATGTCTCACCTGATTGGTGTGTTCATATTACGGGGTCAGCGTTGCCGGGTCAGCTCCGCCACCGAGTTCAGCACGCTGAGCGCCTCCAGCAGGTGGTCGCTGTGGAGCCGGATGGCCGCGCCGGTCTGCTGCACGTCCACCTGAACGCGGGCCAGCAGCAGCGGATCCGGCTGTTCACTGGACAGCTGACTCAACCGCTGCTCCAGCAGCTGACTTCTGGCCCGCAGCTCGGTGAACTGCGCCTGATGCCGCCGCGCCGTTTCCAGCGTGTCGTGGAGCAGCGAGGCCACCTCGTCCTCGATCCGGGTCAGGGCGGACGGGGCGACGCGCGCCTGCGGGACCAGTGAGGTCAGCTGCTCCGCCAGCGCTGTGCCCCCCACCCGGGCCTGCTGCACCCGGAACAGTGGCGACCCGGCCATGAAGGGCTGATCCTGCGGCGGTGAGGTGGGCATGTCCGCGGTCAGGGAACTGAACGCCGCCAGAAAGCCCCGCGTCTGCGCCAGCAGCAGCCGCTGATGGGCCAGCTGGGTCTCCAGACCACTGCTGCCCGACGGCAGACTGCCGCGCTGCTGGGCAGCCCGCTCAAATGCCAGTTCACCCTCCAGCGCCCGGACCGTCAGGTCCTGCAGCCGCTCCTGGGCCTGGGCGCTGCGCAGCTCGTCGGCCAGCTCGCTGCGGGAATGCTGCGCCTGCAGGGCTGCCAGCCGCTCCTCGGCCTCCCAGCGGCGCAGTTCGGCCCGGGCCGTCTGCACGTCCCACTCCGCGGCCCGCAGCAGCCCCGGCACCCGCATCAGCTCCGGTGTAGCGTGAACCGTTTCCAGGGCGTGCTGCGCCGCCTCCATATTCACCCGGGCCAGCAGCAGCGGCAGGTCGTGGGCGCGGCGGCCCCAGCGCACCGTGACGGCAGGTGCCGCCGCTGGGGCAGCCTCGTCCGGCGGCGGCACCTGCGCCATGAAGCGGTACAGCTCCGAGGTGGTGTGCTCCACCCAGCGGTCAGCCTGGGCCTCGCCCAGACGCTGCCGCAGCTGGACATACACGTCCTGCAGGGTGGTCACCACCTCGCGCGGACCGAACACGTGTGTGCCGCCCCAGCCATGCCGCTGCACCGATCGGCGGACCAGCAGCTCCGCCTCGGCCGGGTCCAGTACCGCACTCAGCTGCTCGCGCAGCCAGTTCCGGTAGACCTCGCTCATCCGCCGCGCCCCTGCCGCTGGCGCAAGCTCTCGTACAGCACCAGCGCGCCGGCCGTGGCGACGTTCAGGCTGTCGGCCTGACCCCGCATCGGAATGCTGACCCGCAGGTCGGCGGCCTCACGCCACTCGGGCGGCAGCCCGTCGTGCTCGCTGCCCAGCAGCAGCGCCACCCGCCCGGTCAGCGGGGCCGACCAGTACGGCTGCTCCGCCTCCGGCGTGCAGGCCACCAGCACGAAGTGGTGTTCACGCAGCCACGTCAGCGCCGCCTGGGCCTCCAGCGCCGCCACCGGCTGGGTGAACACGCTGCCCTGGCTGCTGCGGATCACGTTGGGGTTGCCCAGGTCGGTGCCGCTGCCGGTCAGCAGCACCGCGTCCACGCCCACCCCATCGGCGGTGCGCAGCAGGGCGCCCAGGTTGCCGGGCTTCTCCAGGCCCACCAGCACCAGCACCAGCGCGTCCGGCCCGACCGGCGGCAGCGACGGCTGCGGGGTCAGGCACACGGCCAGCACCCCGTCCGGATTCTCGCGGTGGCTGACCCGCTCAAACGCGGGGCGGGCCACCAGCGTCTGCGGCGAGGGCATCCGGGGCACCAGCGCGCGGCCCTCGTCGCTGTACAGCTCCGGGCACAGGTACAGCATCTGCAGCGACAGCCCGCCGTCCAGCGCCCGCTGCACCTCCCGGGCGCCCTCGATCAGCCACACCCCCTCGCGTTCACGGTCGCGGCGATGGTGCAGCCGGACCAGCCGCTTGAGCTGGGGGTTGTGGACCGAGGTGATGGTTTCCGTCTGAAGCATTGCGCCCAGTATGAAGCACGCCGCTGCGCCGCGCCGGACCACCCCCACTGTGCTGCCGGGCCGCCCCGCCCCGGCAGGGGTTTGCTATGGTGGAGTGTCTGCGCCGCCGCCCGCCGTGACCGGTGGGGCCGCCGCCGCGCCGAACAGCCTGCCATGAGCCGCCTCCGCCTGCCACCGCTGCCGTTGCCGCGCCCCCGGACCTTCACCGGTCTGCTGGCGCTGCTCTCGCTGCTGGCGGTGCTGCTCGGCTGGCAGCCGAACCAGGAAGGCCACAGCCGTCCACCCAGCGCCAGCGCCAGCCTGCCGGTGCTGCCGGACCTGCGGCCCGCGCCCACGCCGCAGCCGGGCGTGCCGCTGCTGCCGGGACCGCCCGGCAGCGTGGCGCACCTGCCCGGGTCTGGCTGGCCGGACCTGACGCTGCCGGTGCACCGGACCGCCGTGGCCCGCCGCCCGGACCTGCTGACGCTGGGCCGGCTGAACACCGACGGCGGCTGAACCGCGGGCTGCTGGCCCCGCCCCGTTCCGCCCTCCCCCATCCGTTCCACTGGAGTGTCATGTCCCTGATGAATCCCAACGCGCGCAAGCGCCCCAATGCCCGGCGCACCCCGCCGCGCAAGAACAGCCCCTGGACCCCGATTCTGCTGCTGCTGGTCCTGGTCGGCAGCCTGCTGTTCGTGTGGCGACCCTGGGAGCACCGCCAGACGCCCTTCTCGCTCTGGGACGATCAGTATCAGTTCATCACGCTGGGCCTGGACCTCAAGGGCGGCCTGAGAATCGAACTGTCGCCCAAGACTGGCGTGGCCAGCCGCGACCAGCTGGACCAGATCAAGACCATCATCGAGAACCGCATCAACTCGCTGGGCGTGACCGAGCCGACCGTGACGGTGGCCGGCGGCAAGCGCGTGGTGGTGGAGATTCCCGGCGCCACACCCGCCGTGCAGGCCCGCGCCCGCAGCATTATCGGCCAGCAGGCGCAGCTGGAGTTCAGACTGGTGAATCCGAACGCCAAGGGCGACGCGACGGTCGCCCAGCAGCACCCCGGGTCCGGCGGCTACACGCTCAAGGACCTGGGGCCGGTCCAGGCCACCGGTGAGATCGTGGGCGGCGCCACCGCCGGCACCGACCCGCAGACCGGCCGCTGGCTGGTGCAGGTGACCACCACCGCCAAGGGCGCCACCGCCTTCGGCGACTTCACCGGCAAGAATGTGGGCCGCCTGATGGCCATCGTGCTGGACAACCAGATCAAGAGCGTGGCCACCATCCAGTCGGCGCTGTACAACAACTTCCAGATCAGCGGCAACTTCACGGCGGAAGAGGCGAGCGCCCTGGCGCTGGTGCTGCGCAGCGGCTCGCTGCCGATTCCGATCAAGGTGGACGCCGAGCGCAGCATCGGGCCGAGCCTGGGCGCCGACGCGATCCGCAGCGGCGCCATCGCCGCGCTGGTGGGCATCGCGCTGGTGTTCTGCATGCTGTTCTTCTACTACGGCCTGTGGTTCGGGCTGGTGGGCGCGCTGGGCCTGCTGTTCTCCAGCATCATCATCCTGGGCGTGCTGGGCGGCTTCGGGGCCACCCTGACGCTGCCGGGCATCGCCGGTCTGGTGCTGACCATCGGCGCGGCCATCGACGGCAACGTGATCAGCTTCGAGCGCATCAAGGAAGAGCTGGCGCGCGGCAAGGGCATCAAGAACAGCATCCAGACCGGGTATGAGCACTCCACCCTGACCATCCTGGACGTGAACGCTTCGCACCTGCTGTCGGCGGCGGCGCTGTACCAGTTCGCGTCGGGTCCGGTGAAGGGCTTTGCCGTCACGCTGATCATCGGCGTGCTGGCCTCGGCCTTCTCGAACCTGGTGTTCGCCAAGTGGATGATGCAGGCGCTGGCGCGCCGCCGCGACTTCTCGGCCCCGCGCCGCATCGGCGTGCCGAAGTTCAACTACATCCGGGTCGCCCCGGTGGTCACCAGCATCAGCCTGCTGCTGGCGCTGGCGGGCGCCATCCTGCTGGGCGTGCGCGGGCTGGATTACGGCGTGGACTTCACCAGCGGCACCAACCTGACGGTGCGGACCAGCACCGCCACCAACGTGGATCAGGTGCGCAGCGCCGTGACCGGGGCCGGCGTGGCCAAGGTGACGGCCCAGAACAGCACCATCCAGCGCAGCGTGACGCCGGGGGTGGAGGGAGCGAGCTACAGCATCAAGGTGCCGGAACTCACCACGGCCGAGGTCGGTCAGCTGACCACCCGCATTCAGGCGCTGCCGGGCGGCGAGGTGCAGCAGACCGAGACCATCGGGCCGGCGGTGGGGCAGGAACTCACCACCCAGACCATCTACGCGGTGCTGCTGGGCCTGGGCCTGATTCTGGTGTACGTGTGGTTCCGCTTCGACGCCGTCACCGGCATCGGCTCGGTGTTCGCGGTGTTCCACGACGTGGCCATCGTGATGGGCCTCTACAGCCTGCTGCACCTGGAGTTCAGCATCGCCACCGTGGCGGCGATCCTGACCGTGATCGGGTACTCGCTCAACGACTCGATCATCGTCTCGGACCGCATCCGTGAGAACCACCGGCTGATGCGGGGGCGCAGCTCACGCGAGATCGTGAACACCAGCATCAACCAGACGCTGTCGCGCACCGTCATGACCAGCATCAGCACCCTGCTCCCGCTGGTCAGCCTGCTGATCTTCGGCGGGCCGGTGCTGCGCGACTTCTCCATCGCTATGATCGTGGGCATCGTGGTCGGGACGTACAGCAGCATCTACATCGTCTCGCCGATGGTCGTGTTCTTCGAGGAGCGTGCCGAGGGCCGCAAGGGCAAGACGGCCGCCACCGGCCCGGCGCAGTAACACCAGATCAAGACAAGCCGGCCGGGGAACGCTTCCCCGGCCGGTTTTCGCTGGCCTCACGCCCGAACCCCCCGCCCGCTTTACACTGTGTTCATGCGCGTGATTCAGCTGATCCAGGTGCTGGTGCTGCTGGCCCTCAGCGGCTACGCCGTGCTGGTGTCGCTGGAAAACCCGGTGTCGGTGCGGCTGCCGCTGCTGTTCGCCGGCCGCGAGGCGGTGCTGCCGGCCGGCGCGGTGGTCGCGCTGAGCCTGCTGGCCGGGGGGCTGTATGTGGCGCTGCTGATCCTGCCGCGCCATCTGCAGCTCAGCTGGCGTCGGCGGCAGGACCAGACCCGCCGCCGTCAGGCGGAGGAGCGGCTTCAGGCCACCCTTCAGGCGGTGATGCTGCAGGCAGCCCCCACCCCGGACACGCAGCCGGACTCCACTCCAGAAACGGTGCTCTCCACATGAAAACTCCCCTCCCGACGGTGCCGCGCTGGCAGCTGGCCGCCCCCGCCAGCCTGAGCGAGCTGCTCGGCACCATGACCGAATTCGAGGTGCCGGCCCCGCTGGCCCAGCTGCTGCACGCCCGTGGCCTGCGCCGCGAGCACCTGTTCCCGGAGCGCGTACTCACCCCCAACCCCGGCCTGCACGAGGCGGCCCGGCGGCTGGTGCAGGCGATCCGGCTGGAAAAGACCATCCGCATCCACGGCGACTACGACGCCGACGGCGTGACGGCCACCGCCGTGTTGGTGCTGGGGCTGCGCGCCCTGGGCGCGAACGTCCACGGCTTCATTCCGCACCGCCTCAAGGAAGGCTACGGCATTCACCTGGACCGGGTGGAGGAACACGCCGAAGCCTGCGACGTACTGGTGACGGTGGACTGCGGCGTGACCAACCTGGAGGAGGTGCGCAGCCTGCTGAGCCGGGGCCTGGAGGTGATCGTCACCGACCACCACTCGCCCGGCCCGGACTTTCCCGATTGCCTGGTGGCGCACCCGAAACTGACGGCCCACTACGACCCGGCGCTGCACAACCTGACCGGCGCGGGCGTGGCGTACCACCTGCTGTGGGCGGTGCACGAGGAGCTGGGCGAGCCGGAGCCGCTGCAGTACGCGCCGCTGGCGACGCTCGGCACCATCGCGGACGTGGCCCCGCTGCTGGGCGAGAACCGGGCGCTGGTGCAGGCGGGGCTGAAGGGCTTCCGCCGCACCACCCTGCCGGGCCTGCGGGCGCTGATGGACGGCCAGCCGGATGCGGAGATGACGACCCGCAACGTGGCGTTCGTGCTGGCGCCCCGCATCAACGCGGCCGGGCGCCTGGGCGAGGCTGACCTTGCGCTGGAGCTGCTCACCACCGACAGCACCCGCCGCGCGCAGGAGCTGGCGGTGTATCTGGAGGCGCGCAACGCCGACCGGCGCGTGCTGCAGGACCAGATGTACCAGCAGGCGCTGCAAATGGCCGACCCCAGCGACCCGGCCATCGTGGTGACGCACCCGGACTGGCATCCCGGCGTGATGGGCATTGTGGCCGCCAAGCTGCTGGAGGCGTACCACAAGCCGGTGTACATCGTGGCGCAGGGCAAGGGCAGCGTCCGCAGCACGCCCGGCATCTCGGCGGTGGGCGGCCTGCACCACGCCGCCGACCTGCTGCACAAATACGGCGGGCATCCGGGGGCTGCCGGCTTCTCGCTGCGCGACGGCCAGTATCCGGCGCTGCGCGAGCGGCTGCACGACTACGCCCGGCAGTTTCCGCGCCCGGTGCCGCTGCTGACCCTGGACGCGGGCCTACCGGTGTCGCTGGTAACGCCCGCCTTCGCCGAGGAGATCGCGCGCTTCGAGCCGTTCGGGGAGGGCATGGCCGCGCCGCTGTGGCACCTGCACGGCGAACTGGAGCAGCCCCGGCTGGTGGGCAAGACGTCCGGCACCCTGCAGTTCACGCTGGAGGGCGTGCGCGGCGTGAAGTACCGCGAGGCGCAGCTGCCGACCGGCCTGCGTGACCTGGCGGCCACCATCCAGCAGAACGAATTCCGGGGCCGGGTCCGCACCGAGCTGATGCTGGAGGGCCTGCGCCCGGCGGCGCCGCTGGACCTGGCCGGTGAGGGGGCGTCCTCGCTCTCCCTGCCGCGCCTGGACCCCAAGTCTGCCATGCAGCACCTGCGGGCGGGCGCCAACGCCTATGCCGAGGGCAAGGTGGCCGAGTACCTGACCGAGAACATTCCCGGCGTGCAGCTGCTGGGGCCAGACGCCCGGCTGAGCGGCGAGGTGGTGCTGTATGGCCTGCCGCCGGAAGACACGCTGGGCCGCTGGCTGGCCGCAGCTGCGGCCGGTACTGGACGGGTCAGTTTTGCCTGGGGGCCGCGCACGCTGGACGATCTGGGCGGATACACCGGGCGGGAACGCGGCGCGCCGGCGCAGGCGGCCGCGTACCGGCGCTGGCAGTGGGCGCACCTGTACCGCCACCTCAGCGACGAGGGCTGGACCGAGGCCGCGCTGAAGATGCAGGGCGTGGCACTGCCGGTGGAAGTGGCGGGCGTGGCGGACTGAGGGGCAGAGGCGGTCCACCCGCCC
Organism: Deinococcus sonorensis KR-87; assembly: GCF_040256395.1. NCBI lineage: Bacteria > Thermotogati > Deinococcota > Deinococci > Deinococcales > Deinococcaceae > Deinococcus > Deinococcus sonorensis. The sequence goes on along the minus strand of NZ_CP158299.1, from coordinate 1,997,413 downwards.
TGCACCTCACAGGCAGCAGCGCGGCCCCTGGTGTAGGGACCGCGCTGCTGTTTAGCCCTCTCCCCTACCCCCTGGCCTCCACCTCGCCCTGCACCCTGGCCCAGTCGTCCATTTTCTGCTCCAGCTGCTGCTCCAGGAGGTGGGCGGCCTCACCCAGCGCGGCGAAGTCGGCGTCTGGGCCAGCGGAGGCCAGCGCGTCGTGGGCGGCGTTCAGCTGCTCCTCCAGCGCGGCAATCTCGGCCTCAATCGCCTCGGCCTCGCGCTTCAGGTGCCACAGGCCCTTGCCTTTCGGCTTCTCCGGGGCACTGAGCGCCGCCTTCACCGGCGCCGCCACCTCAGCCGGCCGGTGCTTTTCCTTGTAGTAGCTGTAGCCGCCCGGGTAGCTGTAGAACTGCCCGTCCTCGATCAGCCAGATCTGGTCGGCGAGGTTCTCCACCAGCCGGCGGTCGTGGCTGATCATCAGCAGCGTGCCGTGGAAGTCGTCGAGCGCCGCTTCCAGCGTCTCCAGCATCTCCATATCCAGGTGGTTGGTCGGCTCGTCCAGCACCAGCAGGTTGTGGTCCTCCTGGGCCAGCTTCAGCAGCGCCAGCCGCGCCCGCTCGCCGCCCGACAGGGTGCTGACCCGCTTGTCGTGCTGGTCATAGGGAAACAGGTAGGTGCCGAGCAGGTCGTGTGCCTGGGCGTCCTTTTCCACGTAGCTGCGGGCCTCGTCATAGAGGGTGGCGTGCTCGTCCACGCCGCGCAGTTGCTGGTCGTAGTAGCCCACCGTCACCCGCGCCCCGGTGCGGACGCTGGCCCGGGGATCGTCGCTGGGCGCCAGCCCCAGCAGGGTCTTGAGCAGGGTGGTCTTGCCGGCGCCGTTGCGCCCAATCAGCGCTACCCGGTCGCCCCGGCGCAGCTGCACGTTCACGTCCCGGAACAGGGTGCGGCCCTCCACCGTGCGGGTCAGGTGCTGGGCGTCCAGCACCAGGTCGCCGCTCTGGGGCGCGTGAAACACGATGCTAGACAGCCGCCGCTCCGGCGGGGGCGGCGCGGCGGTGGCCGCCGCCTGCATCCGGTCCACCCGCGTCTGCATGCTTTTGGCGCGGCGGGCCAGCTTGCTCATGCCCAGGCCCCAGATCTTCATGCGGTCGGCGCTGGCCTGCAGGGTGGCGATCTGCCGCGACTCGATGGCGTAGCGCTGCCGCTGCCGCTCCAGGTCCGCTTCCAGCTGCTCACGGAAGCGCGAGTAGTTGCCCGGGTACACCTTCAGCGTGCCGCCCGACAGGTAGGCGGTCTGGGTGCTGACCGCGTCCAGGAAGGCCCGGTCGTGGCTGATCAGCAGCATGGCGCCGCGGTAGCCGCTCAGGAAGCGCTCCAGCCATTCCACCATCTGAATGTCCAGGTGGTTGGTCGGCTCGTCCAGCAGCAGCACGTCCGGGTTCTCCACCAGCAGGGCAGCCAACCCCAGCCGGGTGCGCTCGCCCCCCGAGAGGCCGCTGACCAGCTCGTGTTCGCGGCCGCGGAAGCCGAAGGCCAGCCCCACGCCCTCCTTGCGGCTGCGGCGCTCGTACCCGCCGCGCCGCCCGAACTGCTCCAGCAGCTGCGCGTGGTGCAGGATGCTCGCCTCGCTGCCGCCGACCATCTGCTCCGCCGCCTCGTTCAGCTCCGCTTCCAGCAGGTCCAGGTCGCGGAAGGCGGCCTCCATCACCTGATCCACCGTGCTGCCCTCCGGAAACACCGGGTCCTGGGCCAGCGAGCGCACCCGCACCCCCGGCCCGCGCCGCACGATACCGGCGTCCGGCGGCACCTCCCCGGTCAGCAGCCGCAGCAGGGTGCTTTTGCCCGCCCCGTTGCGGCCCACCAGCGCCAGCCGGTCCCCAGGCTCGATCTGGACAGACACGCCGTCCAGCACCGAGCGCGTCCCATAATCCTTGATCGCGTCCTCTACCCCCAATAGCACGCCCATCAGTATACGTTTTGTGACAAATTTCCTCTAAAATGAGAAGGTGGACACGCCGGGCTGTGGAAACCTGCCTTCACCCCGCGCCGGATCTGGGGCGGATGTACCGGTTTAGGTTGCCCGGCACCACCCTGATCCGGCTGAATGTGCCGCTCGCCCTGTTGGGCTCCACCCTGCTGGTGCTGGCCCTGCCGCAGAACCCGGCCCTCTGGGACGCCCTAAACCGGGGCCTGCCCTCCCGCCTGGACCCGCGCGTGCTGGTGGTGGGCATTGACGACGCCACCGTGCGCGCCTACGGCGCCCCGGACCGCTGGGACCGCACCCTGTATGCGCGCGCCCTCACCACCCTGAATGAGGCGGGCGTCCAGGCGGTGGGGCTGGATGTCCCGCTCCGCGGCCCCGCCCCCGGCGACGAGGCAGTGCGGCAGGCGGTGACGTCGGGCGCCGGTGGTGCTGGCCACCCCGCCGGATGACCCCACCGGCCAGCGGAATCCGCTGCTGCGCGGCGCGACCCCGCCCGCCTTCGGCCTGTCCAGCGTCAATCTGGACCCGGACGGCGTGGTCCGCAGCTTCCAGACCGGCGGGCGTCTGAACGGCGGTCAGCTGGTGGCCAGCTTCAGCGCTCAGCTGGGTGCGGCGGCCAACGTGACGGTGGCGCCCTCGTTGCAGCGCCGGACGCTGCGCTACCCGGATCATGCGACCGGCTCGCTGCCCACCCTGTCGTTCCTGAGGCTGATCAGCGGCACGCCGGGCCTGAGCCGCGCTCAGCTGCAGGGCCGGGTGGTCTTGATCGGCCTGACGGCGCAGGGCAGCCCAGCCGCGCAGGATGTGGCCCGCCGCACGGTGCCGCAGGTGGCGCTGCAGGCGCGGGCCGTCTCGTCGCTGCTCTCGGCGCCGTTTCGGCGGATGCCGATGTGGGCCGAACTGCTGCTAGGTGTGGCAGCGGCGCTCGCCACCGTGCTGCTGCGCGGATTCTGGGGGCCGGCGCTGGCCGGCGGAGCGGTACTGTTCTCGGGGCCGCTGTGGGTGGCCAACGTGCAGTTCCCCGGCGTCACCCTGTCGCTGTGCGCGATTCTGGGCACGCTGCTGGTCGCGCTGGAACGCTGGTGGCAGCTGCAGAACCTCGTGACCCGCGACCCGCTCACCGGCCTGGGCAACCGGCTGGCCTTCACCCGGGCCATCGAACACCGCTGGCAGACGCGGGAGGAGCGCCCGATCGGCCTGCTGCTGGTGGACCTGAGCCCGCTGCGGGCCGTCAGCGGGACGCTGGCCACGCAGGCGGAACAGCAGCTGATGCGTGAACTGGCTGCCCAGCGGCGGGGCGCCCGGCGGCGCGGCAGCATGGTGTTCCGCTGGGGCCCGGACGAGTTCGCGGTGCTGCTGGACGACGCCGAGGCGCAGCAGCTGGCCCGCACCGCCGAACGGATGGGCGAGGTGCTGGGCCGCAGCGGCGGCACCGAACGTGTGGTGCACGCCAGCCTGGGCTATGCGCTGACCGGCCCCGACGTGCAGACGCCCGCCGAACTGATCGAGCGGGCGTCCAGAATGCGGTTTCGCAGCAAGTACCGCAACGGGGTGTAGCGGTCCGGCTCAGGTCCCGGCCAGCCGGGTCCAGATGTCCGGGTAGGCCACCCAGCCGTAGGCCAGGTTCGGAAGGATGCCCAGCGCCGTGATGGCCGCCACACCCAACGCCACGCTGAAGGTGGTGGCAGGCCGGACCCCGTTGTACTCGCGGGCGGGCGTGCGGTCCGGCATGAACATCAGCGCCGCCACCCGCATGTAGTACACGAAGGCCGCGATGCTGCTCAGCGCCGCGATGACCGCCACCCAGGCGTAGCCGTTCTGGAAGGCCACCTGGAAGGCCATGTACTTGGCCATGAAGCCGGCGAACGGCGGCAGGCCCGCCAGACTGGCCAGACAGATGGCCAGCGCCACCGCGTAGCCGGGGTGCCGGTAGTACAGCCCGCGCATGTCGTTGATCTCCAGGCCCGCCTCGGAGCGCTGCAGCGCCGCCACCACCGCCAGCGCCGCCGCCGTTGTGAGGGTGTACACCAGCAGGTAGTAGCTGAGCGCCGGGCCACCCTGCTCGGGCCGACCCAGCAGCGTCAGCGCCAGGAAGCCGGTCTGGGCCACCGCCGAGTACGCCAGCAGCCGCTTGAAGTTCTGCTGGAACATGGCCGCCAGGTTGCCCACCACCAGCGTGGCCGCCGTGAGCACCGCCAGCGCCGCCGCCCAGCCGGGCGCGTGCAGCAGCGCCCCGCCGAACACCCGCAGCAGCCCGGCGAAGGCCGCCACCTTGACCACCGTGCTCAGGAACAGGCTCACCACCGTGGGCGCGCCGCTGTACACGTCCGGCGTCCACTGGTGGAACGGCGCCAGCGCCACCTTGAAGCCGAAGCCGCACAGCAGCAGCACCGCGCCCGCCGTGAGCAGCGGCTGGTTGAGGGTCTGCAGGCCGCTGACCGCCGAGGCGATCCCGGCGAAGTTCAGGCTGCCGGTGGCCCCGTAGGTGAGCGCGATGCCGTAGATCAGGATGGCGCTGCCGGTGGCGCCCAGCAGGAAGTACTTCAGGCCGCTCTCGTCGCTGCGGCGGCTGTCCTGCAGGGTGACCAGCACGTAGCCGGACAAGCTCATGACCTCCAGCCCGATCAGCAGGGTGATCAGGTCGCCGGCAAAGGCGATGATCAGGGTGCCGCTGAGGGCATACAGCAGCATCGCGTCGAACTCCGGGAAGCTCAGCCGCGCCCGGTAGGCGGTGTCCAGGCTGACCAGCAGCGTCAGGGCCCCGCCCAGCAGCAGCACGAAGGCCAGCGCCAGCGCCGGATTGTCGGCCTGCAGGCTGCCGTTAAAGGCACTCAGGCCCCGGTTCCACAGCGGGACCAGGCTGACGGCACTCAGCAGCAGCGTGATGATGGCCAGCACCGCCACGCTGCGGCGGTGCAGCGTGAAGCCCAGCACCGTGGCCGCCACCGCCCCCAGCAGCACCAGCAGGATGGGGAGCATCGGCAGCAGCGAAACGTCGGGAAGTTGCATCAGGCACCGCCTCCGATCAGGGCACGAACCACCGGCTGAATCAGGTTGAGGGCCGGCCCCGAGTACACCCCGAAGAAGATCGCCACCGCGAGCGGGGCGCCCAGCACCAGCCACTCGGTGTGTTGCAGGTCCAGCACCCGGATGGCCCCCAGCGGTCTGGCCTGCCAGTAGGTGGTCTGGTATGCGCTGAGCGCATACACGGCCGCCGCGATGGTGGAGAGCCCCGCAATGAAGGCCAGCCACGGGCTCACCTGATAGGCGCCCAGCAGCACGCTGAACTCACCGATAAAGCCGGCCAGCCCCGGCACCGCGATGCTGGCGAACCACAGGCTCATGGTGACGCCCGAGAGGATGGGCGCCTGGGTCATCAGGCCGCCCACCCGGGTGCTGAGGCTGCCGACCCGCTCCTGCACCATGCCGGCGGCCAGGAACAGCGCGCCGGTGTAGACGTTCTGGAAGGCCAGCAGGTACAGCGCCCCGATCATGGCCGTTTCGTTGAGGCTGAAGATGCCCAGGCCCACCAGCCCCATGTGGCTGAGGCCCGCGTAGGCCAGCAGCCGCTTCCAGTCGGTCTGGTGGAAGGCCACCCAGGCCGCGTAGATGGCGGTGAAGGCCGCCAGCGCCATCAGCACCGGGCGCAGTTCCAGGCTGGCGTCCGGAAACAGCGTGACGCCGAAGCGGAAGAGGCCGTAGGCGCCCACCTTGTAGAGCGTGCCCATCACGTCGGCCACGCCGCTGTCGTGGTTCTGCTCGTGGTAGGCGGGCAGCCACGCGTGCAGCGGAAACAGCGGCAACTTCACCGCCATGGCCGCCAGGAAGCCCAGGTACAGCCAGGTCTGCGCCGCGCCTTTCACCGGGTTGGCGATCAGGTCGCTCAGTGCGAAGCTGGGGCTGCCGCCCAGCGCCTTGTAGCCGATGATGCTCACCAGCATCAGCATGCTGCCGAGCAGCGTGTAGGCTCCGAACTTGATCAGGGCGGCCATGCGGTGCGTCTTGCCGTAGATGGCCAGCATCAGCAGCGCCGGAATGAGGGCGTCCTCGAAGAACACGTAGAACAGCACGAAGTCGCGGGCGGCATAGATGCCCAGCAGGCCGGTCTCCATCGCCAGGATCAGGCTGAGCATGGTGCCGGGGTTATGAATGCGCCGCGCGGTGTAGATGATCGCCACGAAGGTCATCAGGGCGGTGATCAGGGCCAGCAGCAGGCTGACCCCGTCCAGCGCCACCGAGTACGTGACGCCGAGCGCCGGAATCCAGCCGACCGAGAACAGGGCCGCGCCGCCGGCCCCCCACATCCACAGCCCGATGCCGAGGGTGGCCGCCGCCGCGAAGCCGGCCACCTCCTCGCGCCAGCGCACCGGCGTGATCATCAGCAGCAGGCTGGCCAGCATCGGAAGGAACAGAAACACGTGGATCATCCCAGGCCTCCCAGGGCCTTCACGGCCCAGTACCCCACCAGCACCACCGTGCCGAGCAGCATGCTGACCGCGTAGCTGCGCACAAAGCCGCTCTGCCAGAAGGTGAACACGTGGCCCACCGCGCCCACGTTCTCTCCGATGCCCTGCACCGTGCCGTCCACGCCCCGGTCCATCAGGTCCAGGCCGCCGGCAATGCCGCGTGCCGGTCGGTTGAACACGGTGTCGTAGAGCTGGTCGAGGTACAGCGAGTTGCGGCTCAGCTCACGCAGCGGCACGTCGGTGATGGCCTGCCGGCGGTACAGCAGGAAGGCCCCCAGCAGGCCCAGCACCCCGGCGGCCACCGCCGCAATGGTCAGGCCCCACTCGGTGCTGATGGCAAGCTCGTGCGCCTCGAACGGCACCGCCGCCGAGAGCCAGCGGCTGAGCGCCTGACTTCCGCCCAGGAAGCCGGGAATGTTCAGGAAGCCGCCCAAAGTGGCGAGCGCGGCCAGCACGCCCAGCGGCGCGTTGATGACCGCGTCCGACTCGTGCGGGTGCGCGTGCCCCCGGTACTCGCCGCGCCACACCAGGAAATACCAGCGGCCCATGTAGAAGGCGGTCAGCAGGGCCACCAGCAGCCCGATCAGGTACAGCGGCAGGTTCTGCTCATACGCGCTGGTCAGGATGCTGTCCTTGGAAAAGAAGCCGCTCCAGATCGGAATGCCCGAGATGGCCAGCACGCCCGCCAGACTCACCAGATGTGCGAACGGCATGCGCCGGTGCAGGCCGCCCATTTCGCGCACGTCCTGCTGCTCGTGCAGCGCGTGAATGACTGCGCCCGCCGCCAGGAACAGCAGCGCCTTGAAGAAGGCATGGGTGAGCAGGTGAAACAGCCCCGCCGTGTAGCTGTGCAGCCCCACCGCCATGAACATGTACCCCAGCTGCGATACGGTGCTGTAGGCCAGGATCTTCTTGATGTCGTACTGGTTGAGCGCCGAGATGGCCCCGTACAGCGCGGTCAGGCCGCCTACCCAGGCGACCCACAGGCTGGCGCCGGGCGCGAGGTCGTAGAGGAAGTGCGTGCGCGAGATCAGGTACACGCCGGCCGTGACCATGGTGGCCGCGTGGATCAGCGCCGAGACTGGCGTGGGGCCGGCCATCGCGTCGGGCAGCCAGGTGGTGAGCGGCAGCTGACCGCTCTTGCCGATGGCCCCGACCAGCAGGAACAGGCACATCAGTTCGATGACGCTCCGCCCGGCCTGGGCCAGCGCCTCGCCCTGCTGCATCAGCTCCGGAATCACCAGGGTGCCGTAAGCCTTGTACATCAGGAACATGCCGAGCATGAAGCCCAGGTCGCCAACGCGGTTCATGATGAAGGCCTTGCGGGCGGCATTGCTGTTGGCCACGCCCTCCTGGTCGCTCGCTTCGCGCAGCGCTCCGGCGCTCTGCTCGCTGTTGCGGCCCGAGTACCAGAACCCGATCAGCAGGTAGCTGGCCATGCCCACCCCTTCCCAGCCCACGAACATCAGCGGGTAGCTGTCGGCCAGCACCAGAATCAGCATCATGGCCACGAAGAAGTTCAGGAAGGCGAAGAAGCGGGTGTAGCGCCGGTCGCCGCGCATGTACGAGATGGAATAGATGTGGATCAGGGTGCCGATACCGGTGATGATCAGACACATCATCGCGGACAGCCGGTCCAGGTACAGGCCGACCTTCAGGTTGCTGTTCTGCGCCATGTTGGGCAGCCAGGTCCACAGCACCTCGTGGGTGGGGCCCGACAGGTTCAGCACCAGCAGCAGCGCCACCACGAAGCTGGCCGCCACGGCGACCGAGCCGATCACGCCGCCGAGCGCGCCGCGGAAGGCCCGCCCGAAACAGATCAGCAGCACGAACCCGATCAGGGGAAACAGCGGAAGCAGGTACAGGGGCATGCTGTTATCCCTTCAGGCTGGCGAGCTGGTCCACGTTGGTGGTCTCGCGCTTGCGGAAGATGGCCACGATGATGGCGAGGCCGATGGCGACCTCGGCGGCGGCCAGCGTCATCACGATGAACACGGCGGTCTGGGCGGTCAGGTCGCCCCAGGCACGCGCGAAGGCCACCAGCGACAGGTTGGCGGCGTTCAGCATCAGCTCCACGCTCAGGAACACCATCACGGCGGTGCGGCGCGTCATCACACCGAACATGCCGATGGCGAACAGGATGCCCGACAGGGCGATGTAGGCGGAGGTGGGGGTCATGCGGGCCTCCGGAGGGAGAGGAAGGAGGGGCGGAAGGCGGAGGCCAGGGCCGGGCGGCTCACGCGCCCACCTCCTGGCGCTCGCCGGCGCGGGCCAGTTCCGGCTCGGCCACCGGGTCCGGCTGCACGGCGGGGCGCTGCACCAGCGCCACCGAGCCGACCACCGCCACCAGCAGCAGGATGCTGACCGCCTCGAACGGCAGCAGGAAGCGGGTCAGCAGCGCCTCCCCCACCGGCCCCGGCGCGCCGTTCTGCAGGGCCGCCGCGCTCTGCGCCAGCGGCTTGGGGTCTCTGTACGTGATGGCCAGCACCACAAAGGCCGCCGCCAGCAGGCCGCCCCCGATGGCCGCCACCTCGGTCAGGTAGGGAATCCGGTTCTCCTCCTGCACCGGGCGGTTGGCGTCCAGCAGCATGATCACAAACAGGAACAGCACCATGATGGCTCCGGCGTACACCACGACCTGCACGGTGGCCAGAAAGCTGGCGCTCATGGTGGCGTACAGCCCGGCCACGCTGAGCAGCGTGCCCACCAGCCCCAGCGCCGCGTGTACCGCGTTGCGCGCCGCCACCGTGATGATGCCGCCCACGATGGTCAGCAGCGCCAGAATCAGAAAGGCGACCATGCTCACTTGTAGGTCACTCCTTCCAGCTCGGGGCGGGGGCCTTCCGGCACCTGGAAGCCCAGCCGCACCGGCTTGCCGCTCCGCGCCGACTCGCGGCGCTGCGGCACGCTGCCGGTCACGCCCACCAGCATGTCCTCCTTGCCGTACACGAAGTCGCGGTAGCGGTAGTCGGCCATCTCGAACTCGTTGCCCAGCACCACTGCGCCCGTGGGGCAGGCTTCCTCGCACATGCCGCAGAAGATGCAGCGGAGCATGTTGATCTCGTACACGGCGGCGTAGCGCTCGCCGGGGCTGGTGGGGTGGGCCGGGTCGTTCTCGGCGGCCTCCACGTAGATCGCGTAGGCCGGGCAGGCCGCCGCGCACAGCGAGCAGCCGATGCACTTCTCCAGCCCGGTGTCCGGGTGGCGGGTCAGCACGTGCCGGCCCCGGAAGCGCGGCTTGAGCTGCGCGCGCTGCTCCGGGTAACTCACGGTCACCGGTTTCTGAAACACCTTGCCCAGGGTCAGACCCATGCCCTTGGCGATTTCAAGCACTCCCATACGCACCTCCACACTTCATTCCGCACCGCATCAGTCGCCCCCCGCCCGACTCGCGGCGGTCGGGTCCTGCAGCCGCTTGCCGGGGGTATTCCACAGCCCGCGCACCCGGTCGGAGGCCACGAACAGCAGCGCCACCCCGATCAGGCCCAGCACGCCCAGCGGCCACAGGCCGAAGCCCTTCAGGTACGCCAGATAGAAGGCCGTCACCAGGGTGTTGGCCAGCGCCAGCGGGAACAGCAGCTTCCAGCCGAAGCGCATCAGCTGGTCGTAGCGCAGCCGGGGCAGGGTGGCGCGCACCCAGATGAAGATGAACAGGAACACGGCGATCTTGAGAAACAGCCAGATGAATGGCCACTCCGAGATGCCGGGAATCAGGGCGTTCAGGAAGCCCGGCCCCCGGTAGCCCCCGAAGAACAGCGTGCTCATGACCGCCGAGGCGGTGATCATGTTGACGTACTCGGCCATCTGGAAGAGCGCCCACTTGATGGCCGAGTACTCGGTCAGGTAGCCGGCCACCAGTTCCTGCTCGGCCTCCGGCAGGTCAAAGGGGGTGCGGTTGGTCTCGGCAAAGCTGCTCACGAAGAAGGTCACGAAGCCGAGCAGCTGAAACAGCACCAGCCAGCCGTGCTGCGTCTGCCAGCCGGTGATGGCGCGGAAGGAGGTGCTGCCCACCAGCATCAGCAGGCCCAGAATGGAGAGGCCCATGCCCAGCTCGTAGCTGATCATCTGGGCGCTGCTTCTCAGGCCGCCCAGCAGCGGGTACTTGCTGCCCGACGCCCAGCCGCCCAGGAAGATGCCGTACACGCCCATGCTGGTGATGGCCAGCAGCGCCAGGATGCCCACGTCCAGGTCGTAAACCCAGGGGTTGGCCCCGAAGAAGCTGTTGGGGGGGCCGGCCGGCAGGCCCCCGAAGGCCGTCAGCGCGCACGCGATGGCCACGATGGGCGCCAGGGTGTACACCAGCTGATCGGCCATGGTGATGCGCAGGTCTTCCTTGAAGATGCTCTTGATCGCGTCGGCCAGCGGCTGCAGCAGACCCATCGGGCCGACGCGGTTCGGCCCCAGGCGGATCTGCATGCGCGCCAGCAGCCGGCGCTCCACCAGGGTCATGTAGGCGAAGGTGGTCAGCAGCCCGAAGGCCACCAGCACGCCCTTGAGCACCACGATCAGCAGGTCGGCAAGCCAGTGCGGCATCAGTCGTCCCCCGCCAGCAGTTCAGGTGCGGGTGCAGGTTCCGGCAGCGGAGAGAAGTCCTCGCGGCGCATGCCGGGCCGCCACAGCTGCGGGTGCACCTTCACGGTGCTGGGCGCGGTGTGGCGCGGCCCCAGCGAGGCGATCAGGCCCTGGGGCGGCAGCGCCGACACGTCCAGCCCGAAGCGCTCCTGCAGCAGCGTCTGGGCGCTCCTGAGACCGCGTACCCGGGCCCTCAGGCCCAGCGCCTCGCTCACGGCAGCCAGCGCCCGGATCAGGTCGGCCCCCTCGCCACTGTCGATGGCGGCCTGGGCCAGCGGCAGCAGGCGGCCCTCCAGATTCACGGTGGTGCCGCGCTTCTCGTAGTTGGTCACGGCCGGCAGCACCACGTCGGCCAGCCGGGCCGTGCGGGTCAGGTGCGTGTCGTGGACGATGGTGAAGCCGCCGCTGCGCACGCCCGGGTCCAGCCGGCTGATGAAGGCCGCCCGAGTCTGGGCCAGCTGGCCGTAGCCGTGGCCGCCCGCGCGCGGCAGCAGGTTCAGGTGCCCCAGGCCGCGCGCGTTGGCGGCGGCCGGCACCGGCAGGATCTTGGCCCCGAAGCGGGTGGCCATGCCGGTCAGCAGCCCGTGCAGCAGCACTCCGCCCTGGCTCAGCGCGTCGGATCCCAGCACGATGATCGGGCGCTCGGCCGCGGCCAGCAGCCGGGCCGCCGCCTGCACCTCATCGGCGCCGGTACCGCTGGCCAGCCCTTCCAGCACCCGCAGACTGCCGAGCTCGGCACGGACGCCCGCCTGCTGCGCCAGCCGGGTGGGCGTGGGGTGAAACACCGCCAGCCGCTCGCGCCGCCGGGCCGGACGCTCGGTGAGGCGCAGGTCCGCGATGGCGGTTCCGTGGGCGAACTCTGCGGGCAGCAGGCCGCCGCGCAGCATCTCCTGAATCCGCAGTTCCAGCACCGGCGCTTCCTGCTCCAGGTCGGCGCCCACCACCACCACCAGGTCCGACTGCGCCACCTCGCTGAGGGTCGGCAGCGGGAAGTCCACGCTGACCGCGTAGCGCGGGAAGTAGTCCAGGTGGCGGGTCCCGGTCAGGGTGGCCAGCGCCTCGGCGGCCACGCCCTCCTCCATCGTGCTGTCGCCGTGCAGATACACGGCCAGCTCCGAGGGGTCCAGGCCGGCGAGCCCGGCCTGCATGACCCGGATGGCGGCGTCCCAGCTGGCCGGCACCAGCTCGCCCTCCTCGCCCCGGATCAGCGGGGTGGTCAGGCGCTGCTCGCTGGCGAACACGTGCCCAAAGCGTCCCGACGTCACAGATCCAGGCCTCGTTGACCTCACGGTTCTCGCGGGCCACCACCCGTTCCAGCTGTCCGCTGCGGGCGTCGGCGGTGATGCTGCAGCCCACCGGGCACAGCGTGCAGGTGGTCTCGGCGTGGTCGTATTCCCAGTTGCGGCCCCGGAAGCGCGCCACGTTGTCGAGCAGGGCGCCCACCGGGCAGATGTCGGTGATGTTGCCCTGGAAGCCGGTGGGCAGGCCGCCCTCCTCGGTGTCGATGAAGGTGTGGCCGCCGCGCTCGATGAAGTCCAGCACCTCCTGGCCCGGCACCTCCTCGAAGTAGCGCACGCAGCGCTTGCAGTGGATGCAGCGCTCCTGGTCCAGAATCACGAACTCGGAGAGCGGGTAGTGCTTGTCGGCGTGGCGGCGGTCGAAGCCGAAGCGGCTCATGCCGTAGCCGTACTCGTAGGCGCGGTCCTGCAGCTCGCAGGCGCCGCCCTTGTCGCAGGTGGGGCAGTCCAGCGGATGGTTCAGCAGCGTGAACTCCATCATGCCGGCCTGCCCCTTCTTCACGGCGGCCGAGGTGCTGCGGATGTGCATGCCGTCGGTGGCCTGCAGGGTGCAGCTCGCCATCGGCTTGGGGAACCAGAAGATCTTGGGCGCCTCGCCCTCCATGATGAAGCTGCCGTCCGGGTTCTTGCGCGGCGTGCCGGCCTCCACCAGACACATCCGGCACGCGCCCACCGGGCTGAGGTACTCGTGGGCGCAGAAGTACGGCACGTCGCCGCCCGCGGCGAACACTGCGTCCAGCGCGGAGGTTCCGGCGGGCAGCTCCAGTTCACGCCCGTCAACGATCACCTTCATTCGTCCCTCCAGCGCTTGCGGGCCGGGTACAGCGGTGTCCCGGTGCGCTCCAGCGCGTCGTACTCGTCGCGGAAGAGCCGGATGCTGCTCAGCACCGGCCCGAGGCAGGCGTCGGCCAGGGCGCAGAAGCTCTTGCCGCCGATGTTGTCGGACATGTCCAGGATCAGGTCGGTGTCGCCCGGCTGCCCGTGGCCGCGCACCAGCTTCTCGTACATGCGGGTCATCCAGCTGCTGATGCCCTCGCGGCAGGGGGTGCACTTGCCGCAGCTCTCGTGGGCGTAGAAGCGCACCAGGTTCCAGGTGGCGTTCACGATGCAGTCGGCGGTCGGCACCAGCGTGACGCCCCCGGTGCCGAGCATGCTGCCGGCCGCCGCCACCGACTCGTAGTCCATGCCGGTGTCCAGGATCTTGTCGCTGTAGGGCAGCATCGGGCAGCTGCTGCCGCCGGGGATGATCGCCTTGATCGGCTCTAGCGGGCCGCCCGCCCAGTCGAAGATCAGCTCGCGGAAGGTGGTGCCCAGCGGCAGCTCGTACACGCCGGGCCGCCGCACCGGGCCGCTGATCTGGAACAGCTTCATGCCGCGGCTCTTCTCGGTGCCCATGCCCGCGTGCCACTCCCAGCCGTACCGCAGGATCTGGGTGGCCGCGCAGAAGGTCTCCACGTTGTTGATGGTGGTGGGCAGGCCGTACAGCCCGGCCGCCGCCGGGAAGGGCGGCTTCAGGCGCGGGTTGGCGCGCAGGCCCTCCAGGCTGTTCATCAGGGCCGTTTCCTCGCCGCAGATGTAGGCCCCGGCACCCCGGTGCACGTGCAGCTGGAAGTCGAAGCCGCTGCCCAGCACGTTCTGGCCCAGCAGGCCGGCGGCCCGCGCCTCCTCGATGGCCCGCTGCATCCGCTCGGCGCCCTGCACGTACTCGCCCCGGATGTAGATGTAGCCCACCGAGGCGCGCATGGCGTACCCGGCGATCAGCATGCCCTCGATCAGCTGGTGCGGATCTTCGCTGAGCAGATAACGGTCCTTGAAGGACCCCGGCTCCGACTCGTCGGCGTTGCAGATGATGTAGTGCGGTTTGCCGTCATTGAGCGGCATGAAGCTCCACTTCAGCCCGGTGGCGAAGCCGGCGCCGCCGCGCCCGCGCAGCCCGGACTTCTTGACCTCGTCAATGACGGCGTCCGGCCCCAGCGCAAACGCCCGCCGCACGGCCATATAGCCGCCGTCCTGAAGGTAGGTGTCGAGCGTGTACGCGTCTGGGCGGCCCACCCGCGCGTACAGCGTGGGCGCAAAGCGGGGGTCCAGCGCGCTGGTGATCGGCTGCGGGGTGTTGGGGTTCGGCAGGGTGGCGGTCATGGCTGGGCCTCCAGGCGGGTCAGGTCGCTGCTGCTGCGGCCCGCCACCTGACCGGCGGCCGTGACCTGCTGGCCATTCGGCTGCACCGTCATCGGCACCTGGTGGTCCGGCGCCGGCGTGACGCCCTGCTGCATCTGGGCCAGCAGGTCGTGGCAGCGCCGCCGCGTGACCCGCTCGTAGTAGCCCAGGTCGTTGAGCTGCACCACCGGCGCGGTGCCGCAGCTGCCCAGGCACTCCACCCGCTGCACACTGAAGCGGCCGTCGGCGCTCACCTCGCCCGGCTGCACGTCCAGCCGCGTGACCAGCTCGTCCCACAGTTCATCCGACCCGGCCAGCGCGCACATCAGCGTGCTGCATACCTGCAGGTGGAACTGGCCGGTGGGCACCGCGCTGTAGGTGGAGTAGAAGCTCATCACGCTGCGGACCTCGGTGGCGGTGGTCCCGATCAGGGCCGCCACCTCGTGCAGGTGCGTGTCGGACACATAGCCGTGCGCGTCCTGCACCTCGCGCAGCAGCGGCATCAGGGCGCTGCGTCGGCCCTGGGGCGTGTGCGGATAGCGGCTGAAGATCTCGGCCACCAGTTCCGCCTTGTCGTCGAAATGGCCCACTCATTCCCTCCAGATCGGCCAGCTGGCCTCTTCAAGTGCGTCCATCTGCTCGCGGCTGCGCCCGCTCTGCCTCAGCAGCGTCATGATCTGGCCCCGGTGGTGCGAGTCATGGACGATGGTGTGCTGCAGAAAGTGCGCCGGGTGGCTGGCGTAGGCCCCCTCGTTCCAGGGGTCGGCAAAGGCCCGGCCCTCCTGCACCGCGTCCTGAACCGCCGCCAGGGCCGCCGCATCACCCGCCGCGAAGGCGGCCCGCAGCGTGTCCAGATCGGCGTCGTCTTTGATTTCACTCAGGTGCTCAGCATGGGCCGGCGAGATGTTGACCAGCCAGCCGCGCCGGAACCCGGCCATGTGCGCCAGCAGTTCCCCCAGGCCGTTGCCCTCCGGACCGTCCTTCAGGCTCAGGTCCGCCGGGGTCAGCAGGTCCAGCAGCGCGGCATTCACCCGCCCGTTGCGGTTAAACGACTCCAGCAGCAGGGCCGGCAGCGGTTCCATGTTGGCGCCGGTCACCGGTCCACGTCTCCCAGCACCGGGTCGATGGTGGCCAGAATGGTGATCAGGTCCGCGAACTGCCCCCCCACGCAGGCGTATTCCAGCGCCTGCAGGTTCACGAAGCTCGGCGAGCGGATCTTGACCCGGTACGGCATGCTGCCGCCGTCCGAGATCACGTAGTAGCCCACCTCGCCGCGCGCCGACTCGGTGGGCACGTACACCTCACCCAGCGGCGGATGGAAGCCTTCGGTCACCAGCTTGAAGTGGTGGATGACCGCCTCCATGCTCGTTTCCAGTTCCGGGCGCGGCGGCAGGCTGATCTTGCGGTTCGGGTCCTTGATCGGGCCGGGCTTCAGCAGCTTCAGCGCCTGCCGGATGATGCGCGCACTCTGCCGGAACTCCAGCAGGCGCAAATTGAAGCGGGCCAGCGAGTCACCGGCGGTGCTGACCGGCACCTCGAAGTCGTACTGCTCGAAGCCGCAGTAGGGATTGGCCTTGCGGTGGTCCAGCGCCACCCCGGAGGCGCGCAGGTTCGGACCGGTCAGGCCCAGGTCCAGCGCCACCTCGCGCGGAATGAC
Source organism: Deinococcus sonorensis KR-87 (assembly GCF_040256395.1). Classification (NCBI taxonomy): domain Bacteria; kingdom Thermotogati; phylum Deinococcota; class Deinococci; order Deinococcales; family Deinococcaceae; genus Deinococcus; species Deinococcus sonorensis. The sequence goes on along the minus strand of NZ_CP158299.1, from coordinate 1,981,297 downwards.
GCCCACCCCGGTGGCCCGGTCCAGGAAGATCGGGTTCTTGGCGAACAGCGTCTCGTACTCGTCCACCCGGCTATCGAAGCTGTCCACGAAGCGCTGCACGTGCTCCGCCCAGCCGTCCGGCGCGTCGCGGTACAGGCCGCCCACCCGCAGGTAGCCCTGGTTCATGCGGTAGCCGCAGATCTCCTCGAAGAGGTTCTGCACCTCCTCCTTCTCGCGGAAGGCGTAGAAGAAGGGGGTCAGGGCGCCCAGGTCCAGCAGCCCGGTGCCCACGAACACCAGATGCGACTGGATGCGCCCCAGTTCGTGCAGGATCACCCGGATCACATTGGCGCGGTCCGGCACCTGCACCTGCAGCAGTTTTTCCACGCTCAGCACGTAGGCCAGCTCGTGCGAGAAGCTGTGCAGGTAATCGGTGCGCGGCGCGTAGGTCACGCCCTGCTGGTAGGTGCGGACCTCGAAGGTCTTCTCGAACCCGGTGTGCAGGTAGCCCATGTGCGGCGTGACCCGCACCACATACTCGCCGTCCATGTCCACCACCAGCCGCAGCACGCCGTGGGTGGACGGGTGCTGTGGGCCGACGTTGAGGCTCATCACCTCGGTGTGCATCAGCGCGCCGCGCTCGGCCTTTCCGGCCCGCTCCGCGTGGCTGGTCTCCTGGTGGTCCGGCGTCATCTGGTCCGGCGGCAGCGTCCCGGTGTTGCGGTCCTTGATGGTCATGTCTGCCCTCCCTCTCGCCAGCGGCTCACTTGGCGCCGCCTTCCGGCATCACCGGCGGCAGCGGCTGGCCGGCGTCGCCGCGCCGCAGCGCCCCACGCCAGCCGGTCAGGCCGCTGTTCTGACCGTTGAGGCCGGCCCGGAACGCCGCCGGGTCCAGAAAGCGGCCGTCCCGGAACAGGGTGGGCGTCTCTCCGGTGGGAAAATCCTTGCGCAGCGGATGGCCTTCCATGTCGTCGGGGGTCAGCACCTTGCGCAGGTCCGGGTGCCCCTCGAACACCACGCCCAGCAGGTCGTAGACCTCCCGCTCCAGGTAGTTGGCCGAGCGCCACACCGGGTACAGGCTGGGCAGCTCCCCGCTCTGCGGCACGTACACCCGCAGGAACAGGCGGCGGTGGTCTTCCGGGTGATAGACGTTGTGCAGCACGCAGAAGCGCGCCGGATACGGCACCGGATACTTCAGGTAGTCCAGGCCCACCGTGTCCAGCAGCATGAAGCCCTGGCGCTTGAGTTCCCCGGCCACCTCCAGCAGCCGCTCCGGTGTCACCAGGGCGGTGGGTTCGGTGCTGTTGCCGTCCGGTTCCAGCCCCAGCGTGTTCAGCAGCGGCGCGATGTCGCGGGCGTGCGAGGCGGTCATGGCTGACCCCCGAGGCACGACCCGACCGGACCGCCCACCCCTGCCGCTACCTTGTCCATGCGTCCACCATCGGCAGCTGATGGCCCAGCCCGTCGAAGGCCTCGCCGCGCACCTTCTTCTGCAGCTGCATCACGGCGTAGATCAGCGCTTCCGGCCGCGGCGGGCAGCCGGGGACGTAGATGTCCACCGGCACAACGCTGTCCACGTTCTGCACGATGGCGTAGTTGTTGAACATGCCCCCGCTGCTGGCGCAGGCGCCCATGCTGATCACCCACTTGGGGTCCGGCATCTGGTCGTAGACGCGCCGCATCACCGGCGCCATCTTCTTGGAGAGCCGCCCGGCCACGATCATCACGTCGGCCTGACGGGGCGACGCCCGGAACACCTCCGAGCCGAAGCGCGCCAGATCGTTGCGGCCGTCGGTGCTGCTCATCATCTCGATGGCGCAGCAGGCCAGGCCAAAGGTCGCGGGCCACAGCGAGTTGCTGCGGCCCCAGGCCACCAGTTTTTCCAGACTGGAGAACAGGATGCCCTCCGACTCCAGCTCCTGCCAGTCGCGGTCGAACAGCTCCTTAAGCCCCACGGTCCACCCGCCTGCTCACGCCCATTCCAGCACCCCTTTTCGCAGGATGTAGTAGTAGCCCACCAGCACCAGCGCCACGAAGCTGAGCGCCTCCCAGAACACGAAGCTGCCCAGCCGCTGATACGCCACCGCCAGCGGATAGAAAAAGGCCGTCTCGATGTCGAACACGATGAACAGCATCGCCACCAGATAGAAGTGCACCGGGAAGCGCTCTCGGCCACTGCCCACCGGATCGTTGCCGCTCTCGTACGGCATCAGTTTTGTCCGGCTGGGCTTCTTCGGCCCCAGCAGGATGCTCACCACCACCGCCAGTACCCCGATGCCCCCCGCGATCAGAAGCATGACCACCAGATGCAGAACCTCGATACGCTCCCCCTCCTGAAGCCCGCCCCCACCCTCACTCGTGCGTTTTTTCACGAATAGACGACGGAAACCGGACTCACGGAATGAATGCTTCCCAGGCCAGACCAGCAAGACAACGACTTGAAGTTACGCGCACAATGTACCACGCAGACCCGGCAATGCCCACCCCAGGCGCGTTTCTGCCCAGGCACCCCGCCACGCGCCGACAGATGCAGCGTGGGCGGCCCGGCACGCTGCCAGGGCCGCCCACCCGGGGCCGGTCTGTCGGGGGCTACGGCAGGTCAAACCCGTCCAGAGCGCCGGCGTGCAGCCGCCAGTCGTCGCCGCTGCGGGTGGCCTGCCCGGCCTGCACCAGCCGGTTCAGTTCGGCCTCGACCCGCTGCTGCACGCGCCGCAGCGGCATGCTGTCCACGTCGGCCACGCCGCGCCAGTGCAGAAACCGCCGGTGCAGGTCCGGCAGCGCGTCCAGCGGCACCCGGCCTTCCAGCTCCCGCCAGGACAGGTCGGCGGCCGGCTCAGTCATGGCCGCCCACCCGCACAGGCCCACCCGTCAGCTCTGCACACGCTAAAGACACGCACCGGGCGCTCACTCGCCCTCCAGCGTCAGGGCGCGCAGCTCTGCCGCCTTCTGCTCGGGCAGCGCGTCGTTGGCGAACTCGCCGGCCCCCTGCTCGGTGCCGGCCAGGTACTTCATGCGGCCCGGCGCCCGCAGGTACGGATAGATCTCGATGTGCAGCGGCCACTCCGGGTACTCGCCGCCGCAGGGGGCCTGCTGCACCGTCATCAGGTACGGCATCCGCACCCCGAACAGCGCGTCCAGCCGGCGCAGCGCGTCACGCAGCACCAGCGCAAAGTCGTCGCGCTCTTCGTCCGACAGCTCCGAGATGCGCGACACCGCGCGGGCCGGCAGCACCCAGGTCTCGTAGGTGTAGCGGGCAAACGGCGGCACCACGCTCAGGGCGTGCGGCCGGTCATGAATCAGTCGCACGCCCACCTCGCGCTCGGTGGCCACGAAGCTGCTCAGCCACGGCTGGCCATGGGCCGTCAGGTGCTCGCGCATCTGAGACAGCACCCGCTCCTGCACCGGCGGAATGTGGTTGTAGGCGTACAGCTGACCGTGCGGGTGGTGCAGTGTGACACCCACCTCCACACCCCGGTTCTCAAACGGCAGCACGTAGCGGATGCGCGAATCCTGCCCCAGCGACTCGGTGCGGTCGGCCCACACGTCCAGCAGCAGCCGGAACCGGTCCGGCGGCAGGGTCGCCAGCGTCTGGTTGGGGTCCTGGGTGAACACCACCACCTCGCACGAGCCGACGCCAGCCCGGACGTCCAGGCCCGGCACCGGCTCCGGCTGCGGCGCCTGCAGGCTCAGGCTGGGAAAGCGGTTCTGAAACACCGCGATGTCGTACTGGCCCTGCGGCAGCTCGGTGGGATTTTCCGGGTCGCGGGTGGGGGCCAGCGGGTTGTACTCCGGCGGCGGCATGAAGGTGCGGTTCTGCCGGTGCGCCGCGTACATCACCCATTCGCCGCGCAGCGGGTGCCAGCGCAGCTGGGGGCGCGCCTCCACCGGGTCCGGGCTGGGCGACGGCACCTCGCTTTCCAGCTGGATCGGCGCCGTGCCGTACAGCCACAGGAGCCGTCCGTCGGGTTTGAGGTACTCGGCCTTGTGCATGGAAGTGGGTTGCATATCAGTGGACTCCGGGCCGTGGCTACACGGCGTGAATGGTCGGGATGACAGCCTGCAACGGTCTGAGCTGGTCCGGGCTGGCCTGACGGCCGGTGATGAGCACCTGCACCTGCCGGGCCGGCAGGACATGGGCGCGGGCCACTGTACCAAGCTTGCTGTGGTCCGCAACCACGACCACGCTTCGGGCATATTCAGCCATGCGGCTCTTGATCTCGGCCTCATCGAAATTTGCGTTGGTGACGCCATGCTGCACGTCCAGCCCGTTGCAGCCCAGAAACAGCAGATCGGCCCGGATGCGGCCCAGCAGCTCCAGGCCGTAGGGGTTCACCAGGCTGTGTTGAAGCCGGCGCAGGCTGCCGCCGGTCACGATGATGTGCAGGCCCGGCAGCCGCTCCAGCTCCAGCGCGATGTTCAGGCCGTTGGTCACCACCGTGACGCCCCGCAGCGCCGGACTCAGGTGCCGGGCAATTTCGGTGGTGGTGCTGCCCACGTCCAGAAACACCGTCTGGCCGTCACGCACCAGACTGGCCGCCCGCTGCCCGATGCGGCGCTTCACGGCCGCCTGCTGCCGGCTGCTCTCCTCCAGGGTCCGTTCCGGCAGGCCCAGCGGCCGCGCCACCCCCCCCCGGGTGCGGCGCACCAGCCCCCGTCCGGCCAGCGCCTTGAGGTCGCTGCGGACCGTGACTTCCGAAACGAGCAGCAGCGCCGAAAGTTCACTCACCGAAACGGATTCGCGGTCCTCCAGCAGCTGCAGAACGCTGTGCTGCCTGTCGCGCTGGGTTCCGGCCGTTTCGCCCTGGGTCATCATTCCTGAATTTACGTTTCTTACGAATTCAAGTCAAGCAGGATGGGGGCAGCCGTTTGTCTGCTATTGACAGCTGCCACGCTACGCTACACTCCTGGCATGCTGAGCAGTGACCTGACTCACTTTGCCTTTCCCGCCGTGCTCCAGATGCTGATGAACGGTGGCCGCACCGGACATGTGCGGGTGCGGGGACCGCTTTCCGGCGAGGTCTGGCTGGAGAACGGCAACGTCGTGCATGCGGTCAGCATGGGCAAGGCCGGCGCGTCCGCGCTGGATCTGCTGGCCTCCCTGAACCGGGGCGAACTGCAGTTCGAGGGCGGCCCCACCACCAGTGAGCGCACGGTCACGTCCTCCCGCGACGCCACCCTGCGTCAGCTGCTGGTGGACAACGCGGCCTGGAGCCCGCTGCTGGCCGCTCTGCCCGACTGGGACCAGGGGCTGCGCTTCACTGCCCGCTGGTCGGAGCAGCAGCCGGTCACCCGCGCCCAGTACCGCGCCCTGGCCGGGGTAGGCCGCCTGACGGTGCGGCAGATGCTGGAGACGACCGACCTGCCGCCGCGCACCCTGCTGGGCATCCTGCTGTCCTTCATGCAGGCGGGGCTGGTGGAAGCCGCTCCCAGCTGAGCCTGAAGGCAAAAGATAAGGCGCCCCCCTGCAGCTGCAGGGGGGCGCCTTCTGTGGAGGCTTACTTCGCGGGCGTGCTGGGCGCCGAGGGGCTGCTGGGCGAGCTGGGCGTCTGCGCCGCGACCCGCTTGGCCTGCGCCGCCAGCACGCTGCTCAGCAGGTCCTGGGTCTTGATGGTCTTGAGCTGGGCGGTCAGGTAGGCCTGCCCGGCCGTCTGCTGCTTTTGGGCCAGCAGCTGACTCTGGATGGTGCTCTGCACCTCGGCCAGCGGCTTGACGCTGGCGCGCACCAGATCGGTCAGGTACGCCACCACGTAGCGTCCGTTCTCCTGCGCCACGTCGCTGAGGCTGCCCTCACCTGCCGGCTGCAGCCGGTCGGTGGCGAACACGGCGGTTTCCAGCGCGCCGGTCAGCTTGCTGTCGCCCTGGGTGACGGCGCCGCGCTCGGCCACCGTGCCGCCGGCCTTGCTGGCGGCCTTGGTGAAGTCGCCGCTCTTGAACGCCTGCCGGAACGCCAGCGCCTGCTGCTTGTCCTTGAAGCTGGCGGTCGAGACGGTGGCGCTCGCCTGGGTCTGGAACTCCTTCTGGTGGGCCTTGTAGTAGGCCTGCACGTCGGCGTCCGATACCTTGACGTCGCGGGCACCGTAGGCGGTCAGGCCGCTCAGCAGCTCACCGCGGCTGCCCACCAGCGGGAGCTTCTGCGCCTTGACGATGATCGGGGCCGCGTACTGCTGGATCAGCGACTGCACGATGCTCGGCTTCAGGAAGCTGTTGACCAGCGGGGCCGCCTGATCCGGCGAGGCCTGCTGCAGCAGCGCCGCGAACTGCTGGTTGTTCAGCATCGCCGCCAGCACCTCGGTGTAGGGAATTTTCTGGCCGTTCACGGTGGCCACCGCCGGGTCGTTGTACGGCCACGCGGGGTCCACCACCTCGACCTTGACGTTCTGGCGCAGGCTGTCGATCCACGCCTCCACCGCCTGATTCTTCAGCTGGTTGGCAACCGCGTCGGTGGCGCTGGCCTTGGCCTCGCTGTACGGCTTGGTGCTGGGCGCCAGGAACTGCTCCACCTTCACGATGTAATAGCGCTCGCCACTCTTGATCACGTCGGTCAGGCCGCCGCTGGTCAGGGCGAAGGCGGCCACACCCACCTCCTGCGGCAGCGCCACCTGGGCCACCGGCTTGGGCTTGCCGTTCTCCAGGGCCGCCAGCGCGCCGCCGCGGTCCTTGTTCTCCAGGCTGTTGGCGCTCGCCAGGGCCGCGAAGTCCGCGCCCTTCTTGAGCTGGGCCAGCAGCTGATCGGCCTTGGCCTTGGTGTCCACCACAATCTCGCGCCCCACGATGCGGGCGTCTGACTGGAAGGTCTGCGGGTTCAGGTCGTAGTACATCCGGATCTGCGCCTCGGTAGGCTTGGGCGCGGCGTCCTGAATCGCCTTGGCCTTGCGCTGCACCGCCAGCGAGTTGCGCACCTGCTCGCGGTACGACGAGTCGGAGAACCCGGCGTTGCGCAGCGCGTCGGTCCAGGCCTTGTTGTCGGTCAGGTTATTCGACTCGCGGGTCTTGGTGACCTCGGCGTTCACGTCGGCGCGGCTGACCTTCTGGTCGGCCGCCGCCTGCTGCAGCAGCGTCTGGGTGACCAGCTGATCGGCGACCACCGTCTCGAAGTCGTCGCCGAGCAACCCGGTGCGCACCGACGACAGCAGCTGGTTGGCCTGCCGCGCGTTGTCCAGCTGCTGCGCGGTGATGGTCTGCCCGGCGACCTTCAGGGCCGGCGTGCCGCTGCTGCCGCTGAGCGATCCGATGGCCGGCGTGAACTGCACCACGAGCCCGGCCACCAGCAGCAGTGCCAGAACGCCCAGCAGGACGCGTACGATGACTTGCTTCTTCACTTGAATTCCTCCTCGGTGCGTGCTAGTTTAGCTGAGCTTTGCGCTCGTAGCTCAGCTGGATAGAGCGTTGGCCTCCGAAGCCAAAGGTCACAGGTTCAAGTCCCGTCGGGCGCACCACTCCACCCACCCTTCCTCTGGAACGGCGGGTGTTTTTTTTGGGCACGGCGCGGCTCCGAGCGGGAGAAAAACTGGCACAGAGCGGAGTCTAGCACGCTGAAAACCGCTCACATGAAGGGCTCTTTAGACGCGTGGGACGCCCCTGCGCTCACACTCGGGACCGGTCTCTCATGCCACCTTAGAGCCATGAGCATCTTTCAGACACTGTTGAACCTGCCGGGCAGCTACCAGGGGCCGACCACCCCGGAACAGGGGCCGTTCGGGCTGCTGGGGCTGGGCGAGGCAGCGCTGGCCGCGCAGCTGTGCGAGCCGTTCAGTCAGGTGCGCCTAAGCGCCAGCGGCACCCAGTTCGTGCTGAACAGCGCCGAAACGCAGGCGGCGGCCGACGACTTCGCCGCGCTGGCGGAGGTCTCGGAGGTCACGGTGCGGCGGGTGGGCGTGGGTGAGGGCCGCCGGTTTGCGCTGGATCAGCTGCACTTTCTGGCGCCGGGCGGCGTGAGCAGCACCTACCATCTCGCGCAGTACCTGGCCTACGCCACCGGTCACGCCGAGGAGGCCCAGCAGGCCGAGGCGCTGCTCTCGGACCTGCGGGACCGCTGCGCCCCGGAAATCGAGGAGGGCAACCCGGCCCGCGACCTGGCCTGGACGCTGTGGGGACGCGCGCCGCTGCTGCTGGCCCCGGCCGGCGAGGGCGCGCTGGTATTCGCGTGGCAGCTGCTGCTCGCGCGCATCGGCAAGGTGCTGAGCGTGCCGGTGGAACGTGAGCCGCTGTACGTGCTGACCGGCGCCTTCGAGGCGCACCACGAGCGCGGCGACGGTCGGCTGGCGCTGCTGCTGGGCGAGGAGGACGCCGAACTGCGGCTGGTGCGCGAGGTGCTGGAAACCCGCATTGACGAGGTGGTGACGGTGCCGTATCCGGGCGGCGAGGAAGGGTACGCCGGCACGCTGGCGCTGTGGTACTTCGCGGCGTGGGTGGCCACCTATCTGGCCGAGCGCGAGGGCACCACGCCGGACGACAGCCCGGCGCTGCTGCAGGTGCTGGCCAGCGTCAGCAGCCCGCTGCCGGACGACGAACTGAACTAGCCCGGCCTCAGGTGCCGGGCGTGCTGCCGGGAAACACCGCCACACGGCCCACCATGTAGGCCACCCCGTACAGAAACAGGGTGGCCACCGGCAGCAGCCGCAGGCCGGTCTGGTGGCGGATGATGCGGCCCTGCACCAGCAGCTCAATGGCATACAGGCTCGCCAGGATCAGGGCGGCGTACATCCAGTGTTCCCAGTTGCGGCTGGGGTCCGGCGGAAAGCCGTAGCGGGTGGTGCTGCGTCCGGTGGCGGCCACCGCGCTCGCCACCTTGTCGCCGCCCACCGCCAGGATCACGCCGGTGGCGGCCGGAATCAGCGTCAGCACCCAGGTGAGGCGCAGCCACCACACCATCGGCGGCTGGATGCGGCCCCGGATCGCCGGACCGAGGCTCCACACGAACAGCACCAGGGTGGCCAGCGCGAGCGGTGTGGGAAACAGGCGGGCGGCGGCGCTGGGAAACTGGAGATCGTGGAGCCACGTGATGAAGGCCATGCTGCCCAGTACAGCCCGTGACAGACGGGCCGTCAATGGGCGGCCCGCGCAACAGCGTGGCGGGGGACAATCCGTCACCCGGTTCGCTCTACAGTACAGGGGATGTACAGGCTTCTTTTTCTGGTCCTGCTGATCACGCTGGCGGCTCCGGCCACGCGTGCCCAGCACGCCGGCGACATGGCCGGCATGGCCGGCATGGCCATGCCGAAAGCCACCTCCAGCGCTCCGGGCGCGGCCGTGAAGCGGCTGACCCTTCAGGGCGGCTGGGTGGCGGCCACCCCGCCCGGCGTGTCGGAGAGCGCCGCCTACCTCACCCTTCAGAACCCCGGCCCCAGCGCGGCCGTGCTGGTGGGCGCCTCCACTCCGGTGGCCGCCCACACCATGTTGATGACCAGCCACACCGATGCCCAGAAGCGCGTCAGCATGCAGCCGCTGAACCGGCTGAGCATTCCAGCCGGCGGGCGCGGCACCTTTGCTCCCGGCCAGGCCCACATCATGCTCTCGGGGCTGCGCAGGCCGCTCAGCCCAGGGACGAAGGTACAGCTAACCCTGCGGTTCTCGGACGGCAGCGCCCGCACCGTCTCGCTGCTGGTCCGGCGGGCGGCCCCATGACCGCCCGCACCCTTCCGGCTGCCCGGCCCTGGTACGTCTCGGCGCTGCTGGCCGTGCTTGCGGTGGCCCTGCTGCTGGGCGGCGTGTGGCTGTACGCCCGCCTGCAGAGCCCGTATCCGTATTACGGCACCGTCTATACCCCGCCGCAGCCGGCCGCCCGCTTCCAGGGCACCGACGGCCAGGGCCGGGCCTACGCCTTCACGCCCACTGGCCACACCACCGCCCTGTTCTTCGGCTTCACCCACTGCCCGGACGTGTGCCCGCTGACGCTCGGCTACCTGGAAAAGGCCCGCGAGCAGCTGACGCCCGAGCAGCAGCGGCAGTTCCAGGTGGTGTTCGTGTCGCTCGACCCGGCCCGCGACACCCCCGACAAGATCGGGCCCTACGTGCGCTACTTCGGTACGGCTACGGGGGTGCGGGTGCCGGAGCCGGCGCTCGCCCAGCTGGCCCGCAGCTACGGCGTGTCGTACGTGAAGGCCCCTCTGCCGGGGCAGCCGGGCGAGTACCAGATCAACCACACCAGCGCCACCTACCTGATTGACGCCCAGGGCCAGCGGCGGCTGATCTGGGACTACACCCAGCTGAGCGACATCAACCGGGTGGTGCAGGACATCCAGCAGGTGATGCAGTGACCCCAGGCACCCTCTCCCCCACCCTGGCCCAGCTGCTCTCGCCGCGCCTGGACCTGCCGATGCTGCTGCTGACCGTGGCGGCCGCCGGCTGGTACGTGTGGGGCTTTCTGCGCGCGCCGCGGGACCGCTGGCCGCTGTGGCGCGCCGCCCTGTTCGGGCTGGCCGTGCTGCTGACGCTCGCCATCACCCAGACGCAGCTCACCAGCCTGACGCTCAACAGCATGGCGCTGTACATGGTGCGCCTGATGGTGCTGGCCGAACTGATTCCGCCGCTGGCGGTGCTGGGCCTGCCGGCCGGCTATCTGCAGCCGGACCCCCGTCGCCCGGGTGGCCGCCTGCTGTCGTGGCTGTTGGACCCCTGGGTGGCGCTGGCGCTGTGGGCCACCATCATCGTCTTCTGGAACATTCCCGCGGGCTTCAACGCCTCGCTGGTCAGCAACACCGCCTCGGGCCTACTGCCGCTGCTGTACCTGCTGGGCGGGCTGCTCAGCTGGTCGGTGGTGCTGCGGCCGCTGCCGGGCGTGCAGGCTGGGGGCTTCGGCAACCGCGGCTGGTTCGGCCTGCTCAGCAGCCTGCCGATGATGGGCGTGGCCGCCGTGTGGCTGTATAGCCCGCGGGTGCTGTACACGCCCTACGTGGGTGCCCTGTGCCTGTGGAACACCACCCCGCTGCAGAACCAGGTGACCAGCGGCTGGGTGATGATGATCGCTGGGCTGCCAGGCATGTTCCTGGCGCTGGTCCAGTTGATGGCGTGGCTGATCGCGCTGGCCGACAGCGGCACCATGCGGGAAGACGAGGCCCAGGAAGAGGGCTAGGCCGCCCGGCTCTCAGCCCGGTTCATGCGGCGGCGCTAGACTGCCGCGCATGACCTCACAACCTGTAGCCGAGGCCGCGCCTCACTGGCGCACCGATGATCTGTACCCTGCCCTGGATTCGCCCGCGTATCAGGCCGCGCTCTCCGATGTGGCGGAGCGGGTGCAGGCGCTGGGCGCCCTGTTTGACCGGCTGGAGATCCGCAAGGACGCCCGGGCCGCCGACCCGGTGGCCGCCTTTGAGCAGGCCACCACCGCGCTGAACGACCTGCTGGCCCGCCTGACCCCGGTGCGTGCCTACGCTCAGGCGTTCCTGACCACCGACAGCCGCGACGACCTGGCCCAGGCGCGCAGCAGCGAACTGACCACCCTGACGCAGCCGCTCAGCGACCTGATGACCCGCTACAACGCGTGGCTGGGCGGCCTGGACCAGCCGGCCCTGCTGAACGGCTCGGCCCTGGCCCGCGACCACCGCTACGCCCTGGAACGTGCCCGCCACGCGGCCGAGCACCAGATGAGCCCCGCAGAGGAGGCGCTGGCCGCCGAGCTGCGCCCCAGCGCCGCCAGCGCGTGGGCCAAGCTGCACGGCAACGTCAGCAGCCTGCTGAGCGGCGAGGTGCGCGGCGAACGGCTCCCGATGACCATGCTGCGCAACCTCGCCAGCGACCCGGACGCGGCGTTGCGGCAGGAGGCTTATATCACCGAGCTGCAGGTGTGGCAGACGGCCGAGATTCCGCTGGCTGCCGCCCTGAACGGCATCAAGGGCGAGAGCAACGTGCTGAACCGGAAGCGCGGCTACCGCTCGGCGGTGGAGGCCACGCTCAGCGGCAACAGCATTGACGCGGCTACGCTGGAGGCGATGCAGACGGCGGTGGTGGAGAGCTTTCCGGACTTCCGCCGCTACTTCTCGGCCAAGGCGCGGCGGCTGGGCCACGCCGACGGCCGCCTGCCGTGGCACGACCTGTTCGCGCCGGTGGGCGAGAGCCGGGCCAGCTGGGCCTATCCGGAGGCGCGGCAGTTCGTGGTGAACAGCTTCCGCAGCTACTCGGACCGGCTGGCGGACTTCGCCGACCGGGCCATGAGCGAAGGCTGGCTGGACGTGCCGCCGCGCGACGGCAAGCGCGGGGGCGCCTTCTGTATGCCGTGGCGCGACGGCGAGAGCCGCATCCTGCTCAACCATGCCCCCAACCTCGACAGCGTCAGCACCCTGGCGCACGAGCTGGGCCACGGCTACCACAACCTGTGTCTGCAGGGACGCACCCCGCTGCAGAAGGCCACCCCGATGACCCTGGCCGAAACCGCCAGCATCTTCTGCGAGACGGTGGTGCAGCACGCGGCGCTGGACGGGACCAGCGGCGACGAGCGGCTGTACGTGCTGGAGACGGCCCTGATGGGGCAGGCGCAGGTGGTGGTGGACATCCACTCGCGCTTCCTGTTCGAGACGGCGGTGTTTGAGGCCCGCGAGAAGCGCGACCTCTCACCCACTGAGTTCAACCGGCTGATGGAGCAGGCCCAGCGCGACACCTACGGCGAGGCGCTCAGCACCCTGCATCCGTACATGTGGGCCGTCAAGTCCCATTACTACGGCAGCAACTTCTACAACTACCCCTACACCTTCGGGCTGCTGTTCGGGCTGGGCCTGTACGCCCGTTACCGCCAGGACCCGCAGGGCTTCCGCGCCCAGTACGACCAGCTGCTGGCCAGCACCGGGCTGGCCGACGCGGCCACGCTGGCGGCCGGCTTCGGCATCGATACCCGTGAAGTGCAGTTCTGGCGCAGCAGCCTGGACGTGATCCGCGAAAACATCCGCGAATACGAGCAGCTGGCCCGCTAGGAGCCCCTCCCTGCACGGCGCGCCGCTCCCCCGGGCGGCGCGCCAGCGTTTACCCTGGACGCATGTCCGATTCCTCCCCCGTTCCGCAGCTGGATGCGGACGTCCTCCACCCTCCGCTCGCCCGCCGGGTCCGCGCCCTGGACGGCAACCGGGCCGCGCTGCTGCTGCTGCTGAGCCAGAACGTGGTGAGCGCCGTGCTGGTCCGGCTCGGTCTGCCGCTGGGCCTGTCGCTGGTGCTGACCTTCGTGATCACTGTGCTGCTGGCGCTGGTGCTGCTGCGCCCCGGCCTGAGCGCCCTGGTGCAGGACAGCCGCTGGCGCACGCCGCCGGCCTGGGGCACCGCGCTGCTGGCGCTGCTGCTGGCCCTGATTGCCTCCAGAGGCGTGTTGATCTTCGTGATCAGCATCTGGCCGCAGGGGGCGCAGAACATCCAGCAGTTCCAGAGCGCGGGCTCGGACCTGTGGCTGCTGCTGCTGGCCGGCGGCGTGCTGATACCCTTCGCGGAGGAGATCGCCTTCAGGGGCCTGCTGATGCGCGGGTACGAGTGGGCCCGGGGGCCGCTGTACGCCGCACTGGCGGCCAGCGCGATCTTCGGGCTGGCGCACGGCGTGCCGGCCCAGATCGTGGCGATTCTGCCGATCGCCTGGGTGCTCGCCCGCGCCGACCAACATACCGGCAGTCTGTGGACCGGCGTGATCATCCACGCGCTCAACAACTCGCTGGCGCTGGGCCTGGGCGCCTTCCTGAGCGGCAACGGAGAGCTCTCCAAACTGCTGGACACTGACCAGATGCCGCAGCTGCCGGTGCAGGTGGGGCTGGCCGGGCTGCTGGTGGGGCTGGCCGCGCTGTTCGTGGCCACCGTCTGGCTGCAGCCGCGCCGCGAGCTGGGCACCGGGGCCGGTGGGCCTCTGCTGAGCGGGAGCCTGATCGTCCTGGTGCTGCTGATCGCCGTGATCGTTGTGGCGGCCAGCGGGCTGGTGCCGCTGGGTGGACTGGGCAGCCCGGCCTGAGACGCTAACCTGACCGCATGACGCTCGCCGACCTGATCCGCCGTCCACACGTGTTCTTTGAAGGGCTGCGGGCCCTGCCTGCCCGGCCGGCCCGGTACCTGGGGCTGGTGGTGCTGTCCGGGGTGCTGGGCGGCCTCGCCACCGCCCTGCTGCTGCATCAAGCGCTGCAGACGCTGGTGCCCGCCGGGCTGCTGTACGCCGCCATGATCGCCAGCAGCGTGGTCCAGGCCCTGATCAGCTGGCTGCTGCTGTGGGGGCTGGGGCAGCTCGGCACCGGACGCGCGGGCCGGCCGGCCGAGGTGTACGGCGCCACCTTCCTGGTACCACTGGTGTGGTCGCTGGTGCTGATCGTGCTGGCGCTGGTGACGCCCGCGCCAGCCCTGGGCGACGCCCCGGACCTGAGCACCCTCTCCCCGCTGGAGGCGGTGCAGGCGATGGCCACCCGGATCGCCCAGGCACAGCTCAGCAGCCCGCTGCTCCGGCTGAACGGTCAGGTGGGCTACGCGGTGTACGTGGTGCAGTTCTGGCTGGCGTACATCGGCTTCCGCGCGCTGCAGCCGGAGCCCGGCACCAGCGCCATGCGCGGGGTGATGTACCCGCTCGGCACGCTGCTGGTGCTGGGAGTGGCCAGCCTGCTGCTGCTCAGCGTGAGCGGCAGCCTGGTGGGCGGCGCGGCCGGCGCCTGAAGGTCAGCGGGCCGTGAGGGCGGCGTTCAGCTGGTCGCGGAAGGTCCGGGCCGCCTGCACCCCGGCCTCCACGCTGACGCCCTGGGCATATTGAACGCCCCGGCTGGCGCTCACCACCGCGCCGGTGCCGTCCGGCAGAAAAGCTCCGGCCAGAGCATCCGGCCGGGCCCCCTGTGCGCCCAGGCCCGGCAGCAGCAACGGTGCCCGGGGCATGCGGGCGCGCCAGCCGGCCAGCGCGTCCGGGTGGGTGGCCCCCACCACTGCGCCCACCGCCGACAGACCGGTGCTGACCGCGCCGCGCCGCGCCACCTCCTCGGCCACCCGCTCGCTGATGCCGCCGCCCTGCAGGTCCGCCTGCCCGGGGTTGCTGGTTTGCACCAGCACAAAGACGGCGCCCCCGTTCGCCTGCGCCGTTTCCACAAACGGGTCCAGCGTCTCGAAGCCCAGGAATGGATTGACCGTCAGCGCGGCGCCGGCGTGGGCACCGGACAGCCAGGCCTGGGCATACGCCTGCGCCGTACTGCCGATGTCGCCCCGCTTGGCGTCCAGGATGATCGGCAGCTCCAGCGCGCGGGCCGCGTCACACAGCTCCTCCAGCAGCTGCATGCCCCACAGGCCCAGCGCCTCGTAGAAGGCCAGCTGCGGCTTGACGCAGGCCACCAGCGGCACGCAGGCCTCCAGCAACGCCAGGGTGTGCTCGCGCAGGGCCTCGCGCTGCGGGTACAGCTCCGGGCGGGGGTCCAGACCCAGGCACAGCCGGGTCTGCAGCTGCAGGGTACGCTCGGTCAGGCGTTCGGCAAAGGGGGCAGGCGTCATCGCTCCAGAGTGTAGCGGGCCGCCTGGACCAGCGCTGCATTGTCCGGAGCCGGACGGCCATCCGGCAGCGTCAGGACGTCCTCGAGGCCGATGCGGGTCGCGTCGCTCCGCCTGGCCGCCTCCGCGACCAGGACCCAGGCATTCTGGTCTGTGCCGTGCGTCAGACGCGGAACCTGGGCGCCCAACGCGTCCAGCCGCGCGTGCATCCGGCGGCACTCCAGCAGAGCCGCCGGCCCGTCGAGGTGGCCGGGCAGCTCGATCAGGTGCCGCAGACAGCTGTGCAGCAGGCCGGAGCTGGCCAGCGCCTCCACATCGGCCACGCTCCCCATCCCCGCCTCGATGCAGATGCCCAGCCGCTGCAGCACCCGGCAGACTTCGGCGGCGCCCGCCTCGCCCAGATTGACTGAGGCGCAGTCCGGACGGTCCTCGCGGGGCAGGGCCTCC
This sequence comes from Deinococcus sonorensis KR-87, assembly GCF_040256395.1. Lineage (NCBI taxonomy): Bacteria > Thermotogati > Deinococcota > Deinococci > Deinococcales > Deinococcaceae > Deinococcus > Deinococcus sonorensis. The sequence continues at coordinate 1,965,460 of NZ_CP158299.1, read as the reverse complement.
CAGTCCTGGATCAGCTGCAGCCGCTCTGCCGGAGACCGGGCGATCCAGAGGCCGGTACTGACGCCGACCGGCACTCCGGGCACCGCGTCCCGCACCTGCCGCAGTGTGCGCTGCAGCACGGCCGCACTCAGCGTTTCGGTGCCGTGGTGCCACAGATGCAGGTGCAGGGCCTCTGCCCCGGCGGCACAAACCCGCCGCGCGTCCCGGGCCAGCGCGGCCGGGTCCTGCGGCAGTGCCGGATGTTCACCCGGCCTGCGGGCGCCATTCAGGCAGGCCTGCAGCCTCACGCGGCAGCGGCCACCTGCTGCTCGGCCAGGTGCTCCCAGCGGAGCCGACGGCCCCGCCAGGTGAAGATCGCCAGCTTGACCGACTCCTCGATGCCGCGCGCCAGGAACAGGCCCATCACGCCCAGCGGGGTGAAGAAGCCCAGCACGATCGCCAGCGGCAGGCCCACCAGAAAGGCGCTCACCACGTCGCCCAGGATGACGCCCTGCACGTCACTGCCGCTCGGCAGCACGCCCGCGCCCAGAATCATGTTGCGGACCTTCACGACCTGGAAGGCGGCGTAGATCAGCACGCCCCACATGGCCATGCCGCGCACCTCCTCGCTGACCTGCGGGAACAGCGGCCGCAGCAGCAGCGCACTCAGCGCGAACAGCACCCCGAAGCCCAGGCCGGTGCCCACGCCCACCGACAGCACCCGCCGCACCCAGCCGAGCGCCCCGGCCGCGTCCCCGCTGCCGAGCGAGCGGCCCACCAGGGCGGTGGTGGCGCTCATCAGCCCGATGCTGCCCAGAATGAATACCGCCTCCAGCGAGTTCACGATCTGCGCGGCGGCCAGCGCCTCATCGCCGAGCCGGCCGAACACCACGTTGTACAGGAAGGTCCCCACGCTCCAGGCCAGTTCGGTGATGCCCAGCGGCAGCGCCAGCGTGAAGAGCGGCCCCAGCACCACCCGCCAGCCGGCCACGCCACGCGGCGCAGCCCAGGTGGCCAGCTGGCGCGGCCCGTACACCTGATACAGCAGGATGCAGGTCTTCAGCACGCCGGTGATCACGGTGGCCCAGGCGGCGCCCGCCACCCCCAGCCGGGGCAGCGGCCCCACGCCGAACACCAGCAGGTAGCCGAGCAGCGTGTTGAGCAGCACCGTCACCAGCGTGGCCATCATGGGGGTGCGCGCGTGGCCCAGCGAGCGCAGCACGCCGCTCAGCACCGCGCCCAACACGCCCGGCACCAGCGCGATGGCGCTGACCCGCAGGTAGTCGGTGCCAGCCGACGCCACGGTGGCCGACGCGCCGGTCAGCCGCAGCAGCGGCGCGGCCCACAGCGCCAGCGGAATGGCCGCCAGCGCGGTCAGGGTGCCGGCCAGCAGCAGCGCCGCGCTGACAGTGCCGCTCAGCTCACCCCGTCGCCCGGCCCCGAAGGCGCGCGCCACCAGGATGCTGACCGAGGACCCGAGCGCCCCGATGGTGACCAGCAGAATAAAGGTCAGGCTGTTGGCAAACCCGACCGCGGCGATGGCCGTGGCACCCAGCGCGCCCACCACCACCTGATTGACGAAGTTGAGCAGCAGCATGAACACGAATTCCAGACTGACCGGCACCGCAATCCGGGCGATCTGGCGGCCGGGTGTGGTGGCGTGGTCAGGAGCAGAGACAGAAGCAGACATACCCCGCTACTGTAACGGTTCAGAAACGGTGCGTCATCCGCCAGATGGCCAAGTTAAGGAACGGGCTGGCCGAGCGGCAGCCTCACGCTCGGGCACGGCGGGCCGCAGCACGACGGGCTCTTCCGTGCGCCCCTCAGGACGAAGAGGCCTCACCGGCGATCAGGGTCCCGTGGCCGAACATCGCCTCCACAAACTTCACCAGCTCGGCGTGGTCGGCATCCTCACTCTGACTTGCTTGGGCTGCCCGCAGCAGCATGGCGGTCTGGGCCAGCAGCGGCGCGCTGCCCCGTACTTCCTGCACGTTTTCCAGCGCAATCCCGGCGTCCTTGGCCAGCAGGCTCAGCTTGAAGAACGGCGCGAACTCGCGCTTGAGGATCTTGGGGAACTTGTTCTCCGAGGAGAAGCTGCGGCCACTGGAGGCGTTGATCACGCTCAGCGCGGCGTCCAGGTCCACGCCCTGCTGCTGCAGCGAGGCGAAGCCCTCGGCGGTGGCCCACAGATGCACCGCCATCAGCACGTTGTTGACCGCCTTGACCGCAAAGCCGGTGCCCACCGGCCCCACCCGCAGCACCGTGCCGCCGAAGCTCTCGATCAGCGGACGGGCCCGCTCCAGCACTTCCGTCTCCCCGCCCACCATCACCGCCAGCGTGCCCGCCTTCGCTCCGGTGGGGCCTCCCGAGACCGGCGCGTCCAGGAAAGCGGCCCCAGCCTGCTGCAGCCGCTGGGCCTGCTCGCGCCCCGCCGCTGGCCGACCGCTGGTGCAGTCCACCCAGATGGTGCCGGGCTTGAGCAGCGGCAGCAGCCGGTCCAGCAGGCCCTCCACGTCGTCACTGGTGGGCAGGCAGGTGAAGATCACGTCGGCCTGTGCCGTCTCCTCCAGCGTCACGGCGCGGCTGCCGAACTCGGCGGCGTGCTGCTCGGCCCGGCCGGGCGTGCGGTTCCACACCAGCGTCTCGCCCAGCCGGGTGAGGTGTGAGGCCATCGGGTAGCCCATGGCTCCCAGTCCCAGGAATGCTGCAGTGGTCATGCCGAGTAGGCTAACGGATTTGCAGCCGGGCAGGCGGTCCCCGGCACGAAAAAACCCCCACCCGTTTCCGGATGGGGGTCAGTGAGGGCTTCAGCTCAGTCGGTCGCGCCCGGCTGGAGCGGACGACTGGGGCCGGAGCCTCGCTGCGCGGCAGCGGGCTGCCGTCGCTGCTCTCGCCGTACTTCTCCAGGGTGCGGTCGTCCGCCACCTGCATGGCGCGCACCATGCCCAGGCCGGTGCCGGCCGGGATCAGCTTGCCGAGAATCACGTTCTCCTTCAGGCCGATCAGCTCGTCCACCTGACCCTTCATGCTGGCTTCCGTCAGCACGTGGGTGGTGTGCTGGAAGCTCGCCGCGCTGAGCCAGCTCTTGGTGGTCAGGCTGCTCTTGGTGATGCCGAGCAGCACCGGCTTCCAGCTCACGGCCGTCTGGGCGTCGGTCAGGGCCTCGTTGGCCTGATCCACTTCCCAGCGCTCGACCGTCTGGCCTTCCAGGAACTCGGTGTCGCCACCGTCGGTGATCTCGACCCAGCGCAGCATCTGGCGCACGATCACCTCGATGTGCTTGTCGTGCACCTTCACGCCCTGGCTGCGGTACACACGCTGCACCTCTTCCACCAGGTAGCGCTGGGCGGCGTCGGTGTCCTTGTACTGCAGCAGGTCGTGCGGGTTGATCGCGCCGCGCGTCAGTGCCTGGCCGGCTTCGACCCGGTCGCCGTCGCGCACGATCATGCGCAGGTTCTTGCTGATCTTCTTGGCGGTCTTGCTGCTGTAGGCCTCATCGTCGGCCTCGATCTTGACGAGGTAGCGCTCCTCCTCCTCCTCGATCCGCACGATGCCGTCGCGGTCCGCGACTTCCGCCTGGGTCTTGGGCTTGCGCGCCTCGAACAGCTCGATCACGCGCGGCAGACCCATGGTGATGTCGCCGCCGCCCGCCACACCGCCGGTGTGGAAGGTGCGCATGGTCAGCTGGGTGCCGGGCTCGCCGATGCTCTCGGCGGCCACCACGCCCACGGCCTCGCCCATGCTGACCGGCTTGGCCTGCGACAGGTCGTAGCCGTAGCACTTCTGGCACACACCGGCCTTCACGCGGCAGTTCAGCGGGGTCCGCACGAACACCTCGCGCACGGCCTTGGCCTGCTTGCTGAGCGCCTTGATGTCCTCCAGGCTGAGCATCTCGCCCGCCGGAACGGTGCGCTCCTCCAGCTCCAGGTCCGCGGTCAGGGTCCGGCCGTACAGGCTGGTCTCGATCTCGCTGGCCTTGCGGCTGCGCCACTCGCCGGAGCGCTCATCGGTGCTGCCGAGCGGCACCACGGTGTAGTCGGTGGTTCCGCAGTCCACGTCGCGCACCACGACCTCGTGGGCCACGTCCACCAGCTTACGGGTCAGGTAGCCGGAGTCGGCGGTCCGGAGCGCCGTGTCGGCGCCACCCTTACGCGCGCCGTGCGTGCTGATGAAGTACTCGGCCACGGTCAGGCCCTCGCGGAAGCTGGCCTTGATCGGCACCTCGATGGTGCTGCCGTCCGGGCGGGCCATCAGACCGCGCATGCCGGCCAGCTGACGGATCTGCTGCGGGTTACCACGGGCGCCCGACTGGCTCATGATCCACAGCGGGTTGAACGGGTAGTTCTTCTCGAAGTTCTTGAAGACCTCGTTCTTCACGCTGTCGGTGGTGTCGTTCCACAGCTGCACCACCTGCTTGTAGCGCTCTTCTTCGGTCATGAACCCGAACTCGAAGCTCTGCTCGATCTCGGCCAGCTTGCCGTCGGCCTCCGCCAGGATGCCCGCCTTGGCCGGCGGAATCACGATGTCGTCAATGCCGATGGTGATGCCCGAGGTGGTCGACAGCTTGAAGCCGCTGTCCTTCAGCGCGTCGAGCAGCTTGGCGGTCGCCTCGATGCCCAGCCGCTTGAAGCAGGCCATGATCAGGTCCTTGAGGCTGTCCTTCTCGTAGGCCGTCTCCAGGTTGACCAGGCTGTCCACCAGGTGCTGCTGGCCCTCGTTCAGGGCCTCCTGCACCAGGCGACGGAACAGCACGCGGCCCGCGCTGGTCTCGTGCACCACGCCGTTCAGGCGGATCCGCACGTGGTCCTGGTAGTCGATGGTGCTGCGCTCCACCGCCAGGATCGCCTCGTCCGGGCTGCTGAACACGTACCGCAGGCGACCGGGGCTGGTCTCGGTGCCGTTCAGCATCACCGGGCTGTTCAGCGCCAGTCGGCCGGCGTCCAGCGCCTCCAGCACCTCCTGAGGGGTACTGAACTCGGTGCCGGCGCCCAGGTTGTCGCGGCGCAGCTGGGTCAGGGTGAAGATGCCCAGAATGATGTCGCGGCTCGGCTTGACGTTCGGCTCGCCGTTCGCCGGGCTCAGCAGGTTGTGCGAGCTGAGCATCTGGATCCGGGCCTCGGCCTGCGCCTGGGCGCTCAGCGGCACGTGGATCGCCATCTGGTCGCCGTCGAAGTCGGCGTTGAACGCCTCACAGACCAGCGGGTGCAGCTGGATGCTCTGGCCTTCCACCAGCACCGGCTCGAAGGCCTGGATGCCCAGACGGTGCAGGGTGGGCGCGCGGTTGAGCAGCACGACCTTGTCCTCGATCACCTCTTCCAGGGCGTCCCAGACGCTGTCGCGGGTGTCGCGGTAGCGCTCGAGCATCTTGCGGGCCTGCTTGATGTTGGTGACCTCGCCCTTCTCTTCCAGCACCTTGAACAGGAACGGCTTGAAGAGTTCGAGCGCCATGCGCTTGGGCACACCGCACTGGTGCAGCTTCAGCTGCGGACCCACCACGATCACCGAGCGGCCCGAGTAGTCCACGCGCTTACCCAGCAGGTTCTGGCGGAAGCGGCCCTGCTTGCCGCCCAGCAGGTCGGTCAGCGAGCGCAGGCTGCGGTCCGAGCCGGGGTTGGTGACGGGGCTGCCGCGGCGACCGTTGTCGATCAGCGCGTCCACCGCTTCCTGCAGCATCCGCTTCTCGTTGCGGATGATCATGTCCGGGGCGCCCTGGCTCATCAGCTTCTTGAGGCGGTTGTTGCGGTTGATCAGGCGGCGGTACAGGTCGTTGAGGTCGGAGGTGGCGAAGCGGCCACCCTCCACCTGCACCATCGGACGCAGGTCCGGCGGCATGACCGGCACGGTGTTCAGGATCATCCAGCTGGGGTGGTTGCCGCTGGCGATGAAGCTGCGGGTCACTTCCAGGCGCTTGCGGGCCTTGGCACGCTTGTGCCGGCTGGAGTCCTTCATCTGCTCGTTCAGCTCGGCCTCCAGGGTGGGGAGGTCCAGCTCGTCCAGCAGTTCCTTGATGGCCTCGGCGCCCATCTTGGCCTCGAAGTCGTAGCTCTCGATGACCCGCACCTGCTTGCGCACCAGGTCCAGCTCGATGCGCCCGCTGATCTCGCTGCGCAGCGCGCCGCTGTCGGCCAGCTCATCGCCCGGCTCGACGCGGTCGCCGTTCACGACCAGCGGCTCGTCCTGGTAGGGGTAGACCTTGGCCTTGGACACGATGATGCTGGCGGGAGCGTGCAGGCTGACGGTGCCGTCGGCCTCCGCGATGATCTCCTCTTCCTTGTCGATCGCGCCGACGACCTTCTGGCCCTTGCGGACGTCGCTGCCGTCGCCGATCAGCACGTGCATGGTGGGGTTGATCGGGTAGCTGACCACCCGCTCCCAGTGCACGTTCGCCGTCACGTCGCCGCGCTTCTTGGGGAACACGACGCTGCTGAGGCTGCTCACGCGGCTGGTGCGCAGGCGGGCGCCGCTGGCGGCCTGGGCCAGCAGGGTGCCGGCCTCCACGCGCTCGCCGGGGGCGACCATCAGTTCCATGCCGTGCGGGATGTAGACGCTGACGGTGGCCGGCGCCTCCTCTTCCGGACGCAGCTCGATCAGCACGCTGTCTTCGCCCAGGTCGTGCAGGAACACGTAGCCGGCGTCGGGCGCAGTGATGTTCAGGTCGCTCTCCAGCTCGGCCAGGATCTCACCGGCGCGGAAGCTGTCCTGCTCCACCAGCAGCTCGCTGCTGACCGGCAGCACGGCGCTGCGCTGCTCGCGGTAGCGCAGCTCGGCGCGGCGCGGGAAGCGGTACTGCGCCAGACCGTCCATCTTGGAGACGGTGTTGCCGCCCAGCGACTGGCCACGCGTGACGTACTCGCCGTCACGGATGACGGCGTCGATGCCGCCCTGCAGCGCGTAGGTCTCCTGGCGGCCGTAGCGCAGCTCGCGGTACTCCTCGTCGCTGAGCAGCTCGCCGCGCTTGAGCGGGCGGCCGTCCTTCTGGGCGTTCTCCGGTTTGGTCACCAGGAAGCTGCTGAAGTACAGCACCTTCTCCAGCTGGGCCGCGCTCAGGTCCAGCAGCGTGCCGATCTTGCTGGGGGTGTCCTTGACGTACCAGATGTGGGCGGCCGGGGTCGCCAGGTCAATGTGACCCATGCGGTAGCGGCGCACCTTGCTGCTGGTGACTTCCACGCCGCAGCGCTCACAGACCTTGCCCTCGTAGCGCTGGCGCTTGTACTTGCCGCAGGCGCACTCGTAGTCCTTGGTCGGCCCGAAGATGCGCTCGTCGAAGAGGCCCTCGCGCTCCGGCTTCAGGGTGCGGTAGTTGATGGTTTCCGGCTTCTCGACCTCGCCGTAGCTCCACTCACGGATCTTGGTGGGGCTGGCGATGGCGATACGGACCTTGGAAAAGTCTTTCAAAGCAATATCTCCTTGGGGAGAGGGTTCAGATTCACGGACGGCTGGTGGGACACCGGGGAAAACCCCGGTCTCCCGGCCATCCTCAGCGCTTGGGCATCATGCCTTCGAAGATGTCCACGGCGCGGTCGCCACTGTCCAGCACTTCCACGTCCAGGCCCAGCGAGTGAAGCTCCTTCACCAGCACCTTGAACGATTCGGGGATGGTGCTGCTGGCCACCTCGTCGCCCTTGACGATGCCCTGGTAGGCGGCGTCACGGCCGTCGATGTCGTCGGACTTGATGGTGAGCATCTCCTGCAGGGTGTGTGCCGCGCCATACGCCTCCAGCGCCCACACCTCCATCTCGCCGAAGCGCTGACCACCGAACTGCGCCTTGCCGCCCAGCGGCTGCTGGGTGATCAGGCTGTACGGGCCGGTGCTGCGGGCGTGGAGCTTGTCCTCCACCATGTGGTAGAGCTTCATGACGTACATGGTGCCCACCACCACGGGGCCGCTGATCGGCTCACCGCTGCGGCCGTCGAACAGGATGCTCTTGCCGGTGCGGGCCAGCTGCATCTGTGCGTCCTCGTAGCGCTCGTCCGGCACCCCGATCACGCCCAGCTTGCCGGCGCGGTCCAGCACCTCCTGCTCGCGCTTGTCGAGGTCGAAGCCCTCGTCCTTGCGCCGCTGCAGCCGCTCGGCCGCCGCCACCTCCAGCATCTCCTTGATGGTCACCTCGGTCACCGAGTCGAACACCGGAGTCACGAACTTCTGGCCGGTCAGGCGTGCCACTTCACCGAGGTGGGTTTCCAGGATCTGGCCCAGGTTCATGCGGCTCGGCACGCCGAGCGGGTTGAACACCAGGTCCACGGGGGTGCCGTCTTCCAGGTAGGGCATGTCCTCGGGCGGCAGGATCTTGGAGACCACGCCCTTGTTGCCGTGGCGGTTTGCCACCTTGTCGCCCACCTGCAGGCGGCGCTTCTGCGCCACGTACACGCGCACCATCTCGCGCACGCCGGGCTTCAGGTCCACGCCCTCGTCGCCGCGGCGGAAGCGCACCGTCTTGACCACGATGCCGCCCTCACCGGAGCGCACGCGCAGCGAGGTGTCCTTCACCTCACGGGCCTTCTCACCGAAGATGCTGCGCAGCAGCCGCTCTTCCGGGGTCGGCTCCGATTCGCCCTTGAAGCTGGTCTTGCCCACCAGGATGTCGCCGGGCTTGACCTCGGCGCCCACCCGGATGATGCCGTCCTCGTCCAGGTCGCGCAGCGCGGCCTCCGAGAGCCCCGGGATGTCGCGGGTGATCTTCTCCGGCCCCAGCTTGGTGTCGCGGGCCTCCACCTCATCCTTCTCGATGTGGATGCTGGTGTAGAAGTCCTTGCGGACCAGCCCCTCGCTGATGCAGATGGCGTCTTCGAAGTTGAAGCCGTCGAACGGCATGATCGCGATGGTGATGTTCTGACCGAGCGCCAGACGCCCCAGGTCCGAGGCCGGACCGTCGGCAATGACCTGACCGCGCGTCACCGTGTCGCCGATGGCGACGATCGGGTGCTGGTCGAGGTTGGTGCCCTGGTTGCTGCGGGTGAAGCGCACCAGATCGAAGGTGCGGACGTTGCCCTTCACCATGCCGGCCTGCTGGCTGTCCTCGGACAGGGTGATCTGGATGGCGCGCGCGTCCACGTAGCTCACGGTGCCGGTCACGTCGCTCACCACGCTGGTGCCCGAGTCGGTCACCACACGCTCCTCCACACCGGTGCCCACGGCGGGGCTCTCGGCACGGACCAGCGGCACAGCCTGCGACTGCATGTTGGATCCCATCAGCGCGCGGTTGGCGTCGTCGTGCTCCAGGAAGGGAATCAGGCTGGTGTTGATGCTGACGATCTGCTTGGGCGAGACGTCCATGTACTGCACGTCTTCCGGCTCGTGGTAGGTCGGGTCGCCCTTGCGGCGGGCCAGCACGCGCTCCTCGGCAAAGGTGCCGTCGTCGTTCAGGCGGCTGTTCGCCTGCGCGATGGCGTAGCGGTCCTCGATGTCGGCCGTCATGTAGATGACGTCATCGCTCACCCGGCCGCCACTGACCTTGCGGTACGGCGCCATGATGAAACCCAGGTCGTTGACCTTGGCGTAGCTGGAGAGACTGCTGATCAGACCGATGTTGGCGCCTTCCGGCGTCTCGATCGGGCAGATGCGGCCGTAGTGCGTACGGTGCACGTCGCGCACGTCGAAGCCGGCGCGCTCGCGGGTCAGACCGCCCGGCCCCAGCGCCGAGATGCGGCGCTTGTGCCGCAGGTCGGACAGCGGGTTGGTCTGGTCCTTGAACTGGCTGAGCTGGCTGCGCCCGAAAAACTCGCGCATGGCCGCCACGATCGGGCGGTTGTTGACCAGCTTGGTGGGGGTGGCCGCGTCGGGGTTGCCCAGCAGCATGCGCTCGCGCACGCCACGGGCCATGCGGCCCAGGCCCACGCGCAGCTGGTCGGCGAGCAGCTCGCCCACGGTGCGCACCCGGCGGTTGCCCAGGTGGTCGATGTCGTCCTCGCCCACCGGCACGTTGGTCTCGGTGATCACGCCGTCGTCGTCCACCGTCTGGACGTTCAACGTCTCCAGGCCGTGGTTCAGCGCCATCAGGTAGCGGATGGTGTCGATCAGGCCCGCGTCGGCGAACTTGCCGTCCTCGAAGGTCAGCAGGGTCCGCTCCTGGCGGCTGGTGCCCAGCTTGCTGTTCATCTTGAAGCGGCCCGGCTCGCCCAGGTCGTACCGCTTGGGGTCGGCCAGCAGCCCGAACAGGTACTGGATCGCCTTGTCGCGCTTCGGCGGATCACCGGGGCGCAGCACCGTGAAGAGCCGCAGCAGCGCCTCGTCGGCGTTCATGCCGGCGGTCTTGTCCTCGGGCAGCTCCACGTTCGGGTCGAACTCGGTGTACAGCGCGCGGATGGCCGCGTCATCGTAGCCGAGCACGCGCAGCAGCATGCTGACCGGGAACTTGCGCTTGTTGACCTTCATTTCCAGCACGCCCGCGTTCAGCTCCAGCTCGATCCAGGGACCGCGCTTGGGCATCGGGATGATGGCGCCGGTGTACATCTTGCGCACACCCTTGTAGCTGGAAGTGAAGTACACGCCGGGCGAACGGTGGATCTGGCTGATCACCACGCGGTCGGCGCCGTTGATGATGAAGCTGCCGTCGCCGGTCATCAGCGGCAGGTCGCCCAGGAACACCTGGTCTTCCTTGATCAGGCCGCTGTCCTTGTGAATGAGCTGCAGCTTGGCGTAGAGCGGCGCGTCGTAGGTCAGGTCCTTCTCGCGGCACTCCTCCGGGGTGTACTCCGGCTCGCCCAGGCGGTATTCGAGGTAGTCGAGCACCAGGCCGGTCGAGCGGCCCTTCTCGGTCTCGTCGATCGGGAAGATTTCGCGAAAGGCGCCCTGAAGACCGGCATTCTCGCGGGCGTCAATCGGCACGCCATCCTGCAAAAAGGTCTTGAATGAATTGACCTGCACTTCGGTCAGGTCGGGAAGCGGGATCACTTCGGTGATTTCACCGAAACGCTCAATACGTGGCTGCATGTACACCTCGCTGAACTGACTTGCTCGGGGCTTCCCTGCCTGCCATTGCCGATCCTGGGTAACAAGGCCAAGGAGGAGCCAGGGACCATCCCTGCCTCCACTACGAAAACTTAATTGTGGGTGGACTCGATCAGAAATTCCCTTGCATGAGCAGAATGCTGGACCGTACACTCCTGGACAGCCCCAGCCGAGCTGGTTCCTGTCTGCCGCCCCACGCCAGCCCATCCTGGCTGACCAAACTCAAGTATGAGGGGGAGGGGCAGAAATGTCAAGGGGAGGAGCGCAGGCCCAGTCAGATGGTCTGCGCTCCTCTCTTTGCCCTGCTGTCAGCTGGTGGGCACCACCGCCGCCCGCTCCAGCCGCTGCGCCCCAGAGCCCAGCGCCCGGACTTCCACCGTCTCGGCTCGCAGGTCCGGCGCGCTCAGCAGGCGCGTCTCACCCGGGCGCAGGTCAATAAAGTTGTCGTTCCAGCGGAGCGGCTCGCTCGCATCCAGCCACACGCCCTTGGTCGGCCGCGAGGCACTCAGCCGCACGCCCCCCTCCACCCGCTCGGCCCGCAGGTCGGCGCCGCCGTAGTCGTGGTACTTGTACGGCTCCGGAAAGTCGCTGCTGCGGCCCAGGAGCTCACCGTCCGCGCTCAGCTCCGCGAAGTAGACGAGCGTCTCCCCGGCTGCCGTCCAGACCGGCAGGTCGGTACGGCGGCCCGGCAGCGCCCGGACGGTGCGACTCTCCTGCGCCATCAGCTCACCGTCCAGGGTGTAGGCATACAGCTGCACGCTCAGGGTCCGCGCCTGAGCCAGCAGGTTGCTGACCCACACCTCAACGCCGTCCACCTGCCGGCGCAGCGCCACCGCCAGCGGGGCCAGCTCGCGGCGGATGGTGTGATAGGCGGGCTTGACGATGCCGGCCGAGTCGATGATGGCCCAGCTGGTGCCCGGCCAGCAGTCGTTGAGCTGCCACACCAGCGCCCCCGACACCGCGTAGCGGCCCGGCTGCTCGAAGCGGCTGCGGAAATCGCGGTAGGCGTAGCGCATCGCCTCGGCCTGCACGAACTGAGTGGCGTACACGTACCCGGCCAGGTCGGGGGTGGCCCTCAGGTTGTCGGCGAGGTACACCGCCAGCCGGCGGTGACCGTCGGGCGCGCTGGTGGGGCCGTGGGTGGCTTTGTTGTGATGCACCACCGTGCGGCTCTCCGGGTAGCGCTCCCCTTCCGAAAGCACCGAGAGCAGGGTGCTGAGCGCCGGCGCCGACTGCAGCCCGAACTCGCTGACGAAGCGGCCCTGGTACTGCAGGTAGTCCTGATACGGGGCCATTGGCCCGTGCCAGACCTCCCAGCTGTGGCGGTCGCCGATGGTGGGGTCGGCGGAGGTGACGCCGCCCCACGGACTGCCGGGCCAGTACAGCCGCTGCGGGTCCAGCTGGGCGCACACTTCTGGCAGGACGCCTTCATAGATGGCGCGGGCCGGGAACGCCTCCGGAGCGATGCCGGGGCCGGCCACCCCCACTGACTCGGCAATGGCGTAGTCCTCGTTGTTGCCGGCCCAGATCGCCAGCGACGGATGGTGACGTAGCCGGGTCACCGCCGCCACCGCCTCGGCCCGCACCGACGTCAGGAATTCCGGGTGCGCCGGGTACAGACCGCAGGCGAACATGAAGTCCTGCCAGACCAGCAGCCCCAGTTCGTCACAGAGGTCGTAGAACACGTCCTGCTCGTAGATGCCGCCGCCCCACACCCGGATCATGGTCAGGTTGCCGTCCCTGGCCTGCTGCAGCCGGGTCCGGTAGCGTTCTGGGGAGATGCGGTTGAGCAGCAGGTCGTCGGGAATCCAGTTGGCCCCACCGATAAAGAGCGGCTGATTGTTCACCTCGAAGGTGAAGCTGCGGCCCGGTTCACCCTGCACCGGGTCCTGCACCAACCGCAGCCGGCGCAGACCGATGCGCCGCGCAGAGTGGTCAAGCCAGGTCTCTCCGTTCAGCAGCACCACGCTGGCGGTGTAGAGCGGCTGTTCCCCCAGCCCGTTGGGGTACCACAGCTGCGGGCGGTGCACTTCGAAGAGGGTGCGCGCCTCGCTGGCCGGCACCTGTCGCGCCTCGATCAGCTGGCCATCCGGGGCACGCAGCTCGATCTGCAGTTCGCTGCCCTCCGCCTCCCCTTCCAGCGTCACCTCCACCGGCACGAAGGCCGTGGTCAGGTCCGGTGTCACCTCGGACGGCACATGCACGTCCCGGATGCGCTGGCGGAACGCCCGCAGCGTCACCGGCTGCCACGGCCCGGCGGTCAGCAGCACCGGGCCCCAGTCCCAGCCATAGTGGTACTGCGCCTTGCGGATGTACACGCGGCTCCGGTCACCGTTCCAGGCCGGCTGCACGCCATACCGGGCTTCCAGGGCATGACCGGCTTCCAGCACGTTCTCGAACAGCAGCACCAGGGTGTTGTCTCCGGCGTGCAGCCGACCGCCCACATCCACCGTCTGCGGCACGAACATGTTGTTGCTGGTGAGCAGCGGCTCACCGTTGAGCCACACGGTACACAGGGTGTCCAGGCCAGCAAAGTGCAGCTGGAGGTGCGGTTCCTTCAGCAGGGCCGAGTCGGCCGCAAAGGTCAGGCGGTAGAGCCAGTCCTGCTGGCCCACCCACTGCACCTGGGTCTCATTCTGCCCGTGGTAGGGGTCCGGAATCCGGCCCTGGGCCAGCAGGTCCTGGTGCACGCTGCCCGGCACGCTGGCCCGGGTCCAGCCGTCCTGGGCGGCAACGTCGTCACGGACGGGGCGGGACGGGTCGCGGGGCTTGAACTGCCAGTTGCTGTTCAGGGGGTGCTCAATCATAGAAGGTCCTTGCAGGTGGCCCGGTGGGGCGCGTGGCCGCTCAGCCTTTCAGGCCGGTGAAGGTGACACCCTCCACAAAGTAGCGCTGGGTGAAGAAGAACAGCACGAACAGCGGCACGGTGAAGACGGTGGCGCAGGCCATCAGCAGCGCCCACTCCTGGCCGTTGGCCGACTGGAACTGCTGCAGGCCCAGCGAGAGGGTGTACTGCGAGGGGTCGTTGAGGTACAGCAGCGGCCCCAGAAAGTCCTTCCAGGCGTTCAGGAACTGGTTCAGGAACACGACCGCCAGCGCCGGTTTGATCAGCGGAACGATGATGGTCCAGAACACCCGGAACTCGGTGCAGCCGTCGATGCGGGCCGCGTCGGCCAGCTCGTCCGGCAGGGTCCGGATGAACTGGCGCATCAGGAAGATGAAGTAGGCGTTGCCCAGGAAGGCCGGCACGATCAGCGGCAGCAGCGTGCCGGTCCAGCCGATGCTGCGGAAGATCAGGTAGGTGGGGATCATGGTCACCTGATACGGCAGCAGCATGGTGATCAGCACCAGAAAGAACACCGCCTCGCGCCCCGGCCACTTCACCTTGGAAAAGCCGTAGGCCACGATGCTGGCCGACAGCGCCGCCCCGATGGCCGAGAGGATGGCGTACAGCAGCGAGTTGCGGACGTACGACCAGAAGGGAATCTGCGACAGCGAGGTGAGGAAATTGCTCCACACCGCCGGGTGCGGCACGAAGGTGGGCGGGCTCTGGAACACCTCGGCGTCGCCCTTGAGCGCGGTGATGACCATCCAGTACAGCGGAAACGCGAAGAACAGCGTGACCACCAGCGCCACCACGAAGGCCATCACCCGCCCGGCGCGCTGGGTACGCCGGATGGAGGCGTTGGACGGCGGGGCCGACGGGGCGGTGGACGACGGGGCCGGCTCAAGAGCGGTCATAGAACACCACCTTCGCGCTGCTGCGGAACACGATCAGCGTGACGATCAGCACCGCGATGAACAGCAGCCACGCCATCGCGGAGGCGTACCCCATGTTGAAGAAGCGGAAGGCCTGCTGGAACAGGTACAGCGAATAGAACAGCGTGGAATTAACCGGCCCGCCCTCGCCGCCCGACACGATGAACGCCTCGGTGAACACCTGAAACGCGCTGATGATGCCGGTGATGCTGATAAAGAACACCACCGGCGAGATCATCGGCAGCGTCACGTTCCAGAACTTCTGCCACAGGCTGGCCCCGTCGATCTCGGCGGCCTCGTACAGCTGACGCGGCACGTCCTGCAGCGCGGCCAGCAGCAGCAGCACGCTGCCGCCCACCCCCCACTGCGCCATGATGATCAGCGCGATCTTGGACCAGCCGGGATCGCCCAGCCACGTGGGGCCCTGGATGCCGAAGAACCCCAGCACCGCGTTGAGCAACCCCACCTGCGGGTTGAAGATCCACTGCCACAGCAGCGCCGTGGCCACCGGCGGCACAATCAGCGGCACATACATCAGGGTGCGAAAGATCGGCCGGCCCGGCATCTTCTGGTTGTAGATCAGCGCCAGCGCGATGGCCAGCACCACGCCCAGCGGCACGGCAATCACGGTGTAATAAAAGGTGTTGCCGATGGACTTCAGGAACTTGGGATCATGCACCAGGTTCTGGTAGTTCTGCAGGCCCACCCACTGCGGCGCGCTCAGGATGTTGTAGCGGGTGAACGAGAAGTACAGCGACGAGAAGAACGGATACGCTGTCAGCATCAGAAAGCCGATCAGCCACGGGGCAATGAACAGCAGCCCGAGGCCCAGGTTGTTCCAGAACTTCCGGCGCCGCCGGACGCGGAGTGTGGGCACGGACGAACCGGGGGTCAACAGGGACATACAGGTGCCTCCTCGGCATGGAGCGGCCGGACGCGCCGCAGGGACGGACGCCTGTGGCCTCCGCCCCCGAACGGCTCAGCGCCCCTGGGCGGCGGCCTGATCCAGATTCTGCTGGCCCGTCTGCAGGGCTGCCTGGGCCGTTTTGGTGCCCTGCTGTACCGCTTCAAAGGCGGTGTTCAGCTCGGTCTGCAGGTTCAGGATCTGCGGCGTGACCGGCGAAGTGAATACCTTGCCGGTGAAGAGCCTGGTGGCGAGCTTCACCACCGGCTCGTTCAGCGTCTTCTGGAACTTGCTGGCGCCGGTGATCGGCGAGATGTTGTACACCGCGTCGGCGTGTTTGGCGCTCACTTCCGGCTGGCTCATGTACGCGATGAACTTCAGCGCGGCCTCCGGGTTCTTGGAGCCTTTGGGCACCAGCCAGGCATTGCTGTTGATCCAGGTGGCGTTCGGGGTGCCGCCCACCGGGTACGGAATCGGCACCACGCCATAGTTCAGGTTCGGCTTGTAGCGCTTGAGGTAGTTGCCGTGCCACTGCCCGTTGACTTCCATGGCCACCTTCTCCAGCAGGAAGGGATCCGAGCCGGACGACGTGGTGGTGGAGCCGATGCTGCTGATGAAGCGTGTAAGGTTGGCCGCCCCGTACTTCTTGACGTAGCCCTCCTCCCACTGCAGCGCCTTCAGCGTGCCGCTGTTGAGCATGTTGACCTTGCCGTCCGCGCCCACCAGCTTGCCGCCGAAAATGCCGGTGTAGGCCAGCGGCAGGCCCTGCTGCAGCCAGGGAATGAAACCGGCGCGCACCAGTTCCTTGCCCTTGTAGACGGTAAGTTTCGCGGCGGCGGCGTCCAGTTCGGCCATGGTCCTGGGCGGCTGCAGACCGGCCGCCTTGAACATGTCCTTGTTGTAATACAGCATCAGGTCGCTCGACATCTGCGGAATGCCGTAGGTCTTGCCGTCCACCTTCATGGCATTCAGCGCCGTCTGGTTGAAGGTGGCGGGCTTCAGGCCAGCCGCCGTGAAGTACGAATCGAGCGGGAGCAGGGCGCCCACATTCTGCAGCCCTGGAATCACGTCCTGGCCCCAGTACAGCACGGCGTCCGGCACCTGACCGCTGGTCACCGCGGTCAGAAATTTGCCCTGGGTGGTGCCCTGAATACCGGAGCCGGACACCAGCACCGGATTCACATGAATGTCCTTTTGCATCGCATTGAACTCGTTGGCCCGGTCCACCACCGCTTGGCCGTCCGGCGGACCCCACGGGTACCAGACGGTGATGTTGGTGACGGCGTGCGCGCTGCTGCCCAGCATCAGCGCCGTGACGAGCGTAAGACCAGACCTGTACATCTGCATACCATCCTCCGTGTGATGCCGCAGTGGCATCCGGTGCTGTTTTGTAAACTTGAAGTCACGTTACCCCTTCGTTTCCTAAACTGTCAAGGGACAGAAGTCAAAAATTTGACGCAGAGCTGATATCGCTCGCAATGAAACATCGCGAAACACGAGGGCCAGCCGGACACTTTCCAAGAATGCCCCCGGCTGCCCTTCCCGTTGTTTCTGTAACGTTCAACCTCTACACTGCGGACACGGAGGTGAATGGACATGACAGGCAGCCCTACTGTTCGTGATGTGGCCCGGCACGCAGGCGTGTCTGTGGCCACCGTGTCACGCTCACTCAACAATCAGCCGGGGATTTCTGCCGATACCCGGCAGCGGGTGCTGGATGCCGCGTCGTCCCTGGGGTACAACCTGGGCAATCTGCGCCCGGCCCGGCCCCGCCGGGTCGTGTTTCTGCATCGCCGGGAATCGCAGACGGTCAGCGACAATCCCTTCTATTCGCACGTGCTGCACGGCGTCGAGGACGCGTGCCGCGCCGAGAAGCTGGGGCTGTCGTTCTGCTCGGTGGCCCACGACGACCCGGTGCCAGAGCTGATCGCCCGCCAGGAGGCCGACGGCGTGGTGTGCGTCGGGTACTTCGAACCGCATCAGCTGCGCAGCGTGCTGGAGCTGAACGTGCCGGCCGTGCTGGTGGACCACTGGTTTCCCGGCATGACCTGCGTCAACAGCGACAACTTCGCCGGAGCGTACCTGCTGACCCGGCACCTGATCGAACTGGGCCGGCGTCGCATCGCCTTTATCAACGGGCCACTGACGCACTACAGCATCGCCCAGCGCCAGCAGGGTTACCGTCATGCCCTGTTGGCCTACGGCCTGACCCCTGACAGTGCCCTGGAGGTCCCGCGCGATCCGCTGGATGACGAGGCCGGCACCGACAGCGCCGTGCAGCGGCTGATGCGGCTGCCGCAGCCCCCCGACGCCATCGTGGCCTACAACGACGCCACGGCGCTGTCGGTGCTGCGGTCCTGCCAGCGTCTGGGCCTGTCGGTGCCCTCAGACGTGGCGGTGGTGGGCTTTGACGACCTGGCAAGTGCGGCACAATCCATCCCGCCGCTGACCACCATCCGGGTCGACAAGCAGGCGCTGGGTCGGCAGGGGGTGGAGTATCTGCTCAACCGCACGCCCGAGCCGCAACAGCTGGTGCTGCCGGTGGCTCTGGTGGTGCGTGGCAGCAGCGTTTCGCAGCCCTGAGGAAACAGAAGCGGGCAGGAAGCACATCGCTTCCTGCCCACCTGCTGACGCCTGTGCTTACACGCTGATTTCAGCGAAACGGGCGTTCTCTTGGATAAACAGCTTGCGTGGCGCCACGTCGGTGCCCATCAGGGCGTCGAAGACGCTGTTGGCGTCCACCAGGTCCTCGATGTTGACCTGCTTCAGCACGCGCTTCTCCGGGTCCATGGTGGTTTCCCACAGCTGCTCGGCGTTCATCTCGCCCAGCCCCTTGAAGCGCTGGATCTCGTACTTCTTGCCGTCGCGGTTCGCCTGGGCCACGTGACGCTTCAGCTCCTCCTCGGTGTAGAGGTAGGTGCCGCGCTTCTCCCGGCCCACCATGATGCGGTAGAGCGGCGGCTGCGCGATGTACAGGTGGCCCTGCTCGACCACCGGGCGCATGTAGCGGTAGAAGAAGGTCAGCAGCAGCGTGGCGATGTGGCCGCCGTCCATGTCGGCGTCGGTCATGATCACGATCTTGTGGTAGCGCAGGTTGCTGAGGTCGAAGTGCATGTTGTCGCCGGTGCCCTCGACGCCCGCCCCGATGGCCCCGATGAGCGAGCGGATCTCGGCGTTCTTGAGGATCTTGTTCAGCTCGGCCTTCTCGACGTTCAGGATCTTGCCGCGCAGCGGCAGGATCGCCTGGAAGCGCCGCTCCCGGCCGCCCTTGGCGCTGCCGCCTGCCGAGTTCCCCTCCACAATGAACAGCTCGCTCTCGGCCGGGTCCTGCGAGGAGCAGTCGGCCAGCTTGCCCGGCAGGTCGTCGTTCTCCAGCGGGTTGCTGCGGCGCACGATGTCGCGGGCCTTGCGGGCCGCCTCGCGGGCGCGCGCGGCCTCGGCCGCCTTCTCCACGATGATCTTGCCGACCTTGGGGTTCTCTTCCAGGAACTCCGCGAACTTCTCGCCCACCACGGCGTTCACGGCGGTCTGGGCCTCGCTGTTCAGCAGCTTGACCTTCGCCTGCGACTCGAACTGCGGCTCGGGCAGCTTGACGCTCACCACGCAGTAGATGCCTTCCAGCAGGTCGTCACCGCCCGGCACCGGGTTGCCGTTCTTGATCAGGTTCTTGTCGCGGGCGTACTTGTTCAGGATGCGGGTGTACGCCGTCTTGAAGCCGGTCAGCGGGGTGCCGCCGTCCCGGGTGCGGATCATGTTGGCGTAAGTCAGGATGTTGTCGGAGCTGTAGGTGTTGGCGTGAATGAACGCCACCTCCACCTCCACCTCGCTGTGGGTGCCGCGCATGGTGATCGGCTGGTCGTAGAGCAGCTTGGTGTCGTCGGTGACCAGGGCGCGCGCGAAGTTGGCGATGCCGCCCTGCTCGTGGAAGACCTCCAGCTTGGTCTGCCCGCCGTGCAGGTCGGCGCGCTCGTCCGCGACCACGATCTTCAGGCCGGTCAGGTAGCTCAGCTCGCGCAGACGACGGCGGATGCGGTCGTAGTCGAACTGGTTGACAAACTCGCTGAACACGGCCGGGTCCGGATGGAAGCTGACCTTGGTGGCCCAGGTGACGCTGCTGGGGGTCTTGCCCACCACCTCGAGCGGCACCGTCACGGCGCCCTTCTCGAAGCGGATGTGGTGCAGCTTGCCGTCCTTGTTGACCGTCACGTCCAGGTAGGTGCTGAGCGCGTTCACCACGCTGCTGCCCACGCCGTGCAGCCCGCCCGACACCTTGTAGGCGCCGCCGCCGAACTTGCCGCCCGCGTGCAGCTCGGTGAAGATCACCTCGATGGCGCTGCGGCCCTCGCTCTTCATCATGTCCACCGGAATGCCACGCCCGTTGTCGGTCACGGTGGCGCTGCCGTCGGCGTGCATCGTCACGGTCACTTCGCTGGCGAAGCCGCCCAGGCCCTCGTCAATGGCATTGTCAATGATCTCGGTCAGCAGCTGGTGGTAGCCGTCAATGCCCGTTCCGCCCTGCACATACATGCCGGGGCGCTTGCGAACTGCCTCGAGGCCCTTCAGGATGCTGATGCTGTCGGCGGTATAGTCAGATTGGGTCATGCCTCTCCTCGGTGACGCCCGCTGCTGCCACAGGGCAACCGGGCGCAGTGAAAACGCTGAAAACGTCGTGTAATCGGGCAGTGGTGCTGCCCCGTTCAGACAGTATAGCGTATCATAAATTTCGTAATTCATCAACTGTGTTTGTGCAATAACAGAATGAGTCCCTGCGGTTTACGGCGGCCGTCACGTCGCCCGGAACGGCAGGCGAGGATATATTAAACTGGAGCAAAATGTACAAACCGACCATTCAGGATGTAGCCAGGCGGGCCGGAGTGGGTGTCGGCACGGTGTCGCGCGTGCTCAACAACCACGTTGCGGTGCGGACCGCCACCCGAGAAGCCGTGCTCAGCGCCATTTCCGAGCTGAACTACATCCCCAATCCGCACGCGCGGCGCATTGCCGGAGGGCGCTCCTACACCATCAGCGTGCTGCTGCCGGTCATCACCACCGAGTTCTATGTGCGCCTGCTGGACGGGCTGGAGCAGGCGTTTCAGGAGGCCCGCTACGACGTGGCGATCTTCCCGCTGCTGGACCGCTCGCGGCTGGAGCGCTACCTGGGCAGCCACACCCTGGCGTATCAGGCCGACGGGCTGGTGATGACCACCTACAACCTGACGCAGCTGTTCCAGCAGCGGCAGCAGGTGGATCAGCCGATGGTGCTGGTGGACGCGCACGGTGACGACGTGGACTGCGCTTACATGGACAACGTGATGGGCGGGCACATCGCGGGCGAGTACGCCGCGGCGCTGGGCGGCAACCTGTACGCCGTGTGGGTGGAAACCGAGCTGGATCAGCTGTTCACCACCCGGGTGTTCACCGAGCGGCGCTCCGGCTTCCTGCAGGCCATTCACGACCGCAGGCTGACGGTGGCCGGCGAGTACACCAGCAGCTTCGACTCGCTGAACGCCCGCACCGTGGCCATGCAGATGCTCGACGACCTGCAGTTTCCCGCCACCATCTTCGCCTCGGCCGACCTGCTGGCCGGCGCGCTGCTGGACGAGGCCCAGGCGCGCGGCCTGACGGTGGGCGACGAGCTGAAGATCATCGGCTTCGACGACCAGCCGTGGGCGGCGCGGCGCGGCCTGACCACCCTGAACCAGCCGATCGAGGCGATGGGCTATGAGGCGGCCCAGCTGCTGCTGTCGCGGCTGGCCGGCGAGACCGGTCCGGCCCGCGCCCGGCGTTTTGAACCCCGGCTGGTGATCCGCAGCAGCACCGGCAACCGCTCGTTCCAGGACTGACGGCCGGGGCCGGCGGCTCTACACTGCAGGCACATGAAACCGGATTATGTGGTGGTGGGGGCTGGAGCCGCCGGGTGCGTGCTGACCCGGCGGCTGCTCGACGCCGGCGCGCGGGTGCTGCTGCTGGAGGCGGGCGGCCACGACCGCCACCTGTTTGTTACCGCGCCGGCCGCCTTTTCGCGGCTGTTCCGCACCCGCTTCGACTGGGCCTTTCAGACCGAGCCGCAAGCCCAGCTGAACGGCCGGCGGCTGTACTGGCCGCGTGGCCGGGTGCTGGGCGGGTCCAGCGCCATCAACGCGACCATCTATATCCGGGGTGCCCGCCAGGACTATGACGGCTGGGGAGAGGGCTGGCGCTGGGACGACGTGCTGCCGGCCTTCCGCGCCATCGAACGCCACCACGCGGGCGAGAGCGAGACGCGCGGCGGGACCGGCGAGCTTCCCGCGGGGCACCGGCCGCAGTCGCACGCGCTTTCGGAGGCGTTCGTGCAGTCGGCGGTGCACGCGCTGGGCATGCCAGCGGCCCGCAGCTTCAACGACGGGGTGCTGGACGGCGCCGGCCACTTCGAGTCCAACCACCTGCGCGGCGAGCGCTGGTCAGCGTTTCGGGCCTTCCTGCGCCCGGTGCTGCAGCATCCGCGCCTGACGGTGCTGACCGGAGCCCAGGTCCACCGCCTGCTGTGGGACGGGCGGCGGGCTTGCGGGGTACAGTTCCGGCACGACGGCCGGCTGCGCGAGGTTCAGTCGGGCGGCGTGGTGCTGGCGGCCGGCACGGTCCAGACACCGCAGCTGCTGATGCTCTCGGGCGTGGGGCCACGGGCGGAGCTAGAGCGACATGGTCTTCCAATGCGGCAGCACCTGCCGGGGGTGGGCCAGCACCTGCAGGACCACCCGGCGGTGCCGGTGATCTTCCGCAGCCGTCTGCCGAGCCTGGACGCCCAGCTGACCGACCGCGCCGCGCTGCCATACCTGCTGAACCGCAGCGGGGCGCTGACCAGCAACCTAGCCGAGGCCGGGGCCTTCGTACGCAGCGACCCGGCGCTGGCGCACCCGGACCTGCAGTTCCACTTCGGGCCGCTGTACTTCCGCCAGCATGGTTTCGTGAGAGAGCCGGGGCAGTTTTTCTCGCTGGGACCGGTGCTGGTGGCCCCCAGGTCGGTGGGCCAGATCACCCTGGCGAGCAGCGACCCGGCCGCCGCGCCGCGCATTGATCCCCGCTACCTCTCGGACCCGGCCGACCTGGAGGCGCTGAAAAACGGTATTCGGTTGGCCCGCGAGATCGCGGCGAGCGGGCCGCTGGGGCAGGCCAATGCCGGCGAACATCTGCCGGGACCGGCGGCACTGGATGGCTACGTGCGACAGGAGCTGGAGACGCTGTATCACCCCACCGGCAGCTGCCGCATGGGCGACTCGGAGCAGGACGTGGTGGACCGGCGGCTGCAGGTGCATGGCCTCCAGGGGCTGTGGGTGGCCGACGCCAGCGTCATGCCGCAGATCATCCATGCCAACACCAACGCCACCAGCATGATGATCGGGCAGCGGGCGGCCGGGCTGATCCTGGGGTCGGGGGGCGCCTGAATCGGCCGCGCCAGCTGAACTGGAGCTGACGGGCAACGGGGGGTTTCTCATGGTTCCCACACGGACTGTTCCCTGAAACACCCTAGCCTGCACCAAATGAAGCGTCACTCTGCCCTTCTGTTGACCGCGTTGGCTGTGCCCGCGATGTCCTCCGTGCTGGCGGCCCCGGCCAAGCTGGGCAATCTGCCGCTGACCGTCGAGCCCAACGCCCAACTGCTGGTGCTGAACGAGGCCGGCATCCAGAAAGCCTTTCCCAGTGGCCACCGCCCCGACGCCGTGTTCCTGAGCAACGACCGCAAGGTCAGCGTGGCCTTCGAGTGGCGCGACACCCCGTTGTCGCCCGGCGACGTGCAGCCGCTGGTGACGCAGTTTCCGGCCGTGATCCGCGCCCAGGTGCCGGGCATCAAGAGCCTCAAGGAGCAGCTGCTCACCTACAACGGCAACAGCTGGGCGCAGTTCGTGTTCGTGGCCAGCGGCAAGAACGGGGACGTGCGCCGCGAGATGCTGATCACCAGCGCCCAGAACCGCATGCTGGTGGTGACGGTCAGCAGCACCGTGGCCGATTACACCAAGAACGCCACGCCGATCAACGCGCTGACCGGCAGCCTGCGCCTGAACTGAGCACGTCAGCGTAACGGGCCAGCGACATGCTCGCTGGCCCGTCTTGCATTGCCAGACAGCTCACTTGTGGAAACCTGAATCCAGAGTATGTTGATTGAGTATATGGTTGACACCACCCTGGATACGCTCTCGCCCGGTCAGGTGGCCCATGTGGTCCGGCTGGACCCTGCCCACCCGCTGCGCCGCCGGATGCTGGAGCTGGGTTTCGTGCGCGGCGCGCGCGTGACGGTGCTGCGCCGCGCCCCGATGGGTGATCCGGTGGAACTGCGGCTCGGCAGCACCGATCTGGCGCTGCGGGCCGCCGACCTGCGGGCCGTGCAGGTGCGGCCATGACCGCCGTGGCGCCCCCGCCGCAGACGTTCCAGCACGGGCTGGACGCGTGCCTGGATACGGTGGCCCGGCTGCGCGCGGCCCGCACCCCGCGCGCCGTGATCGTGGGGAACCCCAACGTGGGCAAGACCACACTGGTCAACGGGCTGGCCGGCACCAACCTCAAGGTCGGCAACTGGTCCGGCGTGACGGTGGAGAAGCGGGAAGCCCGGCTGCAGCACCAGGGCCGCGAGGTGCAGCTGCTGGACCTGCCGGGCGCGTACTCGCTCAGCCCGCACACTCCGGAGGAGCTGATCACCCGCACCGCGCTGCTCGACGAGGCGCCGGACGTGGTGGTCAACGTGCTGGACGCCGGCAACCTGGAGCGCAACCTGTACCTGACGCTGCAGCTGATGGATTTCCGGCTGCCGGTGGTGGCCGCGCTCAACCTGGTGGACGAAGCGCGGGAGAAGGGCCTGACGGTGGACGCGCGGCAGCTGGAGCAGGCGCTGGGCATTCCGGTGGTCGAGACGGTGGCCAGCCGGGGCAAAGGGCTGGACCGGCTGCTGGGCGCCGCGCTGGAACGTGCCGAGGTGGGCCGTGGCGTGACCTACCCGCCGCAGATCGAGGCGGGCGCCACCCGGCTGATGCAGCTGATGGAGGACCTGCCGACCCTGCCGCCCCACGCGCACCGCTATCTGGCGCTGAGCCTGCTGGAAGGCGATCCCAGCATCCGGGGGCGGCTGGCCGCCACCGGCCACACGGCGCTGCTGGAGGCCGCCGACCGTGAGCTGCGGCAGCTGGATGAGGCCGGCGCCGATGCCCTGATCGAGGTGGCCGAGGCCCGCTACGCCCGCGCGGCGGAGGTGGCCCACGCGGCCATTCCGCACAGCGCCGCCCGCCGCACCCTCACCGACCGGCTGGACGCGGTGGCGCTGCATCCCTGGCTGGGCATTCCGGTGTTTCTGCTGACGGTGCTGCTGGTGTTCCGGCTGACCTTCTCGGTGGCCAGTCCCTTCGTGGACCTGATCGGTGGGCCGCTGCAGGACGTGGCGAGCGGCTGGGCGGCGTCACTGCTCAGCTGGGCACCGTACTTTGTGCGCGAACTGGTGATGGGGGCCATCATCCCCGGCGTGGGCACGGTGCTGAGCTTCCTGCCCACCCTGCTGGTGCTGTACCTGGCCATGAGCTTCCTGGAGGACAGCGGCTACATGGCCCGCGCCGCTTTTCTGGCCGACCGGATGATGCGCTCGCTCGGCCTGGACGGCCGCGCCTTCATTCCGCTGATCCTGGGCTTCGGGTGCAACGTGCCGGCCATCTACGCGACCCGCACGCTGGAACGGCGCAGCGACCGGGTGCTGGTGAGCATGATCCTGCCGTTCATGAGCTGCTCGGCACGGCTCCCGGTGTACATCATCTTCGCGGCGGCGCTGTTCCCGCGCCAGGGCAGCGCGCTGGTGTGGAGCATGTACGTGCTGGGCATGCTGGTGGCCTTCGCCTTCGCCTGGGTGCTGCGCCGCACCTCGCTGCCGGCCGAGGCGGGCGGGGTGCTGCTGGAGCTGCCCCCGTACCGGCTGCCCGCCCCACGGGTGCTGTGGAAGCACGCCTGGCGGCGCACCGCGTCGTTCGCCCGCCGGGCCCGCACCACCGTGATGGCCGCCGTGGCCGCCGTGTGGTTCCTGCTGGCGGTGCCGGCGGTGAGCGGGCAGCACTTCGCCACCGTGAAGCCGGCCGACAGCCTGTTCGGGACGGTCAGCGGCTGGCTCAGCCCGGCGTTCGCGCCGCTGGGCTTCGGCAGCTGGCAGGCCACCGGGGCGCTGCTGCCCGCCTTCGTGGCCAAGGAAGTGGTGGTCAGCACCCTGGGGCAGATCTACCTGGGCGAGCAGGCGGCCGCCCCCGCGCCGCTGGGCCTGCTGGCCGGCGTGCAGCAGGTGGCCGAGTCCAGCTGGACGGCCGTGAAGGCGGCGGTGGCGGCGCTGCCCACCACGCTGGCACTGCCGAGCCTCAGCGCCGGGGCCACCAGCGCTGACATCCAGTCGCCGCTCGCCCGGGCGCTGACCGTGGCGTTCAGTCCGGCCGCCGGCCTGTCGTATCTGGTGTTCGTGCTGCTGTACACCCCCTGCATCGCCACCGTGGGCGCGTTGCAGGCCGAACACGGCCGCCGGGTGGCCTGGACCACCGTGGCGTATCAGCTGGGCATCGCCTGGGTGGCGGCGCTGGTGGTGTATCAGGTGGCGAGGCTGCTGCTGTGACGCGGCTGGCCACCCTGCTGAATGCACTGCACCGCGAGCCGCGCACCCTGGCCGAGCTGAGCGCCGAGCTGGGCAGCAGCAGCGCCGCGCTGGAAGGCATGCTGCAGACGCTGTATGCCGGAGGGTACATTCAGGACGCCGCGCCGCAGCAGGACGGCTGCAGCTGCACCGGCTGCAGCCTCAAGAGCCTGTGCCGCAACGCCGAAGCAGACCTGCCGCCGCTGAACCTGCTGCGCCTGACTCCGCGCGGCGAACAGTACCTGAGGCGGCAGGCCACACATGTGTGACCGGCGGCTTTGCCAGGTGGCTAGAATGCAGCGATGCGACCCTTTGCTGCTTCCCTGACCACCCTGGCCCTGCTGACCGTCAGCGCCAGCCTCGCCGCCACCGCGCCCGCCCCCAGCCCGGTCATCACCAAGGCCACGCCGGAGCTGATCCTGAAGATCGTGCAGGGCGCCGGGTACACCGCCAAGCTCGACAAGAGCGGCAAGAACCCGGAGATCTCGGTCACCACCAAGACCAGCCCCATCACCCTGTACCTGAACCTGCACAACTGCAGCACGGCGAGCGGCTGCAGCGCCGCCGAGACCTACACCTACTACCCTTCAGAAGACCTCAGGACCGCCCCCACCGCGCAGGACATCGCGGACTGGAACACCGAGAACTTCACCCAGGCGTACCTCGACACCGACGATGACAACAGCGTCAACCTGGACGACCTGTATTACTTCACCGGCGGCTTCACCAAGGCCAACTTCCTGAACTGGCTGGCCGCCTTCAAGGAAGAGGCCACCGACTTCGACGCAATGCTGAACGACCTGGAGCCGGCGGCCACGCCCGCCAGCGCCCCCAGCACGCCGAGCATTCCCGCCACGCCGACGCCGAGCACCCCCAGCACCCCCTGAGGCGGCTCACGGTGCACCGGCCTCATGGACCGCTGACCTAAGCTGGACCCCGATGCTGCTCTCCCCCACCCCGTACTGCCTGAAGCTGCCCCGCCGCGTCCTGACCGGCGGGGCGCTGTGATCTCCCCGGACATCCCGGAGCGGCCGCGCGTGCTGCTGAGCCACCCGGATTTCTACGTGGTGGCCAAGCCGCCGCTGTGGCTGACCCACCGGGTGCGGGCGCGGTTTGACGTGCCGAACCTGCTGGAGTACCTGCAGGCGGAACTGGGCGAGCCGCAGCTGGCCCCGCCGCACCGCCTGGACCGCGAGACCAGCGGGGCGCAGCTGCTCAGCCGCGACCCGGAATCGGCCAGCCGCTTCTTCACGCTGTTCAAGGAGCACCTGATCCAGAAGACCTATCTGGCGCTGGTGCACGGCCATCCGGACTGGACCGGGCGGACGCTGGAGGCGCCGCTGGGCAGCCTTGGCGTGTCGGGCAGCAACGAGGTGCAGATCCGCCAGGGCGTGACGCCGGACGGCCGCCCGGCCGTGACCGACTTCCGGGTGTTGGGCCGGGGCCAGCACCCGCAGCACGGCCTGCTGAGCCTAATCGAGGCCCGGCCACGCAGCGGACGGCTGCATCAGGTGCGCGCGCACCTCTCGCACCTGGGGCTGCCGATGGTGGGCGACAAGATCTATGGCCGCGACCCGGAGGCGTTCGTGGCGTTCGTGGAGGACCGGCTGACGCCCGAGCAGCAGCGGCGGCTGATTCTGCCGCGTCAGGCGCTGCATGCCTGGCGGCTGCACTTTCCGTGGTCCGGGGCGCAGGTGCGCGCGGAGGTGCCGCTCAGCCTCGACCTGCAGACGCTGTGGGCCGGCTGCGTTCCTCTGCCGGATGCTGGCGGGAACCCCGCCGGATATGTTCTGATGCAGCCATGAATCTCCTGGTGCTGGGCGGAAGCCGCTTTGTCGGCAAACATATCGTGCTGCAGGCGCTGGAACGCGGCCACAGCGTCACCACCTTCACGCGCGGCCGGACGCCGGACGACCTGCCAGCGGCGGTGCGGCGGCTGCACGGCGACCGCAACGAGGGCCTGACGATCCCCGGCGACGAGCGGTGGGACGCCTGCATCGACGTCAGCGGTTACCTGCCACGCGCCGTGCGGGCGAGCGCCGAGGCCCTGCGGGACCGGGTCGGGCGCTACCTGTTCATCAGCACCGTGAGCGTCTACGCGCCGGGCGAGCGGGCCGTCACCACGGAGGACTCGCCCGTGATTGAGCTGGACGACCCCACCAGCGAGGACATCCAGGCGCACTACGGCGGGCTGAAGGTGCTGTGTGAGCGCGCGGTGGACGCCATCTACGGGGAGCGCGCCACCCATGTCCGGCCGCATGTGGTGGCGGGGCCGGACGATCCCACCGAGCGCTTCACCTACTGGCCGGAAGCGCTGGCGGCGGGCGGCCCGGTGCTGGCCCCCGGCGACGGCCAGGACCCGGTGCAGTACGTGGATGCCCGCGATCTGGGCGCCTTCGTGGTGACGCTGCTGGAGCAGGACCGCGGGGGCGCCTACAACGGAGTGGCGGCCTCGCGGCCCTGGCGCGCGTTCCTGGCGGAGGTGGCCGAGGGGGTGGGCGCCACCCCCGACCTGCGCTGGACGCCGGCCGAGGAACTGGAACGGCGCGGGCTCGGCTGGGCCGAGCTGCCGCTGTACGTGCCCCAGGCGCAGGACGACACCGCCCTGATGCGGGTGGACACCGCCCGCTCGCAGGCTGCCGGTCTGCGCGAACGCCCCCTGGCCGAGACGGCGGCCGACACCCTGGCCTGGAGCCGCGCCCGGCCCGCCGACCAGCGGCCGAAGCCGGTGCCGCTGGACGCCGGTTCTGCCTGAGCGCCGTTACCCGGGCAGGCTGAAGCGCAGCTCGCTGCCGCGACCCGGCTCACTCACGATCTCCAGGTCGCCGCCGGCCAGCAGGGTGCGCTCGCGCAGGCCGGCCAGCCCCAGGTGGCCCTGGGCGGCCCGTTCCCGCGCCTGCTCAGCACTGAAGCCCACCCCGTCGTCGCTGACGGTGACCGTAACCTCAGCGGCGGCGTACACCACCCGGATGGCCGCGCTGCTGGCCTGGGCATGCTTGTCGATGTTGCCCAGCGCCTCCTGCACCACCCGGAACAGCGTCAGCTCGGTGGAGGGCGGCAGCCGCCGCTCGTTGCCCTGCACCTCCACACGGGTGGGCGTGGCTGCCTGGGACGCCAGCCACTCCAGCGCCGGCAGCAGGCCCAGGTCATCCAGCACGCTGGGCCGCAGGTTGCGGGCGAAGCGGCGCACTCCCTGGATGGCCGCGTCCAGGTCGCCGCGAATGTCCTGGGCGCGCTCGCGCAGGCCGGCGTCCAGCTCGCGCGAGAGCCGGTCCACCCGCCGGGCGATGGCCACCAGCACCTGGGCGGTGTCGTCGTGCAGCTCACGGCTGATGCGGCGCCGCTCCTCCTCCTGCGCCTGGGTGAACAGCGACAGGTAGCTGCGCAGCTCCAGCTGCCGGGCGTCGGCCAGCTGGAGCGCCTCACCGCGCTGCTCGATCTCGCTGGCCAGCCGCCGCAGCTCGCTGATGTCGCGCGCCACCAGCAGCATGCCGCCGCCCCCCGACACCGCCGACAGGCGCAGCTCCAGCTGCACCTCCGCCTCCCGGCCCTGCATCTGGATGTCACAGCGCCCGCCGTCCAGCGGCGCAGCCAGGCAGCGGAGCCAGGCGTCCTGCAACGCGGCGCGCCACGGATGTGACACCAGCGCCCACATCGAGCGTCCCTCCAGCTCCCCGAGCAGGCGCTGACTGGCCGGGTTGGCGTACGTCACCACCCCCTGCGCGTCACAGGCGACGATCAGGTCGTGGGCGCTCTCCGCCAGCTGCCGGTAGCGCGCTTCTTCCCGCTCCAGGGCCAGCCGCAGCCGTTGCCGGGTCAGGGCCAGCGCGATCTGGTCGGCGAAGGCCCTCGACAGCTGCAGCACCCGGTCGCTGGGCAGCTCCTCGCCGCTGTGATCGGCGTACAGGAACCCCAGGGTGTCGTGCCCGCTGCGCAGCGGCACGATCAGCGACGAGGACGCGCCCGCCAGCGTGTGCCGCCGGCTGAGGCGCCGCGGTCCGCGGCCCAGCTGGCTCAGCAGGCCGCTCAGCTCGTCCGGGCGCGTCTCCAGCCGGTAGCCGGCCACCCGGTCCAGCGTGGAGTCCGGGGCCGGACTGAACAGCGCCAGCAGGCCGCGCTCGGCGTTCATTGCCTGCACCGCCAGCGCCACCACCTCGTCCAGGTGGGCGTCCTCGGCCTCCTCCCCGCTCTGCAGCCGGGCCACGCCGAGCAGCGCTGCCGACTCGCGCTCGCGCCGCACCTCCTCCTCGTACAGCCGGGCGTTCTCAATGGCGAGGCTCGCCTGTGCCGCGAACACCTCCGACAGCGCCAGTTCCTCGGGCGTCATCGGCAGCGGCGCCAGGAAGTACAGGCACAGCCCCCCGAACGCGTGGCCGCGCGCGCTGAGCGGCAGCCCCACCACGCCCCGGTACGGATAGCGGCCCTGGGACAGCAGCTGCCGGGTGTAGCGGCTGCCGCCGCCCAGCCGCCCCTGCGCCTGTTCGGCTGGAAAGTCGCGCACCGCCACCCGTTCGCTGCGGGCCACCGCCCGGCCGGTGATGCCCGCGCCCAGCTTGGCCCGCGAGCGCAGCACGTACTCGCTGCTCAGGCCCACTGCGCTGCGGATCGCCAGGGTGCGGCCGTCCGGCTGCAGCTCGTACACGGCGCAGGCGTCGGCCCCGAACAGGCTCTGGGCGCGTTCCAGCACAGCCTGCAGCGTGTCGCCCAGCTGCAGGCTGTGCGACAGGGCACTGCCCACCTCGCGCAGCGCCTCGGCCGCCTGCCGCTTGCGGGTCTCCTCGCCGTACAGGCGGGCGTTGTCGATGGCGAGACTCGCCTGCTCGGCCAGCGCCAGCACCACCCACAGGTCGTCGGGCGTGACGGTCATCCCGCGGCTGCGGGTATCGGCGTACAGCACGCCCAGCGGCCGGCCCCGCACGGCCAGCGGCGCGATCACGGCCGTCTCCGGGTCCAGTTCGGCCAGCCCCGCGCCCATCCGGCCGCTCTGGTCGCGCTCGCGGTCGTAGACGATCACCTCGCCCTGCCGGAACAGCCGCTCGAAACTGCTGGGACCAACCCCCACGCCGCCGCTGAAATCCGGGCCGAAGCCGTAGGTGTACACGTCGCCGGTCCGGGCCGCCTCGCCGGGCGTGGCTGACTCGCTCAGCAACCCCACGAACGCGCGCTGCCAGCCGAGCGCCTGGGCGGCCGTCTCGGCGGTGGCGGTCAGCACCCGCGGCAGTTCCAGGCTGCCGCCCATTCGCCGCACCAGCTGGGTAACCGTCTCGGACTCGCGGCCCCGGCCGCGCCGGGCCTCACGCGCCTGCACCCCCTCGAAGGCCAGGGTCAGCAGCGGCGCCAGCGCCCACAGGGCGTCCAGCTGTTCCGGCCGTGCCCCCACCGTCTCCAGCAGCAGGTCGCCCAGCGGCAGCGCGGCGTGCATGCCGTCCCAGGCCATCTGGGCGCTGTGGCGCACCTGCTGGCCCAGCTCGTCCCCGCACAGGCTCAGGCCGCGCCCCTGCTCGGCCAGCGACGCGCAGCCGCCGGACTCGGCGCTCCACAGTGAGGCGCGTGCGCCGTGCGCCTGCGCGCCGTCCATCACCAGCTCCACCAGCAGCGCCGCGAATTCGGCGACCGTGGTGGCCTGGGCCAGCACCGTCAGGGGCGGCTGCCAGGAGGGAAGCTCGGCGACCGTCATCGGTCAGTCCAGCTGGTTGGGGTTCACCCAGCCGCGTTTGATGCCGATCAGCACCGCCTCGGTGCGGCTGCCCACATCCAGCTTGGAAAAGATGTTGGCCAGATGCACCTGCACGGTGCGCGGCGAGATGTCCAGGTCACGGGCGATCTCCTTGTTGGTACGCCCGGTGGCCGCGATCCGCAGCACCTCCAGCTCACGCGGGCTGAGCGTTTCCAGCGGCGGGCTCGGCACGCTCGACTGGCTGAAGCGCTCCAGCACCTTCTTGGCCACGCTGGGATGCAGCGCGCTCTCGCCCGCCGCCACCGCCCGCACCGCGCCCAGCAACTCGTCCTCGCTGGCGTTCTTGAGCAGGTACCCGGCTGCGCCCGCCTCCAGCAGCGCGAACACGTAGGCGTCGTCGTCGTAGCTGGTCAGCACCAGCACGTTCTGCTGCGGGCGCTGGCGCTTGATCTGCCGGGTGGCTTCGATGCCGTTCATGCCCGGCATCGAGACGTCCATCAGGATCACGTCGGGGGTCAGCGCCAGCGCCTGCCGGATCGCCTCTTCCCCGCTGTCGGCCTCGCCCACCACCGAGAGGTCGGCCTCGCCGTCCAGCAGTTCGCGGGTGCCCTTGCGCACCACCGGATGGTCGTCGACCAGCAGCAGGCGGATGATACGGCCAGATTCGTGCATGACTTTCAGTCTAGCGCTCCCGGCGTGGCAAGGCCCCTCCAGTTCCGGGCAAGCCTGCCGGCTCTGCCATTTCGCGGATGTGGGGCCGGGCAGGGCAGCCCTACAGTGCGGGTATGAAAAAGTCACCCACCTTCGCCGACCGCTGCAGGACCGCTCTCCCCCTCACGTTCAGGAGCGCCGGGTGATTCACCGCTAGCCCTTCCCCGGCGCTGGAGTCCATTTGCAAGGCACTTCCCAGACCCCAGCCCGCCAATCCCACCACACGCCTCGTTTCCCTGATGACCGGCTGCGCCTGTTCACGTCCTACTACCGGCCGTACCGCGCCGTACTGGCCCTGGACCTGCTGTGCGCCGTCCTCGTTTCTGCCGCCACCCTGATCTTTCCGCTGTGCGCCGGCTACCTGACCCAGACGGTGCTGAACCGCCCGCCCGCAGAAGCGCTGCGGCTGCTGGGCTGGCTCGGCGCCTTCATGCTGCTGCTACTGGTCGTGCAGGCCGTCTGCAACAACGTGGTGGACTATCAGGGGCACCTAATGGGTACCCGCATGGAGCACGACATGCGGCGCGACCTGTTTGCCCACCTGCAGCGCCAGCCGTTCAGCTTCTACGACCGCCAGCGCACCGGCCAGCTGATGAGCCGCATCACCAACGACCTGTTCGCGGTGGGTGAGCTGGCCCACCACGGCCCCGAGGATCTGACGGTCGCGGTGCTCAAGTTTCTCGGCGCGTTCCTGATTCTGCTGACCGTGAACGCCGGCCTGACGCTGATCGTCTTCTGCTTTCTGCCGGTCATGGTGGCCTACGCGATGTACGCCAGCCGCCGGATGAATACGGCGCTGGCCGAGAGCCGCGCCCGCATCGCCGACATCAATGTGCAGGTCGAGGACACGCTCTCCGGCATCCGGGTGGTGCAGTCCTTTACCAACGAGGCCGCCGAGCAGCAGCGCTTCGACCTCCAGAACCGACGCTTCGTGGACAGCCGCCGGGCCGGTCACTGGAGCGAGGCCCTCTTCTCACAGGGCATGACGGCCTTCACCCAGCTGATGACAGTGGCGCTGCTGGTCTTCGGTGGAGTGGCCATCGTGCACGCCCGGCTGGAACCGGGCCAACTGGTCACGTACTTGCTGTACCTGGGCGCCCTGATCGACTCGGTGCAGCGCTTCATCAACATCGCGCGGCTGCTGCAGGAAGGCGTGACCGGGTTTGACCGCTTCGTGGAGCTGATGCAGGTCGCGCCGGCGCTTCAGGACCGGCCGGACGCTACGGAACTGGTGCGGGTGCGGGGCGAGGTGGAGTTCCGGAACGTGACGTTCCGCTACCGCCCCGACAGCGCGCCGGTCCTGACCCACTTCGATCTCCACATCCGGGCCGGCGAGTTCGTCGCGCTGGTGGGGCCGTCGGGCGCCGGCAAGAGCACCGTCTGCGCGCTGATTCCGCGCTTCTATGACCCGGAGGAGGGGCAGGTGCTGGTGGACGGGGTGCCGGTCCAGCAGCTGCAGCTTCAGTCGCTCAGACGCCACATCGGCGTGGTCCAGCAGGAGGTGTACCTGTTCGCCGGAACCGTGATGGACAACATCCGGTACGGGAACCTCGACGTGCCCGAGTCCCAGGTGATCGAGGCCGCGCGGCTGGCGGGCGCCCACGACTTCATCGAGGCGCTCCCGCAGGGGTACCACACCGAGCTGGGCCAGCGCGGCATCACCCTGTCCGGCGGGCAGAAGCAGCGGCTCAGCCTGGCGCGGGTGCTGGTCAAGGACCCGCCGATCCTGATTCTGGACGAGGCCACCAGCGCCCTGGACAACGAGAGCGAACAGGCGGTGCAGCACGCGCTGGAGCACTTGGCCCGCCACCGCACCACGCTGGTGATCGCCCACCGGCTGTCCACCGTCCGCAACGCCCAGCGCATCGTGGTGCTGACCCCGGACGGCATCGCCGAACAGGGCACCCACGACGAGCTGATGCGGGCGGGCGGCGTCTACGCCCACCTGCAGGCCACCCAGCTGCGGCTGTAGCCTCTCTCCGATCCACCTACACTGAGGCGCATGGAGCAGATCGCCGGCATCCTCTCGGCCATGATCACGCCCGCCGTGCTGATCAGCGCCTGCGGAACGCTGATCATGAGCACCAGCCAGCGGCTGGGCCGCAGCACCGACCGGGTGCGCAGCCTGACCCGGCGCTTCAAGGAACTGGTCAGCGAGCGCGGACAGGACGAATTGCTGGCGCGCGAGGAGAAGCGCCTGATCATCTCGCAGCTGCCGCGCATCACCCGGCGGGTCCGGCTGATTCAGCGAGCGCTGACCGCCTTCTACGCCTCGGTGGGCGTGCTGGTGCTGGCCAGCGTGCTGACCGGCAGCAGCCTGCTGCTGCACCTGGACCTGGCGGCGTGGCCGGTGGTGTTCGCGCTGCTCGGCACCGGTTTCCTGATGTTTGGGGCGATCCTGCTCACCTTCGAGGCGCAGCTGAGCTATCAGGTCACGCGGGCCGAGATGCGCTTTCTGGAACAGATGGGGCAGCACTACGCCGTCCTGTACCGAGACGAGCCGGACCCCACAGCAGACTGACCCGGCCAGTTCGGGCCGGGTCAGGGATGTGCGGGCGGTCAGGACCGCCGACGTCAGCTCTTGCTCAGGTCCTTCCAGAGCGTGCCGCCGATGAAGGAGCGCATCGGGTTGTAGGTCTCCAGCGTCAGACCCTCCAGGCCACTGCGGAAGGCGATGATGCCGGCCGCCGCGGGCACGTTGATGTAGTAGGCCTGATCGTAGGCCCGCTGACCAACCTGGCTGTACAGCGCGGCGCGCTGGTTGGCGCTGGTGATGCTGCGCGCCTGATCCAGCCACGCGTCGATCTGCGTGTCCTTGAAGTTGCTGGACGGCTGGTAGTAGCCCTTGCTGCTGTAGAAGGTGTACAGGAAGTTGTCCGGGTCGGCGTAGTCCGGGGCCCAGCCGTTGAGCAGCATCACCTCGCGGCCCGCGTTGGCGTCCTGGATCATGGTGGACCACTGCTTGGCCGTCAGGTTGACGTGGAACTTGGGGTTGATCGACTCCACGTTCTTCTTCAGGATCTCCATGGCCGTCTGAGACGCCTCGCTGCCGGTGCGGTACGACGCGTTGATGGTGAAGCCCTGGTTCCAGAGCTGGCCGCCGAACGCCTGCTGGAAGGCGTCCTTGGCCTTGGCCCAGTCGAAGCTGTAGGTCGGTACCTCGGCGTCGTAGCCGGGGAAGGTGTCGGGGAGCAGCATGGTGCGCGCCTTGCCCTTGCCCTGCTGCACGTCGCGGATGTAGGTCACGGTGTCGAAGGCGTAGTTGAAGCCCCGGCGCACGTTCACGTCGCTGAAGAAGTTGGCGGGAATGCCCTTGCCGTCCAGCTTCCCGCTGCCCAGCGCCGCCTTGTTGCCGATGTTCTCGTTCATGAAGATGGCGAAGCTGCTGGTGTTGGGCAGTTCGTCCAGCACCGTGATGCCCTTCTGGCCCTGCAGCTGCTGCTCCACGTTGGCGCGGGTACCGGCCTCGATGATGTCGGCGTCGCCCTTCAGCAGCGCCTGCTGCCGGGCGGCCAGCTCCGAGACCTTCTGGTAGAGCACGTTCTCGATTTTGGGCTTGCCGCCCCAGTACCCGTCGAACGCCTGCGCCGCCAGCGAGTTGGCGTCGCGCTTGATCATGCGGTACGCGCCGGTGCCGCTGGGGTCCTTGCTCAGCGCGCTGTCGGTCAGATCCTTGCCGACCCACTGCTGCCAGGTCGCCTCGGTGCCGTCCCATTCCCCGATCTTCTGGGCGTGCTTCATGTCCACGATGCTCTGGCCGGTGAAGGCGAGCTTGGCCAGGAACGCCGGGTCCGGCTTGGGCAGCGTGAACACCAGGGTGCTGGGGTTGCTGCACTTGACGGCCGCCGCGATCCTGGCCCAGGTGATGCTCTTGTCGTCCTTGGCGTTGCTGCCGGTCCCGAGCAGTGACTCGCTCAGGAACCAGTTGCCGCTCTCGGCGCTGTTGGTCACCAGGTTGCGGCGGAAGCTGTACTCCGCGTCTGCGCAGGTGAAGCTGTTGCCGCTGTGGAACTTGACCCCGTCGCGCAGCGCGAAGGTGTAGGTCTTGCCGTCGGCATCGGCCTTCCAGCTGGTGGCCAGCAGGCCCTTGAGCTTCGAGAGACTGCTGCCGTCGTAGGTCAGCAGCGTCTCGTAGATGTTCTCGATGAACTGGCCGGACGCGGTGTCGTAGCTGACGCCCGGGTCCAGGGTCGGGATGTCAGCGGACTCCTGAATCACGAACGTATTCGCGGTACCGGATTTGTTTCCGCAGGCCGCCAGAATCAGGGCCAGCGACGTGATAACAATCGCCTGTTTCTTCATGGTCATGCTCCCAGTGCCGGGCAGGCTCCTTTGGAACGCCGCCCAGCGTCTCTGTGTTGTTTCCGGCGCCCCCGTCCATCGCAGGCACCTCCAGCTAACTTAGTGTACTTAGTACACGTGAGTGTAGCCCCCACATGGGGTTCATCCGGATTAAATCGGACCTCACCCCGCGTCAGGCCCCGGAATTGGATGCCTGCCCCCCATGAACTTGAGTGCGGTCATGTACGGTTTCCTAATGACGATTTCCGATACGGGTTCCTTCATTCTGCGCGGGACAGCGGCGGCCGGGGCGCTGCGGCTCGTGGCGATCGACAGCACCGCCATCGTGGAGGAGGCGCGCCGCCGCCATCACCTCAGCAAGACCGCCACCGCCGCGCTGGGCCGCTCGCTGAGCGCCTCAGTGCTGCTCGCGATCCTACTGGGCAAGAAGACCGACAGCCGCGTGACGCTCCGGATTCAGGGTGACGGCCCGATCGGCTGGATCGTGGCGGAGGGCAGCGCGGACGGGCAGGTGCGCGGCTACGTGCGCGAGCCGGGCGCCGACCTGCCGGTGCGGGCCAGCGACGGGAAGCTGGACGTGGGCGGACTGGTGGGCCACGACGGTGAGCTGGCGCTGACGCGGCTGCTCGACAACGCCGAGCCGTGGACCGGCAGCGTGCCGCTGGTCAGCGGCGAGATCGCTGAGGACGTGGCCGCCTACCTGGCGAGCAGCGAGCAGATTCCCAGCGCCGTGCTGCTGGGCGTGTACGAGGAGGGCGGCCGGGTGGCCCGCAGCGGCGGCCTGATCGTGCAGGCGATGCCGGGAGCCAGCGACGAAACGCTCGCCGCCCTGGAGGCCAACATCCAGCGGATGGGGCCCATCACCGAGAATCTGCGTCAGTACTCGCTGATGGAGGTGATGCAGCGGGCGGCCCAGGGGCTGGACCTGCAGCTGGTGACCGAGGCCCAGGCGGCCCGCTTCGAGTGCCGCTGCTCGCGCGAGCGCGCGTCCGGCAGCCTGCTGTACTTCGGGGCCGCCGAACGGCAGGACATGATCCGGGAGGGCGGCCAGGAGGTGGTGTGTCACTGGTGCAACGAGCACTACCAGATCACGCCCGACGAGATTGCCGCGCTGGACGCCCAGGAAACGCACGCCCGCGCCTGAACGGGGCGGCCCGGCAGCTCAGCCCGGCTGATTCACCATATGCACCGCCACGCGGCTCAGCGCCTGATGCAACTCATCGGCGCTGGCCGCGTCAATCTGTGGGGTCTCATTCAGGGCCGCCCGCATGCAGGCCAGCCACGCTCCGGCGTGGGCCGGAGTGATGGGAAACGGCAGGTGCCGGGCGCGCAGCCGGGGATGGCCATACCGCTGGTGATACAGCGGCGGGCCGCCCAGGAACCCGGTCAGGAACGCCTCCTGCTTCTCCAGCGTGGTGGCCCACAGCGAGGAATCACGCGACCCGGGAAACAGAGGGGCCAGCAGCGGGTCCCGCGCCACCCGGGCGTAGAAATGCTCCAGCAGGGCATGCAGCCCTTCGGCCCCAATGCGCTCGTACAGCGACTGCGGACTGCCGAGGGTCAGGGGCGCGCTGGTCAGCCGGTCAGACGTCATGCCGCAGGCTAGCAGGCGGCGTGGGTTCCGCTTCCGCCGAAGCAAACAATTCGTGCTGCAGCAGGCGGGCCACCGGCGCGTAGCTGCGCCGGTGCACGGCGCTCACGCCCAACCGGTCCAGCGCCGCGCGGTGGGCCGGCGCCCCATACCCCTTGTGCGCCGCCAGACCGTAGCCGGGATGCGCCGCGTCCAGCGCCACCATCCAGCGGTCGCGCTCGGTTTTGGCCAACAGGCTGGCGGCCGCCACCGACAGGCTCAGGGCGTCGGCGCGGGCGGGGGCCAGCAGGGGCAGCGGTGTCGCGAGGCGCAGGTAATCCGTGACGAGCGCCTGGGCGGCCGGGTCCAGTCGGGCAATGGCCCGCAGCGCCGCCGCATGGGTGGCACCCAGGATGTTCAGCCGGTCAATCTCCTCCGGCTCCGCGCTCTCCACCGCCCAGGCCACCGCCACCCGCCGCACCTCGGCCGCCAGCCGCTCACGCTGCGCCGCCCCCAGCGTCTTGGAGTCGCGGAAGGGCGCACCCGTCAGGGTGGCCGGCAGGATCACCGCCGCCACCGTCACCGGCCCGGCCCAGGCCCCCCGTCCGGCCTCGTCCACGCCCGCCACCTGCAGATACCCGCGCTGCCAGTGCTGGCGCTCGAACGAGAAGTCGGGGGGCGGGACAGGCACTCGGGCAGGCACCGCCCCAGTGTAGGGCAGCCGCCCCGGCTCAGCCCTTCGGCTCGATCAGGCCGTAGTGGCCGTCCTTGCGCCGGTACACCACCGCGCAGCTGTCGCTGATGCTGCTCATAAACACGTAGAAGTCGTGGCCCAGCGCCTCCATCTGGGCGGCAGCATCCTCTGGCGTCATCGGACGCATCGCAAAACGCTTCTGCCGCACGATTTCTGGGCGGAACTCGGCCACATCGTCGCCACTGCTGTCGGCCACTGCGACCACACTGTCGGGCACGGCCTCGGTGTCCAGCTCACGCTGCTTGAGGTAGCGGGTCTTGAACTTGCGCAGCTGCCGTTCCAGCACGTCCGAGGCGCGGTCGATGGCCGCGTACATGTCGGAGTGGTGTTCCTCGGCCCGGATGATGCCGTGCGGCACGTTCAGCTGCACCTCTACCCGGTTGCGCCTGTCCGCGTCGCGCACGTCGCGCACCGTCAGTGTCACGCGCGCGTCCGTGATCTGCGGACTGAACCGGTCCAGTCGCGTCAGCTTGCTCTCCACATAGTCCCGCAGCGCTTCGGTCACTTCGACATTGCGTCCGGCCAGCTTGTAGATATGCACCCTTCCACCCCTTCAGCAGTTGTGTCCCCGGAGCGGGTCTCGTACAAAGGTCCGTTTCCGGTGGCTCAGTGTATAGGGATGATCATGAGCGTGTCAGGTGAATTGAGCACGGCAGCCGACCACGAAAAAGGTGCATAGTGGAAAGGGTGAGCCGCCTGCCGCCAGCGCCGGGCGCTACACTTCAGGCATGAGCAGAGCGAAGAACGTCTGGGTGCCCGCCGTCGTGACCGTGGCCGCCGTTGGCGCGGCGGCCGGAGCGGTGGCGGCGAGCCGACGCCGGGAGGACGTGCAGGGCTTTTTCGTGCGCCAGACGCTGGAACGTCCGGCCGCCAGCCGCAGCCATGCGGAGCTGCGTCAGGCGCTGGAGCGCAGCGGCCCCCAGCTGACCGCCCGGGTCACCCGGGCCGGCGACAGCGACCACAACCGCCGGGTGCTGCGGCACATCATCGGCATTGAGCGCTGGGGCACCTCGCGGCTGGAACACCTGATCAGCGGCAGCCCACTGCTCGAACTGGACAGCCACCGCAGCTACCTGCCGGAGGAAGACAGCAGCTGGGACGCGCTGCTGCAGGCGTTCTCCACCACCCGCGCCCGCACCATCGACGCCGCAAGGCGACTGGAGCAGCGCCCGCCCGCCCCCGGCACCACCCTGCCGCACAACGGTCTGGGCGACCTGTCGGAGAAAGGCTGGCTGCGCTACCTGACGCTGCACGCCGATCTGGAAAGCCGCAAGGTGCGGGGACGCCACGAACCCCCCGCGCTGGGCGAAGCGCAGCCAGCCTGAACACGGCTAAACCGACGCGGCGCTCGCGGGGCACGGGCGCCGTCATCACCGGGTCTTCCCTGCCCCGAAGCATGGACCAGACTACAGCCGGGCAGGGGCCGGGCCGGGCAGACTGGGCCATGCCCCGTTCACCTGCCCTGCTGCTGTGCGCCGCGCTGTTCGTGGGGGCCGGAACCCTGCATCTGGCGACCCCCGAACCATTTGAGCGCATCGTTCCGGCCTGGGTGCCTTCCGCCCGCGCCGCCGTGCTGCTGAGCGGGGTGGCGGAACTGCTGGGTGGCCTGGGGCTGCTGCTGCCCGCCACCCGCCCGGCCGCCCGCTGGGGCCTGGGCCTGCTGCTGGTGGCGGTGTTTCCGGCCAACGTGGAGATGGCGCAGCACGCGCAGCGCTTTCCTGTGCCGGCTTGGGTGTTGTGGGCGCGGCTGCCGCTGCAACCGCTGCTGCTGTGGTGGGTCTGGCAGGTCGGCCGGGCCGCCCCACCGGCCCCGCGCGCTCAGCGGCGGTAAGGCAATCCCTCCCGAGCTTCCTCCACTGGCAACCAGGAAGCGGTCCAGGCTCACCACGCCGGAACGCCCCCGGACCGGCAGCCGCGCCCCGCGACTGGGCCGGTATAAGCTGGGCAGATGTCCGCCTCTGCTCTGTTTCTGGCGATCCAGGCCAACGATGCGGCCACCGTCACCGACCTGGTGGAAGCGTTGCCGGACCTGCTCACCGCCCGCAGCCCCAGCGGACTGACGCCGCTGCTGTTCGCCGCCTATTATCAGCGGCCCCAGATGGCGCAGCTGTTGATGGACCTGGGCGCGCCGGTCTCGGCGCATGAAGCGGCCGCCTGTGGCGCGGGCCCACGGCTGCGCGAGCAGCTGATGTCGCACCCGGAGCTGCTGCATCAGGACAGCCCGGACGGCTTCTCCCTGCTCGGGCTGTGCGCCTTCTTTGGCCACACCGATCTGGCCGCCGAGCTGATCGGGCTGGGGGCCAGCGTGGACCGGCCGAGCCAGAACACCATGCAGGTCCGGCCACTGCATTCCGCCGCCGCCGGCAACCACACCGAGCTCGCCGAGCTGCTGCTGGCGCACGGTGCCGACGTGGATGCCCGGCAGCACGGCGGCTTCACCCCATTGATGGCGGCGGCCCAGAACGGCAACCTGGAGCTGGTGCGCGTGTTGCTGGACCGGGGCGCAGACCCGCTGATGCAGACCGAGGACGGCCGCGACGCCCTGTCGCTCGCCAGCGAGGAAGGGCACACGGCAGTGGTGCAGCTTCTGACCGAGCTCAACCCCCGTTAAGCACCAGCTGCGGACGCCTTGAGGGTCGTTTCAGCCTGCACATCTGCCGCACCCGGCAGACTGAAGGGTACAGGAGGTCCACATGACCGAAGACCCGAATGCCAAACTCGCGACCCGTGACCCGAATGCCATGGCTCAGCAGCCGAAGGACGCCGACTACGCTGGGGCCGAGCCGGACGAGCAGCTGGGCACCGGCGAGTCCGACCTGCTGGTGGCCGGCGCCGGCATGAGCGTGAACAGCCCGGCGGGCGCGATGGTGACGCGCGAGCAGGACCGTGACCCCAACCCCGGGTACACGCCGCCCAGCAAAATGGTCCCGCCTCACCCGACCGACGGCGCCGCCGACCTGCAGGAAGGGTCGCCGCTGGAATCGGAACTGGAGCACGGCCCCGGCCGGAGCGACCACCCGTGACCGGCACGGACGACCGGGGCGTTCCGAGCGGCAACACCGACAGTACGCTGCAGGACAGCACGCTGGGCACCACTGGCGGCGCGCCGGACGGCACCCGCCCCAGTGGCGTGCCCGCGCCGGCCGATCAGGGCGGGCTGGGCAGCACCATCGGCAGCGCGAGCGACCAGCCGGAGGTGGACGTGTCGCTGCAGGACCGGGCCGGCCAGCCGCGCGCCGAGGACCGCAGCGCCGTGCATGACGTTGCCCACCCGGACGGCCTGCCGGGCCAGGGCGAAGACCCGCAGTAGCGGCTAGAGCGGCTGCACGTACACCACCCCGTCCTCGACGCGGGTGGTGTACATCTGAACCGGCTTGACGGCTGGCAGGGTGCGGGCCTTGCCGCTGCTCAGCTCGAACTGGGCACCGTGCTTCTCGCAGGTGATGCGGCCCCGGCTGACCTCGCCGCCCAGCAGCGGAAAGTCCTTGTGGCTGCAGTTGTTCCGCAGCGCGTAGTACTGCCCCTCGAAACACACCACCACCACGCTGCGCCCGTCTACCTGAACCTCCGTCTGGCTGCCCTCCGGCAGCCCCGCCACCTCGCCGACCCTCACCGCATCACTCATTCGGGGAGTCTAGCCCGAGACACGGCACCCGCTCCGCCGCCGGACGGGCTCCACAGTGTTTCACCTGCGCATAGAAGGCCGGAAAATCGCCGCCGAGCCGCTGAAGCAGGGCCAGGAACGCCGGCACATGGTCGGCATAGGCAGCTACCGAGCCGAGCAGGGCATTGTTGAGGCCATTGGGGGTGTCCTCGAACCAGGGGTCGTAGCCGGCATACCCGTTCCAGCTGGCCTTCAGCGCGGCGTACTCGGCCCGCACCGCGTCCAGCACCTGCCGTTTGCGCCCCTCTTTCCAGGCGTCCGGCTGCGTGGCAGCGTACACCGTGGCCAGCCGGTCGCGGGCGCTCAGGAGCAGGGCATTGACCTGCGTCGAGCGCTGCTGGGCCGCGCTGCGGTCCTCGGGCGGAAGGCCACGGGCCGCGCGGTAGCGCGCCGAGCCGGCTGTTTCTACCGCCACCGCGAAGGACTCATTGAAGTCGGCGTCGCCCGGCACATAGATGACCGCGTGGGCCAGCTCATGGATGATGGTGCGGATCAGCTCGTCTTCGCCCTGGGCCAGCAGCGTGGACGGCACCGGGTCCGGGAGGCGCCCCAGGGTGCTGTAGGCGCTGACGCCGCCCACCGACACGTCGTCGCCCCGCCCGCGGAGCCGTGCGGCCTCCTGCTCGGCTGCGGCCTGCGAGAAGTAGCCCCGGTACGGCACGCAGCCCACCACCGGAAAACAGCTGGTGTTGAGCGTCACCGAGAATGGCGGCGCGTCGAAGACGTTCCA
Source organism: Deinococcus sonorensis KR-87 (assembly GCF_040256395.1). Taxonomy (NCBI): domain Bacteria; kingdom Thermotogati; phylum Deinococcota; class Deinococci; order Deinococcales; family Deinococcaceae; genus Deinococcus; species Deinococcus sonorensis. The sequence continues at coordinate 1,921,841 of NZ_CP158299.1, read as the reverse complement.
GACCAGAAAGGGCCGGCCCAGGTCCGCGTAGCTGCGAAAGGCACGGGTGTCGGGCAGGCCCAGGTCCGACACGGCATAGGCACGCACGTCCTGCACCCGCAGCAGCCGGGTCCGCACCAGCGGCGGCGTGGCCGGATCGGCCAGCACCTCCGGGATCGGCCGGGCGACCCGCAGCAGGTTCAGCTGCCCCAGGGCCGCCTGTCCCAGATACCGCACCGGGCCACAGCCGCACAGGGCCACCACGCCCAGCAGCGCCAGCGCCCCGAGTGCCGCCCGCTTCATGTCAGCCTTCTCCCACCGGCACCCGCCGTCCCTGGTGTGCCGACGCCAGCAGCGCGTCGAGCGCCTGCGCCTGCGCCACCGCGTCCTGCTGGGGCGGGTACAGGGCCGGCTCCTCGCCTGCGGCCACCCGCTGAAAGTGCTGCACCATCAGGGCATAGCCGTTAGCCCCCGGGATGGTGCGCTCCTCTCCGTTGACGGTCATGCGGCTGAGCTTGGGGTGGTTGTCGTAAGGGCTGTCCATCTGCAGCGTGCCCTCGCTCCCGATCAATTGCAGCGACTGGTGATGCTTCCACTCGAACCCGCAGCTGAGGGAGGCCAGCGGCCCGTGTTCGCCGTAGTCCAGCACCCCGCTGAGCGTCAGGTCGATGCCGCCCTCCGACCAGTGGGCACGGGCGCTGGCCGCCTGCGGTTCGCCGAGCAGCAGCCGCATCAGGCTCAGCACGTACACGCCCACGTCGTAGAGCGCGCCGCCGCCCTGTTCCGGATGCCAGCGGAAGTCCTGCGGATTGCTCAGCGTGAAGCCGTAGGCCCCCTGGGCCTGCCGGATCTCGCCCAGTTCGCCCGCCCGGACCAGCCGCACCAGTTCCTGGGCACCCGGCGCGAAGCGGTAGGCCAGCGCTTCCAGCAGCACGCGGCCCTGCTCGCCCGCCACCCGCGCGAGTTCGGCCGCCTCGGTGGCGTTCAGGGTCATCGGTTTCTCGGTCAGGACGTGCCGCCCGGCCTCCAGCATCCGGCGCGACCACGGCAGATGCAGGTCGTTGGGGAGCGGGTTGTAGACCGCGTCCAGGTCGGCGTGCTGCAGGTCCTCGTAGCGGCCGACCTGCGGAATGTCCCACTCGCGCGCGAAGGCCTCGCCGCGCGCCTGATCGCGGCAGCCGACCATGACCACTTCGCCGCCCGCCTCACGGATTGCCGGTATCAGCGCGCGCGCAATGCGCGCCGCGCCCAGAATGCCCCAGGTGAATGCCATACGGCAGGCTAATACAGATCCGGTGCAAGAGGCCTACAGCGGACGCACCAGCACCGCGTCTCCGGCATGCATCTGGGTCCTCAGCATCAGCTCCGGCGGCAGCAGCAGCAGGGCGGCAGCGCTGGCACTGCCCACCACCGGCACGCTGTGCACCTCGCCCACCGTGTCGCGGACCGCCACGTGCGAGACGTGCTTGCCGACATCCTCCCGCCAGCGGCGCAGGATGCTTTCGTTGACGACGCCCACACCCTGAACCTCGTGGGTCATGGCCACCGTGAGCCGCGCCACCCGGGAGCGGCGCGCCACCAGCAGGCCCAGGCGCGCCAGCCGGCCCAGCAGCTGGCGCGCCTGCGGGTCCTGGCTCAGCTGCGACAGCGGTGTGCCGGCCGCGACCTCGCGCAGCACGTTCTCCTCGCGCAGCGACCACGACATGCGGGCCACCCGTTCCGGCGCGGCGATGCGGGCCGGGCCCTGCAGCACCAGGTCCGGGACCGGCAGGCTGGCCAGGGCCTCCAGCGCCACGTCCTCCATCTGGTGGTCCATCAGCGGGGCCGGATGCAACAGATTCTCGTCAAAGTTGAAGTGCCCGCGCGGGTCGCTCAACAGCGCCACCAGCGCCGGCACGCCCACCAGCTCCCCGAACTGCAGGTGCATGATGCGCCCGTCACGCAGCCAGGCCTGGAATTCGTGTTCGCGGAAGACCCGCAGGACGCCGGTCCGGCGGCCCTCGGCCAGCATGACGAGCAGTTCCAGAAAGTCAAAGGTTTCAAGGGTCGCGGTGGTCTTGGTCATGGGTCCAGGGAAAGCGGGTCGAGCCAAAGATGATGCTGGCCTGCGCAGACGCGTCCGGCCAGTCCCGGAGGCTTTAGTTCTGTCACACTTTGCCGTGGCCCACAACCCACCGGCCCAATGGGGGTGGCCGTGCGACAGGTGGCCACTACCCGCGCAGCAGGTGGCTGAAGTCCTGACTGTCCAGCGTGGGCAGGTCCTGCAGGCTGAGCAACCCGAATTCCATCAGGAAGCGCTCGGTGGTGCCGTACAGCAGCGGCTGGCCCACCGCCTCGGAGCGGCCCACCACCTTGACCAGTTCGCGCTCCTGCAGCGTCAGCACGGTGCTGGCGCTGCCGCCGCGCATCGCCTCGATCTCTGCGCGCGTGACCGGCTGGCGGTAAGCGATCACCGCCAGCACCTCCAGCGCCGCCCCCGACAGGGCCGGCAGCGGCCGGGGGGCCAGGATCGGGGCCAGCTGCTGGGCCAGCGCGGACGGCACCACCAGCCGGAAGCCGCCCGCCACCGCCTCGACCCGGAATCCAGCCCCGACCTGCTGCAGGGCCGTGTCATAGCCCTGCACCAGCGCGGCGGTCGCTTCCGCGTCCACTCCGAGCAGCTCCGCTAGTTCGGCCACGGTCAACGGTCGGCCCGCCGCCAGCAGCGCCGCACCCAGCAGTTCGTGGCGCGCTCGCTGCTCGGGCGTGACCGCTGTGGCCGCCGGCATCAGCGCAGCTCCGGCAGTGGCGGCAGCAGCGACCCGCGCCGCACCACCACCCCGCTGCGGGTGTCGATGACGGTGCTGGCCAGGCCGGCGACCGTTCCCACGTCATCTTCAATGCCAAACAGCAGGTCCGCCAGCCCGTACTGCTGCGCCTGAGCCGCCCTCACAGCGGGAGGTGCGCCACTGGGATTCAGACTGGTGGTGACCAGCACCCCGCCCGCGGCCTGCAGCAATGCCTGGGCCAGCGGATGGTCCGGCACCCGCAGGCCAACCACGCCGTCCGGGGCCAGGTCCGGCGGGCAGCCGGGCCGCGCACGGGCCAGCAGCGTCAACGGTCCCGGCCACCACGCCGTCAGCCGCTCAAACAGCGGCTGGTCCGGCGCCACCCACTCGCGGGCCAGCTCCGCGTCCTGACACGACAGCTGCACCGGCTTGAGCGGGTCGCGGCCTTTGCGCTGGTACAGGCGTTCCAGCGCCTCCGGATGACCCGGCAACACCGCCAGGCCCCAGACGGTCTCGGACGGGTAGCCGACCACCTGGCCGGCCTGAAGTGCCTGCAGCGCCGCCGTCAGGGCATCCTGGGCTGAAGTTTGGATCTGGATCATGGGGCACCGTGGAGATGCGAAATTGCGTAAGCAACTTGCAAGACGCCCTCATTATACTGACTCGCATGGCCGTGTTTGAATATCGCGTTCGGGACCGCAGCGGGAAAATCATGAGCTCGCAGCTGGAGGCCGACAGTCTGGCTGCGGTGCGCGACAACCTGCGCTCCAAGGGCCTGATGATCGTCGAGATCAAGGCGGCCAAGACCGGCCTGAATGCCGACATCAAGATTCCGTTCCTCTCGGACCGCCCGCCGGGCCTCAAGCAGGTGGCGATCTTCTCGAAGCAGATGGCCACCCTGATCAACGCGGGTGTGCCGCTGGTCCAGTCGCTGTCCATCATGCAGCGCCAGCTGGAGGACAAGAGCTTCCAGACGGTGCTCAAGGCTGTCCGCACTGACGTGGAGTCCGGCACGCCGCTGTCGGAGGCCATCGCCAAGCACCCCAAGGTGTTCTCCCGGCTGTACATCAACCTGATCCGTGCCGGCGAGACCTCCGGCACGCTTGACGCGATCATGGAACGCATTAGCGATTTCCAGGAGAAGGAACTGGCGCTCAAGGGCAAGCTCAAGAGCGCCCTGACCTACCCGGTCATCGTGCTGGTGTTCGCTGTCGCCATCACCTACTTCCTGCTCACCACCATCGTGCCGCAGTTCGGCGGCATCCTGACCCAGCTGGGCGCGCCGCTGCCGTTGATCACGCGCGGCCTGATGGCCACCGCCGACTTCCTGCAGCACAAGAGCTGGGTCATCGTGCTGGTGGTGGCGGCCGTGGTAGTGGCCTACCGGCAGTACTACAAGACCCCCAAGGGCCGCCTGATCATCGACACCCTCAAGCTGCGGCTGCCGGTGATGGGCGCGCTGCTCAAGCGCAGCGCCATCGCGTCGTTCACCCGCACCTTCGGCCTGCTGCTCGCCAGCGGCGTGAACATCATCGAGAGCCTGGAAATCACCAAGGGCACTGCCGACAACGCCGTGATCGAAAACGCCATTGAGAATGCCCGCAACGTGGTGATGGTGGGCGAGCAGATGAGCGGATCGCTGGCCGCCAGCAACATCTTCCCGCCGATGGTGGTCTCCATGGTCTCGATCGGTGAGGAAACCGGTGGCCTGGACACCATGCTCGGCAAGGTCGCCGACTTCTACGAGCGCGAGGTGGACGAAGCCGTCGAGGGCCTCACGGCCGCCATTGAGCCGGTAATGATCGTGTTCCTGGGCGCCATCGTGGGCCTGATCGTGGCGGGCATGTTCCTGCCGATGTTCGCGATCATCGGTCAGCTCAGCAAGTAACAGAAAGCAGCGCTTGCAAGGACCGGGCCACCCGGTCTTTTCTCTTTGCCTTCATGACGGCTGACCAACGCTCCTGAGGGCCACTCCAGGCGGCACCACGTGGTCAGTACCGCGGACACAGTCCAAACCCAACAAGCTCACCACCGCATCGTCCAAGAAGAACTGGGTGCATAGCATCCACACTGCGCCAGTCGGTGCTGGGGCCGACAGTGGGCCGAGTCGACGCGTCAGAAGCCCCGAGGCAGTCTCCCCTATGCCGGTGGTCAGGATCTTGGTGGCCCAGAACAGCGCGGTTACCCCCCGACACCTTAGTGAGCAGCGGGCATCGGGTCACTGCCCCATCCTGCCGGGACCTCTCCTAAAAACTCAATCCAGCAGCGTCGTCAGTGGCTCCAGCGCGTCCGGCACGAAGCGCACGCCGGTGGCATGCAGCAGCCGCCGGGCCAGTCGCAGAACCGGCAACGCGGCCAGCGGGACCAGGGTGGCGCCCGCCTGCCGAGCGGCCGCCCCTGCCCGCCCGGTGAGGTCCAGCACCGCATGAAACGGTTGCAGCAGACCTGCCGGCACGCTGCCGGCGGTCAGCACGATCAGATCGGCGCGTTCCGCCAGGCCGGGCAGCGCCGGGTCCGAGCGCGACACCGCGCCCAGCAGCAGGCCGGCTGGGACCTCGCGGCCCAGCTGTTCGGCCAGCGGCCGCGTGCTGGCCGCCAGCGTGACGCTGCTGAGGCCCAGCCGGGTCAGCGTCACGCCCACCTGCAGATCGGCGCCCACGCCCAGCAGCAGCGCCCTGGCGCCGCGCACCGGGTAGCCGCTCTGCTCCAGCGCGTCCAGCAGCGCGTCCGGCAGGGTGTAGGTAGCCTGAACGCCCCCGGCGAAGGCCAGCGCGTCGGCGAGGCCGGCCCGGCGCGCCGCGCTGTCCGGCTCTGCATGGCCCAGCAACTCCGCCTGCAGGGTCGGATGCACCAGCGCTCCGCTGTAGCGCAGGGTGGCGCACGCCTCTAGCACGTCCGGCAGCGGACCGGGCGGCACCGTGACGGCCGTGAGGCCCAGGTCCCTCAGGCTCCGTCCCACCTGCGGCGGGTACCCGAACAGCGCGAGCGGCGTGTCATGGGCCACACTCACGCAGGCCGCCGGTTACAGCACATCATCGGCACTGCCGCGCCTCCTGAGGTTGTTGCGGGTCTTGCGCGTCCGCAGCGCCCGGGTGATCAGCGGCGCCAGCGGACTGAGCGGCAGGCTGTAGGCCGGGTACCACACCCTCGTCCCGCCGAAATTCTCCTTCATGCGGTAGATACCGAAGCTGTGCTTCTCCTCGTCCAGCCGGCGCGGAATGCCCCAGAAGTCAAACAGCTGGTAGCCGCGCGCCCGGGCGTCCAGCATCGCCCCCCAGTAGAAGGCGGTGGGCGCCTTGACGTCCTTGCGCGGCTCACCCGTCTCGGTGGGCCGGTCGTCCCGGACGCTGCCGCCGAACAGGTAATACGTGCCCGCGCCCATCGTCAGGAAGAAGCCGCCCGCCAGCGCCCGGCCCTCGTGGCGGGCCAGCACCACGTAAGCCTCGCCGCCGTAGCGGCTGCCCTCCTGCAGCATCGTCTCGTAGTAGCGGCGCGGAAAGGCGCCCAGCTGGGCCCGCTCGTTGGTGGCCGTGAAGATGTCCCAGAAGTCCTGGAACTGGTCGTCGCGGCCCACCGTCACCCCGAACTTCTGGGCGGCCCGCACGTTGCGCCGGGCCATGCTGTGCAGACCCGCGAACAGCGTGTCCTCCGGCTGACTCAGGTCGCTGATGATGGTATGTTCCGGCTGCTCGGCCTCGGCGCGCTGCCAGCGACCGTGGCTGGCCGGAATGTCCGTCTCCTGCAGCGGCACGGGCGGCTCGATCTTGACCAGCACGTCGGTCGGCCGCGCCGCCTGACGGATCACCCCGGCCAGTTCCGGCAGCAGGTCCAGCGACTCGAGCGCCGGGCCGCGCGGGGCGTAGAGGGTGCTGAACCCCGGCACCAGGGTCTTGCGGAGCAGCTGCAGCGCCCCCACGGTGCGGCCGCCGTCGCGGATCAGGTATCGGAGCGGCTGCTGGCCCAGGACGCGCCGGGCCTCGCCGTAGCCCCAGCCCTGCAGGGCGCTGGTGATGGGCAACGAGCGCACAGCGTCGTCATAGAGATGGGCATCCTGGGTGGCTTCAAGGCGCAACGGCACGGGCAGGATTGTAGCGTGTTGCAGAGCTGAACGCGGAGCGGCCCTGGCTCAGCCCATGTTCACCGCCCGCCGGGAGACAGTACGGTAGAGTGGGCGGGTGAAAACAATCTTCCTGACCCTGGCCCTCGTCGCCGGCGGGGCCGTGCTGGCCCAGACCACGCCGAGCACCCCGGCGGCACCGGCCCAGACCGCGCCCAGCACGCCTGCCGCGCCGGCCCAGACCCCCAGCACCCCGGCACAGGACCCGGCCACCACGGTGGGGACGGTCGGCAGCGAGACGGTCACGCTGGGCCAGTTTGAGGCGTACTTCCGCGAGGCGGTGGCGCGCACCGTGAACGGTCAGGGCGTGCCGCTCTCCGACGACGTGCTGCCGTACTTCAACCAGTACCGGCCGCAGCTGCTCGATCAGCTGGTGCGGGAGCGCGCGGTGCTGCAGCTGGCGGCCAAGGCGGGCGTGCAGGCTGACCCCGCCAAGGTGGACGCCGACGTGGCCCAGGCGCGTCAGGGCTTCACCGACGACACCGAGTTCACCAGCGCCCTGCAGGCCAGCGGCTACGCCAACGAGGCCGCCTTCCGCAGCTCGCTGACCAGCAGCGCGGTGTACAGCAACTTTCTGGACACCCTGAAGGGCCGCTTCACTTTCGGCGACGCGGTGGTGGCCGGCTACTACAACCTGCACAAGGCCGACTTCACCAAGAAGGCCGAGGCCTGCGCCAAGCACATCCTGGTGCCGACCCAGGCCGAAGCCAACACCGTGGTGACGCAGCTCAAGGGCGGCAGCAGCTTCGAGGACCTCGCCAAGCAGAAGTCCAAGGACCCCGGCAGCGCGGCGCAGGGCGGCGACCTGGGGTGCCTGGCGCCCGGTGAGACGGTGGCCGCCTTCGACAAGGCCGCCTTCACCGGCCCGCTCAACACCCCGCAGGTGGTGCAGACCGAATTCGGCTGGCACGTGCTGCTGGTCAGCAGCCGCACGGCCGCCGGCCTCGCGCCGCTGGCCGACGTGCAGGCGGGCATCCGCGATCAGCTGGGCCGCGAGGCCGCCCAGAAGTACCTGGACGCCCAGGTCAGGAAGATCCGCATCACCACCGTGCCGGACGTGGTCAAGCTCGACACGCCCGCCGAGGACACCGAGACGCCCAGCACGCCGAGCACCCCCAGTACGCCCAGCACCCCCTGAGGAGAGGCGCCCAATGCAGCGGGACAGGGAAAACCCCTGTCCCGCTGCGCTTGCTAGACTCGCGGTGTGGCGCGCAAGGTCAACCCGATCCAGGACCGTCAGCGCCGCGCCGGCCTGGAGCAGGCCGCCTACCTGGCCATCTTCGAGCAGGGGTACGCGGGCGTGACGCTCTCGGACATCGCGCGGCAGGCCGGGGTCAGCAAGGGCACGCTGGTCTACCACTTCGGCAGCAAGGAGGGCCTGCTGGCGGCCGTGATGCGCCGCTTCGTGCGGACCATCGCGGTGGCGACCCGCCGGGCACTGCGGCAGGCGGTGACGCCCCAGGCCAAGCTGGAAGCCTACGTCGAGAACCAGTTCTACGGGCTGGCCAACACCCGGCGCTTCTACACGGTTTACCTGGACTTCCTGGCGGCCAGCACCCGCGACCCGGCGCTGATGCAGGTGCAGCGCGCCTTTGTGGACGAGACGCACCGGCTGGACCTGGCGCTGGCGCGGCTGCCGGGCGAGGCGGGCGCCGATGACCGGGCGTGGCAGCTGCGGGCCATGGTGGACGGGCTGAGCGTGCGTTTTCTGTCGGACCCGGACCCGGACCTGGAGCGCTATCGCCGCCTGTGTCTGCACGGCCTCACGGCCCTGCTGCAGCTGGATGAGCGCGCCGGCTGACGGCCCTTCACACCCGGCAAAGATGCGGCTCCAGGGCGACAAACGCCCCTGGGGGCCTGTGCTAGCCTGACACATATGAAGAACACGTTCGCCGTCTCGATGACCGTGCTGCTGGCGCTGACGCTGGGCGGGAGCATCCTGGGCTACCGGATCGCCACCCGCGAGGAGCAGCCGGCCGCCTCCATCTCGTCGGCTGCCAGTGAGGCCTCCAAGGAAACGTCCAACGAGCCGGCCACCGCACCGGTGTCGCCCGACACCACCACCGCCAGCAACACCCAGGCTCCGGCCGACGCCAGCGGCAACCAGACCGAAGGCGCCAGCAGCGGCGCGGGCACCGGCAAGGCCCCCACCGCGCCCACCGACGGCACGTCGGTCGGGCAGCAGCCGAGCGGACAGAACAGCCAGGCGGTCGGGAACGCCGAGCAGGGACGCGCGGTGTTCGCGTCGGCCAGCTGTGCCGGCTGCCACGGCGCCAACGGAGGCGGCGGCATCGGCCCGGCGCTCAACGTGGCCGACGGCCCCAAGAGCTGGACGCTCGATCAGTTCCAGCTCGCGCTGCGCGAGCGCCAGGCGCCGGACCGCAAGCTCAACCCCCCGATGCCGCAGTTCAGCCCGGATCAGGTCAGCGACGCCGACGTCGCCAACCTGCTGGCCTACATCAAGACCCTGAACTGAGCGCCGGATGCTGCGGCTGCTGACCACCGCGCCGCTACCGGACCTGTGCCCGCACGCCACGCTGCTGAACCCGGTCGCTGAGGACCCGGCCAGTCTGCACGGCGCCGCGGGCCTTCTGCTGCCGCATGACGGCGGCCCGGTGGCCGATGTGCAGGATCGCCCGGACCGCTGGGCGCTGCTGCAGCTCGCCTCCAGGGCGCTGCGGATGCAGCTGCCGGTGCTGGGCTGGGGCAGTGGCGCGGCGCTGCTGGGCCGGGCCGCGGGCGGCCGGGTGGGGGCGGCCCGCCTGGATGGTGAGGTCATCTGGACCCGGTTGACCCTGACTGTTCAGCTGGACGGCGAGCTGTGCCTGGAAGCCCCGACCCTGAGCACCGAGAGCCAGCTGAACGGACTACCGGTGCTGTGGCGGCTGGGACCATCCTGGGGGTTTGCTGGGACTGAGTTGCCTCCGGCGGTGCTAGCCCGGTTCTTGGAGACGCTGCCCGCTGTCTCGCCACAGCCGGCCAGCCTGCTGGAGGCCATCGGCGGGCCGGACGTGCTGGCCGCCCTGCTGGACGACTTCTACCGGCGCTGCCGTCAGGACACGCTGCTGGGACCGGTGTTCGCCCGGCACGTCCATGACTGGCCGGACCACCTGCGCCGGGTGCAGGGCTTCTGGCGGATGGTCCTGGGAGACGGCCCGCACTGGCGCGGCGACCTGAATGCCGCGCACCGCGACCTGGGCCTGAGCGCCGCCCACCTGGAACGCTGGCTGGCCCTGTTTGCCGAAGCGGCCCACGCGCAGCTGTCGCCCCGGCTGGCCGACGAACTCCACCGCCGCGCTGTGCGGATGGGTGCCCGCCTGGGCCGTCCGGCCGCCCAGCGCTCCGGGGAACCTTCCTCACCTGCCGGACGTACCCTGACACCATGAACCTTCCTTTTCTGCCCCGCTCCGGTGCCGATTCGCTGCCCAAGGGCGTCAGTAAGCCCACCTGGGTGGTGCTGGACATCGCCGGTGACTATCCGGCGCTGAATCCCGGCACTCCGCTGGCCGCCCTGCTGTCGCGGCAGGAGACGCTGGAAGCGCTGACCGCCCGGCTGGAGCGTCTGGCCGACGCCAGCTGGCTGCACGGCGTGTTGCTGCGCTTCGGGCAGTACAGCGGCGGGCTCAGCACCTCGGCCTCGCTGCGTGCCGCCTTCCAGCGGCTCAGCCAGCACAAGCGCACCGTGGCGTGGCTGCCCACCATCAGCATGCCGGCGCTGCTGGCCGCGTCCGGCGCGCAGGAGGTGGCGGCCCCCGAGTCGGCCGAGATCAACGTGCTGGGTCTGGGCATGGAGATCACCTACCTGGGCGAACTGCTGCGCAAGCACGGCATCGCCTTCGAGAACCTGCGGATCCGCGAGTACAAGTCGGCGCTGACCCGCTTCAGTGACGCCGAGATGGACCCCTACAACCGCGAGCAGCTGACCGCGCTGCTCGACAGCATGGAGCGGCAGTGGGTGCAGGAGCTGGCCGAGGCCAGAGGCGTGAGCGAGCCACAGGCCCAGGCGTGGCTGGACCGCCCGCTCAGCTCGGCGGCGGCGGCGCAGCAGGCCGGGATGCTGGACCGGGTCGCGTACGAGGACGAGCTGATCGGCCCGGCGTCCCGGCCGCTGGAGGCGGTGCTGGACCTGCTGAAGCCGGCGGCTCAGGGTGGACGCAAGGGGGGCCGGGTGGCCATCGTGCCGGTCATCGGCAATATCGTGACCGGCAAGTCCCGCAACAATCCGCTGCCGCTGCTGGGCGGCCGCACCGCCGGGTCGGACACGGTGGTGGCCGCCCTCAAGCGGGCCAAGCAGGACAAACAGACCCGCGCCATCGTGCTGTACGTGGATTCGGGCGGCGGCTCCGCCCTGGCCTCGGACCTGATCTGGCGTGAGGTCCGGACCAGCGAGAAGCCGGTGGTGGCGGTGATGGGCGCGGTGGCCGCCTCGGGTGGGTACTACGTGCTGGCCCACGCCCAGCAGGTGATCGCCAGTCCCTACACCATCACCGGCAGCATCGGGGTGGTGAGTGGCAAGCCGGTGCTGGAGGAGTTCAACCGCCGGCAGGGGCTGAATCCGGAAGGCGTGGCCCGCCGTGATCAGGCCCTGATGTACAGCGGCGCGCGGCCCTTCAATGACACAGAGCGCGGCTATGTGGAGCGCAGCATCATGGAGGTCTACGACCGCTTCACCCTGCGGGTGGCCGAGGGACGTGGCCTGACCCAGACGCGGGTAGACGAATTGGGGCGCGGGCGCATCTGGAGCGGCGCCGACGCGCTGGAACTGGGCCTGGTGGACGGCCTGGGCGACCTGCAGACCGGCATCGAGCGCGCCTGTGAGCTGGCGGGGCTCCCCTACGACGCGCCCACCTGGACCGCCACGCCGGCCCGCCACGGCCCGCTGCCGGAATTTGCCCAGCAGGCGGCCGATCAGGCGGCCCAGCTGAGCTTTCAGCTGCCGCGCCCCCAGGAACGGGTGCTGATGTGGCTGGACACCGAGCTGACCATCCGCTAAGTTTGGGGCCGCCCGGCTGCTCCGAACCTGTAAGATCAGTCACCTATGCCCACACGTTACGACGGCACGCCAGAGGAACGGGCTGCACTGGACGCCTACATCAAGGTCTGGCGGGCCGCCCACGCGGTGGAGGTCCAGGCCAACCGGCATCTGGCGGCCCACCGCCTCACCATCAGCCAGTTCGGCGTGCTGGAGGTGCTGCACCATCTCGGCCCGCTCAGCCAGCGTCAGTTGGCCGAGAAGATCCTGCGCAGCAGCGGCAACCTGACCATGGTGATCGACAACCTCGAACGAGACGGGCTGGTGCGCCGCACCCGCGATCTGCGTGACCGGCGGATTATGACCGTGTCGCTGACTGAGCGGGGTGAGCAGCTGATCGTGTCGCTGCTGCCGGCTCACGTGGCCGGTATCGTGCAGGTGTTCTCCGGCCTCACGCCGCAGGAACTCGCCACACTGGCCGCCCTGTCCCGGAAACTGGGCCACTCGCTGACCACGCCCGCCGCCACGCCTCAAGGTAAGGCGTGACACACAACCGCTTCACATCAAACGGCCTAATGCCGGCATGACACAGCCAGTTCAGGGACTGCACCACGTCACCGTAATGGCCTCCGACCCGCAGCGCAACATCGACTTCTACAGCGTGCTGCTGGGCCAGCGGCTGGTCAAGGTGACGGTCAACTTCGACGATCCCGGCACCTATCACCTGTACTACGGCGACGAGGTGGGCAGCCCCGGCACGGTCATGACCCACTTTCCCTGGCCGCATGCGGAACGGGGCCGGCGCGGCAACGGCGAGGCGGTGGGCACCGCCTACAGCGTGGGCCGGGCCAGCCTGGACTTCTGGCGCGAGCGGCTGGCGCACCTGAACGCGCAGCAGACCGAACGTTTCGGACAGCCGGTGCTGACGGTGGAAGACCCGGACGGGACCTGGGTGGATCTGGTGGCTGACGACGGGCTGAACGTGCCGCAGCCGTGGGCCGACGCACCGGTGCCGGCAGAGCATGCCCTGCGCGGCTTTCACAGCGTGACGCTGTGGGTGGAGAGCGCCGATTCGGTCCGCGACCTGCTGGTGGGACAGCTGGGCTTCACGGAGGTGGGCCGCGAGCCGGACCCTCATGGGCTGCGGGTGCGCTTTCAGGGCGCGGGCGCCGGAGTGGGGCTGTATGTGGACGCGGTGGAACGGCCCGGCCAGCCAAAGGGACAGTTCGGGGCCGGCAGCATTCATCACGTGGCGCTGCGGACCGTGGACGACGCGGAGCAGGCCGAGTACCTGACGCAACTGCGGGCGGCCGGCTACCCGGCGACGCCGGTGCAGGACCGCCAGTACTTTCACAGCATCTACTTCCGCGAGCCGGGCGGCGTGCTGTTTGAGATCGCCACCGACGCCCCCGGGTTCCCGGACGACGAACCGGTGGCTGAGTTGGGGCAGCACCTGCGCCTGCCGCGCTGGTTTGAAGGTCACCGCGAGGCCATCGAGCGGCGGCTGCCGCGCATCGTCAACCGCGAATCGGGCAGCGTGCTGGGCGGCGGTCAGACCGGCGAGGGCCAGCCGGTCACGTTCCGCGACCCGGACCTGCGGCAGTCGGGGCGGGCCCCGCACCACACCCGGGTGGCGCTGGTGCTGGTGCACGGCCGGGGCGGCACCGCCGCCGACATCCTGCAGCTGAGCGAGCAGTGGAACATGTCGGTGTACGCGGTGCTGGCCCCGCAGGCGAGCGGCAACAGCTGGTATCCGCAGAGCTTCCTGGCCCCGCTGGAGCAGAACCAGCCGCAGCTGGATCAGGCGCTGGAGCGGCTGGACACCCTGCTCTCGGACCTGGAGCGGGCCGGCATTCCACCGGCCCACGTGATGCTGGGCGGCTTCTCCCAGGGGGCCTGCCTGGTGAGCGAGTACGTGGCGCGCCATCCGCAGCGCTACGGCGGCGTGTTCGTGTACAGCGGGGCCCTGCTGACCCTGGACCACCACGGCGACCTGCAAGGCACCCCGGTCTTTATGGGCAACAGCGACCACGACCCGCACATTCCGGACGAGCGCTTCCAGGCGAGCGCGGAAGTGTTCCGGAGCCTGGGCGCCCGGATGGACGCCCGCATCTATCCGGGCCTGGGCCACACCATCCACCAGGACGAGCTGGACGCGGTGGGCCGCCTGATGCAGCGGCTGAGCCTGGAGAGCGTGTAGCCGTTAGCTGCGCACCCCGCCCAGCACGCTGAGCAGCGCGTTCTGAAGTGTCGCATTGTCCTCAGGCCGCCGCACCGAGATGCGCAGGGTATCGGTCAGGCCCAGGTCGCTGCACTCGCGCACCCGCAGGCCCCGGTCCAGCAGCGCCTGCGCCACGCGCGCTGCGTCAGGCAGCTGCACCGTCAGGAAAGGGGTGCCGTGGTGCTCCACCCGGCCCACCCGCGCCAGCGCCCGGGCCAGCTCGCGGGCATCCTCGTCCACCAGCGGCAGCGTCTCATTGAGGTGCGTCTGCGCCTGCGGCAGCGCGGCCAGAACCGCGGCGGTGGCGGCGGGCAGCAGCCACGCGGGCGCCAGATTCCACAGGGCGGTGGCCGTCTCCAGCGCCGCCACCGCGTAGGCGGGCCGCAGTCCCGGCAGGCCATGGGCCCGGCCCGGCGACGACACCGTGACCAGATGCGAATGCAGCGGCGGCATCCGTAGCCCAACAAACGGCGCGTAGGTCTGATCCAGCACCAGCAGGGTGTCGTTCGCCTGACAGGCCACCAGCAGCTGCCCCAGCACCTCATCCGTGTAGGTATGGCCGGTGGGGTTGTGCGGGTGGCCCACGTAGACGAGCTGCACGTCCGACCGGAGCGCTGCGGCCAGTTCGGCCGGCGGCAGCGGTTCCAGGGTGCCGCCCGCCAGCTGTACGGCCCTCGTGAACTCACGGCTGGCGGCTCCGGCGCTCAGCGCCCGCCCGCCCTGCGGCAGGTACCCGCGCACAATGCGGTGCAGCAGTTCAGGCCCGCCCAGCCCCGGCACCACCGAGGCCGGCTTGACCCCGTGCAGGCGGGCCAGCGCGTTGCGCGCCTCGCGATACTGCGGGTCCGGAAAGCGGGCCTGATCGGCGGTCTGAACGGCCCGCATCAGCAGCGGATTGGGACCGTAGGGGTTGGTGGTGACGCTGAAATCCAGCCGGACGAAGGCGGTGCTGTCCAGGCCGCCCGGCTGGGCCGGCGGCAGGGTCGGATGGAGTGGTACGGGCATGCAGGCTCCCTCTGAGGCAGTGAGGCGCGGTCCGGGGGCCGGCGGCCGGGGGGCGGCCAGCCCAGCTCAGCACAGACCCCGGAGGACGGCGCAACGCAGCAGAGGGGGGTCAGGGTCAGCCGATGATGCGGGGCACCCAGGCCGGTCCAGCCCGACGGGCCAGCGACCTGGATGCGCGGTACCTGTCCCGGCTGATCCACCCTTAGTCTAAAGGATCAGACAATGGAGTGGAGCTTCTGCCTTCAGCGGCCGGCTTCCAGCTCGGCGTACTTGCGGCGCAGCGCCTCAGCGCTGGCCAGCGGCACCATGCTCCCGATCTCGCCCCGGTAGCTGGCGATCTCCTTGGCCATGCTGCTCGAGACGTAGCTCCAGCGGGTGGCCGCCATGATGAAGACCGTCTCCACCTCGCCCAGCTGCCGGTTGAGGTGCGCGATCTGCAGCTCGTATTCGTAGTCGCTGACCGCCCTCAGGCCGCGCACGATGATGCCCTTGCCCTGCTGACGCATGTAGTCCACCAGCAGGCCGCTGAAGCTGTCCACGCTGACGTTCGGAAGCTGGGCGGTGGCCTCATGCAGGATCGCCAGCCGTTCCTCCAGGCTGAACAGATGGCGGCCCTGCTTGCGGGCGTTGTGCATTACCGTCACCGTGACGTGATCGAAGATCTTGGCCGCGCGGGTCAGCACGTCCATGTGCCCGTTGGTGATCGGGTCGAAGCTTCCGGGAAAGACGGCGTTCATGCTCGTGAATCCTACCGGATCAGGCGGGGTCGCGGGTGTACAGGCTCAGCACGTTGCTGCCGTAGCGCCGACGCTCCAGCGTGTAGCCGCGCTCCTCCGGCAGCTCCACCTGGGTGGGGTGCTGCGCCACCAGCAGGCCGCCCGGCACCACCGGGAAGAGCCGCAGCAGCCGTACTGTCAGCGCCGGAATGTCCTGGCCGTAGGGCGGATCGCTGAACACCACGTCGAAGGTGCCGAGCTTTGGCAGCAGGGCCAGCGCGTCGCCGGCCAGGATCTGCGGACGCAGGCCCAGGGCGCGGGCATTGCCGGTCAGGGTCCGCACTGCCGCGGCGTCCCGCTCGGTCACCGTGACGGTGTAGCCGCGGCTGGCCGCCTCCAGGGCGATGGCGCCGCTGCCGCCGTGCAGGTCCAGGAAGCGCCCCTCCGGCTGCCGCACCGCCAGCAGATCAAATAGGCTCTTGCGGACCCGCACCCCACTGGGCCGGGCACTGTCCGGCACTGAGAAGGTCCGGCCCTTGGCCACGCCACCAAGAATGCGCAGGCTCACCCGCCGTCACCCCGTTCAGCACGTCTCACCGCTGCAGGCTAGCAAAAGACGCGGGCCGGCAGCGCTGCCGGCCCGTGCCCACCCGTGGGCCTACTTGATGGCGGTGCAGGCCACGCCGTCGTCGGCGGGCGTGCCCTCGGCGTCGGAGGCGGTGTGGACGTTGATGTAGGTGGCGTCCGCGATGGCGCTGGTCATCACCGAGCCGCTGAGCGTCAGCATGCCGGTGGCGTCGCTCTGTCCCACCATCTTGCTGGCCATGATCGGCGCGCCTTTGCTGAGGCACGGGGCCGCGTCGGCCGTGCCCTGCAGGTGGTAGTGGCCCACGTAGTAGGTGTTGGCCGCCAGCCCCGTCAGCTTGACGGTGGTCATCGTGTTCATGGCGTCCTTGGTGACGCTGGCGGTGCCGGAGGCCGTGACGCCGACCGGCGCCGTGGTCTGAGGCCCGAATTGATACGACATGGGCGTGCCCATCATCATGGCGCACGAAGAGAGCGTGGCGGCACCGAGCGTCATCAGCAGGAGCTTCTTCATGGTGTTCCTCATTTCTGCCGGGAAGGCTGGCCCGATTCAAAACGGTCCCCGTCGCAGGGACTGTCGCAAGTCATGCACAATCAAGGGGGAGTAAAGGCGCTGCCCGTCATCTGGGGGCGCTGCCCTGGAGGAGACATGTCCCACGTTCCACCCGTGATGTCCGGCCCACCCGTCCTGCCGGGTGAGCAACCCCCGGCCTGGCTGCAGGACCGCTTTGCCCTGCAGCGGGCCGCCCGCTGGACGGTGGCGCGCTCCAGCGTGGCCGAACGGCGGGCCCTGCTGCAGCGGCTGTACTCCGCCATCAAGGCGCAGCGGGGACCGCTGGCAGCCGCCCTGGCCCGTGACCTGGGCAAAAGCCGTGCGGAGGCCGAGTTGTCGGAGTTGCGACCGGTGCTGGACGAACTGCGCCACCTGCGCCACCACCTGGCCGGCTGGATGCGCCCGCAACGGGTGGCCACGCCGCCCATTCTGGCCGGCAGCCGCAGCGAGATTCAGTCTCAGCCGCAGGGGCAGGTGCTGGTGATGAGTCCCTGGAATTACCCCTTCTACCTGGCGATAATGCCGGTAGTGGGCGCGCTGGCCGCCGGCAACACCGTGATGCTCAAGCCCAGCGAGAAGGCGCCGCACACCGCACAGGCCCTGCAGCGGCTGCTGGAAGGCGTGGTGCCGCCCACGCTAGTGAGCGTGGTGCAGGGGGACGCAGCGGTGGCCCAGGCGCTGCTGGAGCTGCCCTTCGATCACTTCTTCTACACCGGTGGCGCCCGGGTGGGCCGGCTGGTGATGGAGGCCGCCGCCCGGCATCACGCGCGGGTGACGCTGGAACTCGGCGGAAAATCGCCGGCGGTGGTGGACGCCACGGCCGACCTGCCGCTGGCCGCCCGCCGCATCGCGTGGTCCAAGTTCGTGAACGCCGGGCAGACCTGCGTGGCGCCCGATTACGTGTTGGTGCACGAGTCGGTGGAGGAACAGCTGCTGTTGCAGCTGGACGGCGAGATTGGGCGGCTGTTCGGCGGCCCGGCGTGGCAGCGGCACGGTCCCGACTACGCCCGGATCGTGGACGGCCCCGCGGTGGAGCGGCTGGACCGGCTGTGCCGGGAAAGCGTGGCGCAGGGGGCACGGGTGGTCACGGGCGGCCAGTTCGACGTGGCCGGACGCTTTGTGGCGCCCACGCTGCTGGCGGACGTGCGCCCGGACATGCCGCTGATGCAGGAGGAGATCTTCGGGCCGCTGCTGCCGGTGCTGGGCTACCGCACGCTGGATCAGGCGGTGGCACAGGTGCAGGGGCAGCAGCCGCTGGCGCTGTACGTGTTCAGCCGCGACGAGGGGGCGGTGCAGCGCTTCGAGCAGGACACCACCAGCGGCGGCCTGGTGGTGAACGGCGCCCTGATTCACCTGAGCAACCCCAATCTGCCGTTCGGGGGGGTGGGGACCAGCGGTCTGGGCGGCTATCACGGGCTGCACAGCTTCCGTACCTTCAGCCATCAGCGGGCGGTGGTGCGCGAGCCGCGCGTGAGCCCGGTGGCGCTGGTGTACCCGCCCTACGGCCGGCTGGCCCACCGGCTGAGCGCCTGGGCGCTGCGGCGTCTGGGCCACTGATGGACCACGCTGGCTGCGCGGCGGCCATTACGGCGGGCGGCCAGTCGCGGCGCTACGGCAGCGACAAGGCGCTGGCCCGCTTTGAAGGCCAGACCCTGCTGGAACGGGTGGCGCTGAGCCTGGCCTGGGCCTCACCCCGGCTGCTGGTGGCGCCGCCCGGACGCTACCGGCTGGCTGGCTGGCAGGCGACCGGCGACCTGAGACCTGGGCAGGGACCGCTGGCGGGCCTGGAGGCGGCGCTGAGCGCTGCCCCGGACGGCTGGCTGGCCTTTGCGGCGGTGGACCTGCCGCACCTGACGCCCGGCTACTGGCGGACCCTGACGGAGCAGCGGCAGCCGGGCGCGCTGGCGGTGTGCGGGCAGGACGAGGCGGGCCGGTCCCAGCCGCTGGCCGCCCTCTATCACACCAGCGCTCTGCCGGTGGTGCGCCGCCTGCTGGACGCCGAGGAGCGGCGGATGTCGGCGCTGCTGGAACAGCTGCCCACCATTCAGCTGCCGTGGGCCACGCTGGCCTTCTGCGGCCCGCAGTTGTACCGGAATGCCAACCGCCCGGAAGACCTGCTCGGCTGAGCCCTGATTCTCCGAAAGGTTGCGTAAACTCCGCGTGACATGGCGGGTGGCACACTGAGCCCAGACCCTTCAGGAGGCCTTCCATGAACATGCGTGCCCGGATCATCCTGCCTGCCCTCATCCTGAGCGCCGCCGCCAGCCCGGCCGCAGCCCAGACCTTCAACGCCAGCGTGGGCGCCAGCCTGTCGAGCTACAGCAGCGGCTTTGCGCTGCACGCCGGGCTTACGGCCCGCAACGTCACCGTGCTCGCCGGCTACGGCCTGGATGCCCGGCTGTCGGCCGATCTCGGCCGCGGCACCACCCTCAACCTTGACGGCCTGCTCAACTACCCCACCACGACGCTCACCTTCTACGGCGGCCCCGGCCTGGCATTGGGATTTGGCGGTGCCAGCGGCTTCTCGGTGGCCCCGACCCTCACCGCCGGTGTGGACCTGCCGCTCAACGGTCAGCTTGGCCTGTATGCCGAAGGCGTCTACCGTTTCCCTGGGAGCGTCGGCGCCCGGGCAGGGCTGACCTACGCCTTCTGACCCGGCGGACCGTACGCAGAGCTGATGATTCAAAGCTGACGCTTAGCTGTCCGCTCCCTCAAGCATTTCAGGGAAAAGAAGATGAGAGGCTCTCATCGTCATGAGGGACAGTGACAGTCATGAAGACGCTCATTGCACTCACGGCCGCCTCGGCCCTTGCCACCGCCGGTGCTCAGGCCGTCAGCCCCAACTTCAACACCATTGACCTGGGCCTCTCGGCCGGCTACCAGGGTGGCCTCAGCGGTGGCGTGTCGGTTCACGCCCGCAACGTAATCGGGGCGTTCGGTCTGAGGATCGGTGCCGACATCACCAAGGTGAACGACGCTCTTAATGACAGTGCTGCCTTCGGCCCGACCGGCACCTGGGGAGACTACAAGAACAGCGCGAATGCCACCGAGTCGGGGCGCAGCACCACCATCGGTGTGGACGCCACCTATGAGCTGGGCGACATCGCACCTGGCATCAGTACCTACGCTTATGCGGGCCCCCGCTACAACATGTACAGCGCCACCGCTGACTTTGGCAGCAGCGGCAAGACCACTTACACCACCAACCAGCTGGGCCTTGGTGCAGGCGCGGTGGCAGGCTATGCCATCGGCAACGGCCTGACCCTGACCGGCGACCTGGGAGTGGACTATTACTTTCCCAGCAGCATCAATAGCAATGATGGCGCGGGCAACACCGACACCTTCGCCCGGGGTGAGGCGGGCTACGCCGAGGCTGACGCGCTGGTCAACCAGCCACGCACTGTGCTGAAGGCCAAGCTCGGCATCGCCTACCGCTTCTGATTTGAATGCGTCGGGGGGCCAGCCTGCGGGCTGGCCTCCTTGCTGTGTTCCAGCAGGGAGCGCAACTGCTCAAAGCCGGCCACCACCCGCGGAAAACCCAGATAGGGAATGCAGAACAGCAGCGTCTCGCGCAACTCGGCTTCAGTAGCCCCGGCCAGCAGGGCGCCGCGCAGGTGGGTCCGCAATTCGGCCGGACTGCCCAGCGACACCAGCAGCGCGCAGGCGAGCAGCTCCCGGGTCCGCAGCTCCAGGCCGGGCCGCTCGTAGACGGTGTCGTAGGCGAACTCACGGATGTAGCGGGCCAGATCCGGGTCCAGGCGGGTCAGTCGCTCAAAGATCCGGTCGTGCTGCGACCCGAACACCTGCTCGCGGGCACTTGGGGATTCATCACTCACCGCACCAGCCTCGCGTCATCCTTCTCGGCCATCATGTACAGGAAAGCGTCCACATACTGAGGATCGAACTGCCGGCCTGCCTGCAGCCGGATCTCGGCCAGCGCCCGTTCCTTGCTCCAGGCGGGCTTGTAGGGCCGCACGCTGATCAGCGCGTCATAGACGTCCACGATGCTGAACACCCGCGCCGTGGCGGGAATGTCGTGGCTGGACAGGCCGCTGGGGTAGCCGGTGCCGTCCCAACGCTCGTGGTGGTAGCGCACCAGATCCAGCGTCTCGGCCGGCAGGAAGTGCAGCTCCTGCAGCATGTCGTAGCCGAGCACGGTGTGGCGCTGCATCACCAGCCGCTCCTCCGGCAGCAGCGGGCCAGCTTTGTGCAGCACCGCGTCCGGCACGGCCAGCTTGCCCAGGTCATGCAGGTAAGCGCCCCAGCGCAGCGCCTTGACTCGGTCCTCGGTCCAGCCGAGCCGGCGGGCCAGCTGCACGCTCAGCGCCTCCACCCGGCCGGTGTGGCCGCCGGTCTCATCGTCGCGGTGCTCCAGCGCGGCGCCCAGCGACTTGAGCGTCAGCTCGTTGGCGTCGCGCAGCTCGCGGATGGCGTGCCACTGGCCCAGCGCCAGCCCCAGCAAGCGGGCAAACGACTTGACCACCGTCTCGTCGCTGCCCGCGAACGGCTGGCCCGGCCGGGCCAGCAGCAACAGCCCGATCTGCTGCTCGGACATCCCGCTGACCGGCACCACCAGATGGTGCGCCCGCTCCGGCGGAGTCAGCAGTTTCAGGGCGTGGTCGGCCACCCAGTGATCGGCGTGCACGCTGCGGCTGTCGCCGTCTTCCGGCAGGATCGGATGCTCCAGGAACGGCCGGAAGTTGCCGCGGGCGCCCATGATGTGTGGCGTGCCGCGCTTGTAGGCCACGAACGCGAGGTGCGGGGCAACTTTCAGGCGCTCCAGCGTCTCGATGCCGGCCCGGATCATGCCGTCACTGTCGCGCGCCACCGAGAGCTTGGCGCTACCCTCCTCCAGGGCTCGCATCACGTTGCGCATGCGGGCCGACTGCCGCACGCCCGTCAGGTACCAGCGGGTCAGGCCGGCCAGACCCAGCAGCGCCAGCAACACCCCCAGCCAGTCCATGACATCAAAGGGGAACCGGGCAGCCACCACCAGATAGCCGAGGCCAAAGGCCAGCGGCGGCACCAGGTACCAGCGGCCCCCCAGCGGCCACACCACCGAGGCCAGCAGGAGCGCCGCGCCGCACAACACCAGCGCCTGACCGGACAGGGCCGCCAGCACCAGCCCGATGAAAATCAGGCCGCCCAGCACCAGGCGGACGGGTTGCGGGAGGGACACCCGATCAGTCTAGTACGTTCCGGCGCGCCATGATTGAAAACTCTGGCGAAGCAGCCGCCGCGCCTCGCTGGCCCGCACGCCGCCCACCACCTGAAGCCGGTGACCCCAGCGGAACTCCAGCAGGTCCTGGACGCCGCCCAGCGCGCCTGCACGGGGGTTGGCCGCGCCGTAGACTACCCGGTCCACCCGCGCCTCCAGCGCCGCGCCCAAGCACATCGGACACGGCTCCAGCGTCACCACCAGCGTGCAGCCGTTCAGGTACGGCCCCACCACCTGCGTTGCCTGCCGCAGCGCCTCCAGCTCGGCGTGGCGAGTCATGTCCCGGTCGGCACGGCTGGTGTTGGACCCGCGCCCCACCACCCGCTCGCCCTGCAGCACCACCGCCCCCACCGGCACCTCCTGGCGGGCGGCGGCCTCGTGGGCGAGCCGCAGTGCCTCCCCCATCGCCTCATGCCAGGGGTCCGGGGCCGCCCCGACCAGTTCACGCGCGCCAACCGCCCAGAGGGCCGGCTGCAGCCCCACCCACTGTACCTGCGCGCCGTCCGTGCCCTCCTGCACCGCCAGCCACACCCGGTCGCGCTCACTTCTCGGCACCTTGCGATCCGTCAGCACGTCACTGAGCTTGCGGGTACCGCCCGGCAGCCGCACACGGTCGCCTGGCTGGCGGTGGCGCAGGGTCCAGCCGTCCGGCACCGCGAACTCCGGCTCGGGCCAGATCAGGGTGTCCAGCTGCAGCCGGCCCGCAGTGACCGTGACGGACTGTGCTCCCGGCAGGTCCAGATGGTGGGTCTGCCGGTCCTGCATGCCGCCGGCCACCTGCAGCAAATGCTCCAGGCGCGGCTCCAGCCCTGCCACCCGCAGCTGCTGACGCGCCGCCCGGCGCAGCACCGCCAACGGGAGGCGGCCCACGTCGGCGTGGCTGGTCAGGCGGGCCGCCCAGCCGTCCAGCGCCTCGTCGTCCTGCGCTTGCAGGGTGGCCAGCCGCGCCAGCCGCGCCTCCAGCCCCGGAAAGCGGCTGGACAGCAGCGGCAGCACCTCCAGCCGCAGCCAGTTGCGGGTCAGGCCCTGATCCTGATTGCTGGGGTCCTCCTGCCAGGACTGGCCCAGCTCGCCCAGCAGCCGCTCGATGTCGGGACGCGCCACCTCCAGCCAGGGCCGCCGCACATGGCCGCGCTCCGCCGGAATCCCGTTCAGCACCGCTTCACCGCGCAGCAGCTGCCACAGCACCGTCTCCGCCTGGTCGCGGCGGGTGTGAGCGGTCAGGATCGTCTGCAGGCTCGCCTGCCGCGCCGCCCGGGTCAGGAAATTGTAGCGCAGCCGGCGCGCCGCGTCCTCCAGATTCCAGCCGCGCTGGGCCGCGACACGGCGCACGTCAGCCCCTCCCAGCTGCAGCGGAACGCCCAGGTCCTGGGCCAACTGCTGCACGAAGCGGGCATCCTGCGTGGAGCCGGCGCGCAGCTGATGGTCGAAGTGCGCAGCCGTGGGCTGCGCTCCGGCCAGCAGCAGCGCTCGCAGCAGCGCCACCGAGTCGGCGCCGCCCGACACCGCCACCAGCACACGCTGGCCGTGGTACGCGCGCAACGGCCGGTGCAGCGGTTCGGGCAGCGTCATGGCCGCATTCTGCCGTGTCGGGCGCGCCGAGGCCAGCGCAGCGCGCCGGTCCGGAAGGCGGAAACCCGCTACAATGCCCGCCATGACGCCACGGACCGGCAGCGCCGCTCCACTCTTCGAGGCGCGCAGCGACGACGGCCGGCTGATCCGCCTGGCCGACCTGCGCGGCCGCTGGGTGGTGCTGTACTTCTATCCGCGCGCCCTGACGCCCGGCTGCAGCCTGGAAGCGCGGCAGTTCGAGCAGGCGCTGCCGCAGTTTCAGCAGCTGGGGGCCGAGGTGATCGGCGTCAGCAGCGACACCGAGGCGCGGCAGGCGCAGTTCCGGGACCGCTGCGGGCTGAGTTTTCCGCTGCTGCCCGACAGTGACCAGCGGATCGTGCGGCTGTACGGCGTGCAGCGCTGGTGGCCACCCCTGGCCCGGCGTCAGACGTTCGTGATCGATCCGGCGGGCCTGGTGGCGCACTGCTGGCGCTCGGTGGACCCGGCCCGACATGCCGGTGAGGTGCTCACCTGGCTGCAGCACGCGCGGCAGCCGGCCTGGGTGCAACCCAGCGGCAGTTGAAGCGGGGGCGGGAGCCACAGCCCCTGCCCCCGCCCGAACACGCCCAGCCTAGAACTGGACCGTGGCCTTCGCGTCGCTGATGGTGACCGTGTCGCCCTGGAAGGTGTTGCCGGACGTCACCTTGATGCCGAAGTAGGCGGACTTGTTCTTCGCCGCCGCGTTGAGGGCCGCGCCCGCGAGGTGCAGCGCCATCTTCTGACCCTTGATGATCTGCAGGTCCTGCACCTTGTGGGCGCTCTCGTCGCCGCTGCACACCGCGTAGTTGCTGTTGATGGTGCAGCCGTCCAGCGCGTTGGCCGAGCCGCTGGCGGTCCGCACATAGATGGTCAGCGTCTGCAGGTCGCCCACGCCCACAAACAGGGCCTGGCCGTCAATGGTGAGCGAGCTGGCGTTCTTCAGCACATCCGCCACCTTGGCGAACTGATTTTCGTTGAGGTACAGCACGCCCGACGCCAGGCTGAAGGCGGTGGGCATGGTCAGCGTGATCGGGTCCAGGGTGCGGGTGACCGGCGGCAGGATGCCGGTGCCGCAGGCGGTGAGGGCCAGCACGCCCAGCAGCGGCAGCGAAAGCAGCTTCTTCATGGGCGCATGATGTCACGCCACTCCTGACGCCTGCCTTACGTGTTCGCAGGGCCGCGGCACAGAACAGCCCCGGCCACGCCTGAGGCGTGGCCGGGGCCGGCGGGTGCACTCGGGTCAGCGGGCGCGGCGGCGGCGCAGACGCTCCATGGCGGCTTCCAGCGACAGACGCATACGCTCCAGCGCCTCGGCCAGGTCGCCGATCTCGTCGTTGCGCTCCGGACGCACCGGACGCTCCAGGTCGCCCATGCTGATCGCGTCGGCGGCCTTCACCAGACGCTCGATCGGCTCCACGATCCGGCGGGCGGTGCGGGCGGCCATCAGCGCCGCCACCACGAAGAACAGCAGCGACAGCGAGAAGATCACCAGCAGGTTGCGGCGCAGCGCGGTCTGGGCGTCGTTGCTCGGCACACCGACCGCGATGTTGTACAGCAGGTTGCTGGCCTGCAGGTCCTGCGGCTCACCGATCACGCGGTCCCCCTGCTGGCTGGACGACACCCCGATGCGCGACAGCACGTATGTGGTGGTGCTGGAGCGCTGGTTGGCCGGTTCCGCGATGGCCTTCCGCAGCGAGTTGGCCTGCTCGGAGCTGGTGGCGCCCACCTGCTCAAGCAGTCCCAGCTGGTAGCGGTAGGCGTCGGCCGCGCTGCCCTTCTGCACGAAGCTGGAGCTGCCCGGGTGGCCCTGCACCCAGTTGGCCACCTTCACCGACAGCGGGCCGTCGGTGTCGGGCGTCTTACTGCGGAAGAAGGTGGTGCCGTCCGGCAGCTCCACCTGCACGAAGCCCACGGTACTGCGCTTGAGCAGCGTGTCGATCTGCGCGTACACGGTGTTCTGGTCGGAGGTGTCGAGGTTGCTGGCCACGGCCACCGCCACCGCCTGGGCGTTCTGGCTCAGCAGGGTGCGCTGCAGGCGCGGCTCGGTCACGAACACGGTCACGACCGTGGCCACGGTGGCCAGCAGCAGCGGCAGCAGGGCCGCCGTCAGCACGCTGCGCGACAGGCTGGAGCGGCGGCGCTCGACGCGCTCCTCGGCAGCCTCCACACTCACCACATTGGCTTCCGGCTCCGGCTCGCTCACCGAGGTGGTGGAGCTGCTGGCCAGCGAACCGGTGAAGTCGGCCCAGGCATCCTCGGCCGACGGCGCGGCCGGGATGACCGGCGCGGGCTCCACCGGGGCAATCACGGTGGTCAGCAGGTCCGGCATGGCGACCTGCCCCAGCATCGGGACCGGTGCCAGCGCCGCCGGCTGCACGGTCAGGTCGTCCAGCGGGGGGGAACGACTGCCACCGCGCCGCCCGCATAGGCAGCGGCGCCGCTCACCGGCAGCGGCCCGGTCGCCGCATAATCGTTGCCCGCCGGCCCGACCAGACCCGGACGCTCTCCGGCGTACGGATCGGCCAGCACGGTGGTGTCCTCGCGCACCTCTTCCAGCGACACCTGCGCGCCGACCGACTGGTAAATGGCCAGCAGACGGTCCGCGCGGCGGCGGGTGTTGGGCTTCATCAGGCGGCCGCTGCGACGGGCGGCAAGGCGGCTGGCCTGCTCAGGGCTGAGCTCGAACTGGGCGATCAGCGCGCTGATCAGATCGGCCTGCACGGTTTCAGGAACGGGCTGACGGATAACGACGGTGTACTTCATGCGATTCCCCTCATGCGGAGCTGGCGTAAGAACGCCTGGCGATTCGTATCGTTGAGTTCTGCGTTGAGTGCCCCGATCAGCCGGGTCAGGGTGGCCTGCTCGCCCACGTCATCCAGGGCGTCGTCCATCATCATCCGCCCCATCGGTCCCACCACAGCATTCAGGCACTGGGTCAGCAGCTGCAGGCCCTCTTCATTGATCGGGCGTTCGCGCTGCGCCGCCCGCTCCAGATGCTGCTCGACCGTATGCACCACCTGTTTGATCTGCGGCTCGGGCATCCCCAGCGTGGCCGCCAGTTTGCTGACGTGCTGCCGCCCATCCACGACGTCCAGCACGCGCCACATTGCGAAGGGCAACAGCGTCTGATCGCTCAGCCCGACCGGCCAGCTGGGGTACTCAAGATTTGCCGTCATCCTCTGCCCTCGTGCTCGTGTGTCGCCATTTGACTTCAGCTTGTCATAGGGTTTCGCACATCAATGTCACACGTCCTGGGCCAGCCCACCTGTTAACGGCTCAGAGCGGTAAGTCGGCCAACCCAGCGGCCTCAAACAGCCGGTGCTGACGCAGATCGGCCACGGCTGCGCTGCGCTGGGCGGCCGGGAGCGGCAGCAGCATCGGCAGCACGTCACGCAGCGCGGCCTGCACTTCCTCCATCGGCACGTCCGGGTGCAGCCGCAGCTGCGATCCCTCCAGCCAGACTTCCCGAGCGAACGGGTCCAGGCAGGGGTGCTCGTCGGCCAGCGCCGTCACGGCCGTGCGCCAGTTCGTCTCCAGCGGCACGCGGGTCGCCAGGGTCGCCAGCACCTCGCTCCAGAACTGGGTCAGTTCCTCCAGACCGAACTGCACCTGCTGCGCCACCGTCTGCACCGGCTCGTTGGGTGCCGGCAGCGTGCCGCCCAGCAGGCGGCCGTCGTCCCAGAAGCTGCAGGCCCCGCCCGCCGACAGCAACACGCCCCGGTAGCGCCGGCCCGCCAGCAGGTCGCGGGCTTCCGGCCACGGCACCTGCACGTCGGTAAAGGTGCCGTGGCGGCACTCCCAGACCAGCTCTGCCAGCACCGGCTCCAGCTGATACAGGCTGACGCTGCCCCGGGGAAGCAGCGCCGGCAGCGCCGCCAGTTCCGGCAGGTCACCGCGCCCGCTCAGGTAGGCGCCCCGCACCTCTCCCCCATTCCAGATGTAGCGCCCCAGCTGATCGCCGTCGCGCACATCCAGCACGCCGGCCAGCTGCGTGCGGCTGGCCAGGTCCAGGTAGACCTCGCTCCAGGGATAGTGATCGGTGGAGAGGTCGGCGTAGACGGTTCGCTCAGGCGCCAGGGCCAGCCAGTCATGAGAGAGCATGAGGAAAAGCATAACCCGTGCGTGTCCGCGGCGCTGCAAAGAATTCCGCACTGTAACACGCAACAGCAACGCCGCCCCCGGCCATTGCCAGGGGCGGCGGGATGCAGAGGGCTTACAGCTGCGCCAGCAGGTCCTGGACCCGGGCCTTCAAGTCGCCGCGCTGCTGCGGGGCACCCAGCTGGTGCAGGCCACCGTGGTAGGCATCCGGGTCGCCGAACAGCCGCGACAGCAGCTCGAACTCACGCTGGCTGCGCAGCGAGGCGTCGTCGCGGAACATGTTCACGTACAACTCCTGGAACTGCCAGTCGGGCAGCTGGCCGTCGATGTACTGGCGCATCAGCTGGCGGTACGGCTCCACATTGCCGTCCCCGGCCACCTGCGCGGCCTCCTGACGGGCCGGCACGTATTGCTCGAACACCGGCTCCAGCGCCTCGGGGGTGATGTCCCAGTTG
Organism: Deinococcus sonorensis KR-87; assembly: GCF_040256395.1. Taxonomy (NCBI): domain Bacteria; kingdom Thermotogati; phylum Deinococcota; class Deinococci; order Deinococcales; family Deinococcaceae; genus Deinococcus; species Deinococcus sonorensis. The sequence continues at coordinate 1,893,564 of NZ_CP158299.1, read as the reverse complement.
TCCACGTCGAAGACCGGCTCGCCGTCCTTGAACATGATCAGCTGCGGGCTCTGGTGCTGGATGCCGGTGCGGGCCGCCACGTGGTTGGAGGCGGGGCGCCAGTCCACCACCCGGATGAAGCCGACCGGCAGCTCGTGGTCCTTCAGGAAGGTTTCCAGCACCCCGAAACCCTGCATGGTCTTGTGGCAGGTACCGGCCTTGAACACGCCGGCCAGCGGGTACTGCGACAGAAAGGTCTCGACCTCGTCGGGCGTCGTCAGCGGGATCAGCACTTGGCTCATGCCGTGCAGTGTAGCCCGCCGCGCCACGGCCAAAGGTGATTCCCGCTTTAAAAAGTGAAGCGTGCGGCGGGTCAGCCGAGCACCAGCACCTTGAGATGATCGGCGCCCGGATAGTCCTCGCCCGGCCCCAGCTGGACCTGAACCCGCAGCCGCGGCGCCCCGTCCTGCAGCATCCGCTGGAAGGCGGCCCGGCTGACCCCGGCGTGGTTATTGAGGGCCAGCAGCCGGCCTCCCGGCGCCAGCAGCGCCGCTGCCAGCCGGGCCAGCCGGGCGTAGTCGCGCTCGGAACGCCAGACCCCGGCGCGGCTGCGGGCGAAGGCGGGCGGGTCCAGAATCAGCAGCTCAAACTGCTGGCCCTGCCGCTCGAAGCGCGCCATCCAGTCAAAGACGTCGCCATAGATGAAGTCAGTGTCCGGGTGGGGCAGGCCGGACAGCCCATAGTTCTGCTGACCCCAGGCCAGCACCTTGCGCGAGAGGTCCAGGTTCTTGACCACCTCCGCGCCGCCGAGCCGGGCATTCAGCCCGAAGCCGCAGGTGTACGCGAACGTGTTCAGCACCCGGCCGCCGGGCGGCGCATGCTCGCGCACCCACTGGCGGGCGGGGCGCGCGTCGGTGAACAGGCCAGTGCTCAGGTCACTGCCGGGCCGGATCAGGTACGGGACGCCCTGTTCCAGCGCGGTCAGTTCCGGCTGCGCCTCGCCCCACACCGGCCCGGGTGGCGCCAGCTGCTCACGCTGCACGTTGGCCAGATGCCGCGCTTCCTGCGGGCGGCGTTTCAGGTACACGGCCCTCAACGGCAGCGCCTGGGCGCAGGCCGCCGCGAGCTGCTGTTCCTGGGCGGGAAGCAGTTCGCGGTACAGGTTCAGGATGCCCACCTCACCGGCCCGGTCCAGGGCATACACGCCCTCCGTCTCGGTGGTGTGAACCGCGCGGTACAGCGTGGTGCCGGACGCAGCCAGCCCCGCCCGACGCTGCACCGCGCGGGCGAGGCCAGCCGTCAGGTCAGGCAGGGTCACGCGCGCCAGTGTAGCGCCTGGCGCTCAGCCGGCACCCCGTTCAGGTCAGTACGCCACGCCGCCGCGCTTGATGGCAAAGCCGTTGTCCGAGAACTGGACCTGGATGGTGCGGCCATCGGCCGTGAAGTTCAGGCCGGAGTTCTGGGAGAAGGTGCTGGCACTGACGCAGGTGGCCTGCAGCCGGTAGCTGGTGCCCTTCTTGAAATGGACCTCGGCGCCCTTCTGGATCTTGGACTTGCCATCCGGGGTGAGGTACAGCTCCGAGAGGCTCTTGCCTCCCTGAGAGATCATGACCTTGACCGCCAGGCACGGCGACGGTGCCCCGGAGACCAGCAAGGTATCCATGCTCATGCTTCCTGCCTGCGCCACGCCGACCATCAAGAGTCCCACCACTGCCTTGCCCGTATTGTTCATTTGCTTCAGTTTAAGCAGACGTTCATACAGAATCATGACCACTTTACCCGGTCGGTCGGCAGATGAAGGTGGAGCGCTGACCGCTGCTTCAGGGCGCTGCGACGGCCTCCAGCGACTCGGGAGCCGGGTCGGGCACGTCCTGCACCTGCAGGCCCGCTCCACGCGCCCAGGCACAGAAGGCGTCCAGTCCACGTCGGAACATCACCGGCCGCTTCTCCCGCTTGCCGAGCTTCCGGCGCCCCTCCGGCACCGGCACTTCCGGTACCAGCGCCCAGTTGACGTTCATCGGCTGGAAGCCGTCCGGGTTCGCGCTGGCGAGGTAGCGCACCAGGCCGCCCAGCATGCTCTCCTGCGGCGGCACCAGCGGCTCCTGTCCCAGCGCGATCCGCGCGGCGTTGGTGCCGGCCAGCCAGCCGGTCGCGGCCGACTCCAGGTAGCCCTCGGTGCCGGCCAGCACGCCCGCCACCAGCTTCTGCGGATCGGCATTCAGCTGCAGCGCGGCATTCAGGACGCGCGGCGCGTTGAGGTAGGTGTTGCGGTGCATCACCCCGTAGCGCACGATCTCGGCATTCTCCAGCCCCGGAATCAGCTGCACGACCGCCTTCTGGTCGCCCCACTTCAGGCCGGTCTGGAAGCCCACCAGCGACCACATCCGGCCCTCCTGGTCCTCCTGACGCAACTGCGCGACCGCGTAGGGCCAGCGGCCGGTGCGCGGGTCGGTCAGGCCACGTGGCTTCATCGGGCCGAAGCGCGGGGTGTCCGGGCCACGCCGGGCGATCTCCTCGATCGGCATACAGCCCTCGAAGAATTCCAGTTGCTCCCAGTCGTGGGGCGTATGGCTGCGCGCCTGTTCCAGCGCTGTATAGAAGGCCTCGTACTGCTCCCGGTTCATGGGGCAGTTCAGGTAGTCGGCCGACTGGTCATAGCGCCCGGCCCGGAAGACCACGTCCATGTCGATGCTCTCGAAGGCGATCACCGGCGCCGCCGCGTCGTAGAAGGCCAGCTGCTCGCCGCCGGTCAGCTGCACCAGCCGCTCGGCCAGGGCGGGCGAGGTGAGCGGCCCGGTGGCCAGCACCGCCACCCCGTCCGGCAGCTCGGTCAGCTCCTCATCGCGCACGGTGATGTTGGGGTGCGCCCGCACGGCGGCGGTGACGCGGGCGCTGAATCCCTCCCGCTCCACCGCCAGCGCGTTGCCAGCCGGCAGGCGGTTGTGGTCGGCGCTGTCCAGGATGGCGCTGGACACCCGGCGCATTTCGGCCTGCAGCAGCCCCTTGGCCTGCAGGGCACCCTCGCCGCCCAGCGAGTTGCTGCACACCAGTTCGGCAAACCCGCCGGTGCGGTGAGCGGGCGTCATACGGGCGGGGCGCATTTCGTACAGCGTCACCTGCACGCCCAGACGGGCAGCGGCCAGCGCCGCCTCGGACCCGGCCAGCCCGGCACCGACCACTGTGATATGAGGAGAAGACGTCATCGCGCTTCAGTGTAGACGGGCGTTCCCCGAACGTTCGTAACTCATGACCGCGAGGAGAATACGCCCGGCTCCAGCGGTTGAAGGTGGGCACGGGGTCCGGCTGCATCGCCGCGTCCGTCAAGAAGGCACGTGACCGCCGGACGGTGCGAACGGGAATCACGATCAGGACCAGCAGCGGGCCGTTGGTGAACTTCAGGCTGCGTTCTGGCCGCGCAGCAACCTGACAGCGGCTCAGGCAGTCGGACCAATCTGGCTCAGTTGCCAGCACTCCTCACTGATCCATCCCGGCAGGTTTCCCGGGCTGACCACCACCCCCGGCTCCGGCGGCGCTACACTGCCGCAAGCGCCGGCCCTGCCGGACGACGCGGCCCCGGGATCCCCCCGGTCAGCCCCTGGAGGACACATGAAAGCGACCGTCATGACCTATGGCTGTCAGATGAATGAATACGACACCCATCTGGTGGAGAGCCAGTTGGTGTCACTGGGCGCCGATCTGGTGGACAGCATTGAAGAGGCCGATTTCGTGCTGATCAACACCTGCGCGGTGCGCGGCAAGCCGGTGGACAAGGTGCGCAGCGTGCTGGGCGACCTGAGAAAGCAGAAGGCGCAGCGCGGCCTGGTGGTGGGCATGATGGGCTGCCTGGCGCAGCTGGAAGAGGGCCAGCAGATCGCCCGCAAATTCGAGGTGGACGTGCTGCTGGGGCCGGGTAGCCTGCTGGACATCGGTAAGGCGCTGGAGAGCAACGAGCGCTTCTGGGGCCTGCAGTTCAAGGACGAGCTGCACGACCACATCCCGCCCGCGCCGCAGGGCAAGCTGCAGGCGCACCTGACCATCATGCGTGGCTGCGACCACCACTGCACCTACTGCATCGTGCCCACCACCCGCGGCCCGCAGGTCAGTCGCACGCCGGACAGCATCCTGCGGGAACTGGACGGACTGCTGGCCGCCGGCGTTCGGGAGGTCACGCTGCTGGGGCAGAACGTGAACGCCTACGGCATCGATCAGGGGGCGCGGGTCGCGGGCATTCCCAGCTTCGCCGAGCTGCTGCGGCTGGTGGGCCAGAGCGGCATCGAGCGCATCAAGTTCACCACCAGCCACCCGATGAACTTCACCGAGGACGTGGCGCTGGCGATGGCCGAGACGCCCGCCGTCTGCGAATTCGTGCACCTGCCGGTGCAGAGCGGGAGCAACGCGGTGCTGCGGCGCATGGCCCGGGAGTACACCCGCGAGCGGTACCTGGAGCACATCGCGGCCATCCGGCGGCACCTGCCGGACGTGGTGCTGGCGACCGACATCATCGTGGGCTTTCCCGGCGAGACCGAAGCGGACTTTCAGCAGACGCTGGACCTGTACGACGAGGTGGGCTACGACTCGGCCTACATGTTCATCTACAGCGCCCGGCCCGGCACGCCCAGCTACCGGCACTTCGCGGACCTGCCGCGCGAGGTCAAGACCGAGCGGCTGCAGCGCCTGATCGCGCGCCAGAAAGAGTGGAGCCAGCGCCGCAACGCCGCGAAGGTGGGCACGGTCCAGCAGGTGCTGCTGCGCGGCGACGCTTTCGAACCTGGGTTTCTGGAGGGGCACAGCCGGGGCAACCATCCGGTGGTGGTGCCCAAGGCGCTGGGCGCGGACCGGGCCGGCATCTATCCGGTCCACATCGGGCACGCCACGCCGCACATGCTCTACGGCGCGGTCCTGGGCGCCGACGGGCAGCCGCTGCCGGAGCTGCCGCGCCTGACGCCCGAAGCGGCGGCCCTCAGCGCGCCGCTGGCGATGCTCTAGACTGTAGGGTACAGACCAGTCGGGCCCGGCCCACCGGCGATCTTCAAGCTGGCTTTAATCATTCCGGGGGTGGGGCAGCAGGGCCAGTGTCACGCTGGGCGCACGATGACTGCGCCGCTTGTGCTGGCCCTGCTACTCTCCACCGCCGCCCCCCTGTGTCAGCCGGAGCCCAAGGAAAGTCCGGCGCGCGAGGCGGTGTGGGACGCCCAGATCGCCCGCCTGCCGGCGCTGGCCCGTTCGCTGCCTGCCGCGCCCGATACCCGTCTGCTGATGCCGGTGGACGGCGTGCGGGTGTCGCAGGTGGCCAACACCTGGAACGCGGACCGTTCTGGCGGACTCGCGCACGCCGGGCAGGACATCTTCGCGCGACGCGGCACCCCGGTCCGCTCCGCCACCGACGGGCTGGTGTGGATGATCGGGTCGAGCGAGCGGGGCGGCAAGTGGGTGTACGTGCTGGGGGCCGGTGGACGCCGGTACTACTACGCCCACCTGGACACGGTGGCCAAGCTGCGCGAGGGGCAGCGGGTGACCACCCAGACGGTGTTGGGCACGGTGGGCAACACCGGCGACGCGGAGACCACGCCGTCGCACCTGCACTTCGGGGTGTTCGAGCGCTACCGGCCGGACGGGCCGTGCCGTTTTCCGGCGCTCAATCCGCTGCCGCTGCTGCGTGACCGGCCGGACGAAGGCTGAGCCGCTCTACTTCACCTGCAGCGTGACCGGGGCAGCCTGCAGCTGTCCGCCGTCCGCGCTGATGTCCAGCCGGTAGCGACCCGCCGCCGGGATGCTCGGCACCGTCCAGCTGTAGAGCGTGCTCTGACCCGGCTGCAGCAGCCGGGTCCGGTCCGGGGCGGGGCACTTGTAGGTGGGCTGGTGGTCTGGGAAGCGCAGCGCGCCACTGACCGGGTCACGCAGTTCCACCCGCACCGGGCACAGCCGCGTCGGCACCGCCTGCACCTGTGCGGAGGTGTTGGTGAGCAGCAGCGAGAGCGGCACGCTGGCCCCGACCTTGACCGTCTGCGGCAGCCGGGCCTGCAGCGTCAGGCCGCTGCGGGCGCCGGCCAGCGTCAGGCGCAGCGGGGCCGCCGGAACCCGCACCGGCTGCGCGCCGGCCAGAGCCGACAGCCAGCCTTCCACCACGTAGTCGCCGGGCGGCAGGTCCAGCGTCCGGCTGAAGCTGGTGCTCTCGCCGGCGCCCAGGCTGGCCCCCTGCACCTCCTGGGTACACAGACGCGGCTCGGCCCCAGCCACCGGATACACCACTTCTCTCGTGCCGACCCGCAGCACCCGGATCAGCGGCGCGAAGGCGCAGTTCTGGTCGCTGTGGCGGCTGAGCGTCAGGGCCACCGTGGCCGGGCCGGCGTTCTTCACGCTCAGGCTGAGCGTCAGGCGACCGTCGGCGGTGCGCGCGCTGCTGAGGGCGGCGCTCAGCCCCGGCAGCGTGGCGGCCGGTGCGGAGAGCGGGGTCAGGTCCGAGGGCACCGGCACCGAGAGGGTGGCGGCGTGGACGGGCAACAGGGCCGCGCCGCCCAGCAGCACGGCGGCCAGCAGGCGGCCAGAAAAGGGAGGCATGCGGTCAGGGTACCGGCGGCACATGAAGCGGGCCTGACCCGGCGCGCCAGCTCAGCGGGCGGCCAGCCCCGCCCGCTCCGCATAGAAGTCCTGGACGCCCTGCACGACGGCCACCGCGATGCGGGACCGGCCAGCGTCGCTCATCAGCAGGCGAAGGTTGTCGGGGTCGGTGAGGTAGGCGGTCTCGATCAGCAGCGAGAGCTGGCTGCTGGGGCGGGTCAGCGCCAGGTCCGCGAGGTGCAGCCCGTCGTCGCCCAGCTCCGGCAGCGCCCGCTGCAGCGCCGCCTGAATCCGCTGGGCCAGCGGGAGCGCCTGCGGGCGGGTCCAGTACACGCCGCTGCCGCGCCGACCCCGTGGATCGCGGCCGTCGGGGAGGGCATTGGCATGAATGCTCAGCAGCAGGTCAGCGTCCATCGTCTCAGCCAGCAACGGCCGGTTGTAGAGCGGCACCGTCACGTCGCTCTGGCGGGTCAGCACCACCCGCGCTCCCAGCGCGCGCAGGCCCGCCGCCACCTGCAGGCCCAGGCTCAGGTTCAGGTCCTTCTCCGGCACCCGGAGGGCTCCCGCCCCGCCCTGCTCGCTGCCCCCGTGGCCCGGGTCCACCACGATGGTCAGCCCGCCGAGCGGCCCTGCGGCCTGCGCCGGCTCCGACGGTCGGCGCAGACGCACGCTGAGGGTGGTGTCCTGGTAGGCCGCGTCGTAACCCCAGGCCTGGGACGAGGCCAGCCGCAGCCGGGCCAGCAGCGGTCCCCCCTCCCCTTCCCGGCTCCACTGCACGCCCGCCAGCAGCGGATCGGTGAGCGGGACGGCATTGAGCGCCGCCGGGTCGCCAGCGGTGCGGTACAGCCGCAGGTCCAGCCCGTCTGCCGTCTGGGTCAGCGTGAACGGCACCCGGCTCCCCAGCGGCAGGGCGAGCGTCAGGTGCCGGCCCTCGTCCGCCAGGCTGGGCTGGTCCAGGCGGGCCGGCGGCAGCGCGGTGCCGGGCGGCAGCAGCCGGACACTGCGGCGGTCCAGGTCCAGCAGCGGCGCCACGCCCGGCAGCCGGGTCAGGTAGCGGTCACCCCGCAGACCCACCACGCCGAACTGCACGCCCTGAGGCGGGTACACCAGCCCCAGGCCGCCCGCCACGCTCCAGCTCACCGGGTCCGGGTTGACGCCGCGGCCGATGTCGGCCGCCGTGACCTCGGCCACCCGTGGACCGGGGGCCAGCGTGAGCCGTCCCGGCGCGGTGGCGTCACTGCGCGCTCCGCCCGCCCCGATCAGCCGCACCCGCACCGCCGCGTTCTGGAACGTGTCATCGGCACGCAGGGTCGCGCTGCCGCTGTAGCGGTCGCCTTCGGCGGACATGGTGTAGGGGCCGCGGGTGCCCAGCCAGAACATCGCCCGGCCACCCGGCGTGCCCCGGAACGACACGGTGATGGCGCGGTCCTGGGCAGCGGGCAGCCCGTACCACGTCAGGTCCCGGTCCGGCTGAATGGTGCCGATCTGGATGGCCGCCGGGGCCGGCGGGACGGTGCGGGTGACGTGACGGGTCAGGCCCGTCACCACGCCGTCCTGCACCGAACTGAGCTGCAGGGTGTTGAGGCCGGGCGCCAGCGGCAGCCACTCGCGGAACAGCCCGTCCGGTCCCACCGCCAGCGGGCGGCCGTTCACGCTCAGGGTGGCGCCCGGCTGCACGCTGCCCTCGAAGATGACGTGGTCGAAGGCCACCCGGTAGGCCTCCGGCGGGTAGGCCACAAAGATCGGCGCCGTGCTGACGGGGCCCGGCAGCGAAACAGCCGGTGCCAGCGGCTGGCTCAGCGCGCCCGGCAGCCACAGCGCCCCCGACAGGAACAGACAGAACACCCGCTGGCGAAGCATGCGGCATGTTAGCGGCTGAGCCGCAGCCTGTAGATGAAGCGCTCAGAAGCGGAAGCGGACCCCGAACCCCACCTGCGTCTGGCCGCTCTGCGACACGCGGTAGCGGGCGGTCCAGCTGGTCTGCCCGAACAGCGGCCCGCTGACACCCGTCTGCACGAACCCGCTCGCCGTGGCCAGTGGGTCCAGCAGGCTCAACGCCTGGAAGGTGGCGCCCACCTCGGCCGTGACCTGCACCGGCGTGGAGGGCACCTGCAGGCCCACCAGCGTCACGGCGGCCACGTTCGGCCCGAAATGGACCCCGAACCGCGCTCCCTGCGCCCCTGCCACACAGGTCAGCGCCAGCAGCAGCCCCAGGCCGCGCCGCATCTCAGAACCGCACTTCCAGGCCGAGGCCCGCGCTGAAGTGACCGTCCTGGCGCGCCCGCGCACTGGCCCGCCATCCGGCCGGCCCCAGCAGCGGCCCGCGCAGGCCGCCCTCGGCGTACAGCCGGGCCGCGTCGCTGAACTCCGCTCCCAGGCTGGCAAAGGCGTCCACCGCCGTCACCGGCAGGTTCAGGTCACGCAGGGTCACGGCGGTGCTGAACACCGTGCTGCCACGGTTCCAGCCGCGCTCCGCCCCCGCTTCCAGCCCCAGCGTCCCGAGGAATGGCACCGGCAGCAGCGCCGCACCGACCCGCGCGCCCAGGCCGCTGCTGCGGGCATCCACGCCGAACCACAGCGCGGCGGCGTGCGCCTGGGGCACGGCTGCAAGGGTCAGAACAGCGATCAGGGCGGGCACGGGTCGGGCGAAGGACGTCATGCCTCAGCCAACAGGGCAGTCATGAGAGCGGCTTGAGACTGGGAGGCTCAGCGGGCCACCACGGCGTAATACACCGGCCCGGCGCCGGCCTGCGTCAGCGCGTCCCGACAGGCGGTCAGGGTAGATCCGGTGGTCATCACATCGTCCAGCAACAGGAGTGCGCCGGCCGGTACGGATCGGCAGACGAAGGCGCCCTGCAGGGCTGTCCGGCGCTGCTCGGCGGCCTGCTTCGCCTGCGGGCCACCCTGCCGCACCCGCGCCAGCGCCGTCACATGCGGCACCCCCAGCTGCCGCGCCACCTCGGCGGCCAGCAGAGCGGCCTGGTCGTACCCGCGCTGGCGCAGCCGGGCCGGATGCATCGGCACGTGCAGCACCGCCCGGACCTGCCACGCCGCCGGGACCCCTTCCGCCAGCGCGGCGCCCAGCAGCGGCGCCAGCTCGCGCGCGCCGCCGTACTTCAGGGCCCGCACCGTCCGGCCCAGCACCCCCCGGTACGGCCCCAACGCCACCAGGTGCGGCACGTCGTCGGGGCGCAGCAGGCTGCGGCGGTAGACCTGCGCCCGCAGCTGCCCCCGGCAGGCCGGACACAACCCGTCGGCCGACCCCAGCTGCCGCTGACAGCCGGGGCAGCGGCGCGGCAGCAGGGCGCGCAGCCAGCCGGTCATGCGGTGCGCTGCCGCTCGTTCAGCTCGTCAATGAACAGCGGCGGCGTCAGCGGCTCCAGCCGCTCGAAGATGTACTCCAGGGCGTGCGGGTCAGAGCCGGGGGCGGCCAGCTGCAGGCAGGTGAGGTAGTAGCGGCCCACCTGGACAGTTCCGGAGGGCCCCAGCCGCCGCCGCTCGGCGTCCGACAGCAGGCCAGCGAACTGTTCCGGGCTGGTAAACACCGGATGCCCGCCCTGCCGCAGGGCGGCCCGCAGAAAGGCGGTCACCTCCAGCGGGTTATGCCAGAAGCCGAACATCAGCTCATCGGTCAGGCGGTCCATCTGGCCCATGCTTTCGGGCGGCGACGCCTCCGTGATCATGCGGCGCGCCAATTGCTGCCGTTCGGTGCGGCGCTCGGCGTAGTCGGCCAGGGTCAACAGGCCGGCGCGGGGGGCCACCCGGCCGCCCAGGGCGGAGCGCAGCCGGTGGGCCACCACGTAATGCTGGTACTCCAGCAGCATTTCACTGGCCGGCGCAGAGGACATGCCCCAGTGTAGGCGAGGTGGCCTGCTACGCTGGCCGGGTGGCTCCCAGGACGCCTCCCCTGCTGCCGGCCCTGCCGGGCGAACCGCAGCACACCCGCGCCGCCCGCACCCTGAGAGACGCGGTGCAGCGCGGCGACCTGCCGCCGGCCGAGCGGCTGGGCGCTCGCAGCCTGGCGCGTGCCTGGAGCATGGGCCGGGCCACCGTCCAGGACGCCCTGGATCAGCTGCAGGCCGAAGGCTATCTGGAGGTGCGCCCGCAGAGCGGCACCTACGTGGCCAGCGGGCCGTTTGCGGCAGCGGCGAGCACTCCGGTGCGCCACCCTCCGGCGGTGCCGCTGTCCAGCTGGGCCGTGCGGGCGCTCAGCGGGCAGCGGGCAGACGCCCCAGCCCAGTACCAGGTGGATTTCCGCATCGGTCAGCCGGCAGGCCTGTTTCCGTCTGGCCTGTGGGCCGAGGCGCTGGCCCGGCAGGCCGAGCAACTGGCCCAGCTGACGCTCGACGCAGGAGAGCTGGGGCCGCTGCACACCCGGCGGGCCATCGCCGGCTGGCTGAGCCGCGAGCGGGGCGCGCAGGTCACGCCCGACATGGTGATGCTGACCGGCGGCACCCAGTCGGCGCTGGACCTGCTGGGCCGCACGTGGCTGGAGCCGGGCCGCACCGCGGTGGTGGAGGATCCCTGCTACCCCGGTGCCCGCCGGGCCTTCGCGGCGACCGGCGCCGCGCTGGTTCCGGCAGGCGTGGACGCCCAGGGCCTGGACCCGGCCGGGCTGCCGGCCTCGGCGTCGCTGCTGTACCTGACGCCCGGCTGCCAGTTTCCGACCACCGCCACCCTCAGCGCGTCCAGGCGGGCCCAGCTGCTGCAGTGGGCCGAAGCGGCAGGCGCCTTCATCATTGAGGATGACTACGCCGCGGACTTTCACCACACGGCCCGCCCCCCGGCACCGCTCCAGGCCCAGGCGCCGCAGCAGGTGATCCTGCTCGGCACCTTCAGCCAGAGCCTTGCGCCGGCGCTGAGAAGCGGCTACCTGGTGGCTCCGCCGGAGGTGCTGGACGTGCTGGCCCGCACCCGGCCGCTCACTGACCGGCACCCGCCGACCCTGGACGCGCTGGCCCTGGCCGACTTCCTGACGTCGGGGGGGTACGGCCGGCATCTGCGCCGTGCCCGGACCCAGCTGGCGCACCGCGCCGAGGTGCTGGAGGCCGCCCTGCACGCCGAACTCCCGCAGCTCAGCTCCCGCCCGGTCCGCGCCGGGCTGCACCTGTATCTGCCGCTTCCCGCCACGCAGCAGGAAACGGAGGTGCAGGACCGGGCGGCCGCCATGGGCGTGGGGGTCAGCGGGGTGGCGGAGTACAGCGTGAACGCTCAGCCGCCCGCCCTGCTGCTGGCCTTCGCGCACCTGACGCCGGAGCAGCTGCGCGAGGGCGTGCGCCTGCTGAAACGGGTGCTGGGCTGAGCCCGCACCTGATGTTCAGAATTCGCGCTCCAGCCAGGCCCGTTGACCGCCCTGCTGCTCCAGCGCCTGACCCGCCTGCTCCAGAAACTGGGCCCGAGCCGCCTCGGCCTGCTCCGGCGTCACCCGGTACTGCTGGGGATCGGCCAGCACGGCCTTCAGCAGCGGCAGCACCGGGGCGTCCGGATGCAGCACGCCCGCCACCGTGACGTCGGCGCGCCAGTTCACCAGGTAGTCCAGCGCGAAGAAGGCCGGCTCAGTGACGCAGCCGCCCTGGTACGGCACGATGGTCGGGCTGGCAAACTGGATGGCCGTCTGTGTGCGGGTCATGGGTCAGGGTACCCCCGCCGCCGCCCGGCAAGTGTTCCCGGCGCAGCTTACTCGCGGCGCAGCAGCACACTCTTCAGGTACAGGCTCTCCGGCACGTGCAGCATGTGCGGGTGGTCGGCCGGCTGATAGGTGATGTCCAGCACCTCCGCCGCGCAGCCAGCCTCGGCCGCCGCGACCCGTGCCGCGTCCAGCAGGTCCTGCACCCCGATGTAGTGCGCGCAGGTGCTGATCAGCAGGTGGCCGCCCGGTGCCAGCATCTTCAGCACGCTGGTGGCGCCCTCCGTGAACACCCGTTTGGCGCGCGGCACGTCGTCCCGGCGCTTGGCCAGGGTGGGCGGGTCCAGCACCGCCGCCGAGAAGCTTCGCCGCTCGCCCTCCAGCCGCTTGAGCACCTCCAGCGCGTCGCCGAGCCTCAGGCCCACCTGCGCGCCCACCCGGTTGGTGCGCGCCACCGCCTCCAGCGTCGAGAGCGCCACCCCGTCCTTGTCGATGGCGAGCGTTTTTGCTCCCGCCCGCGCCGCATGCAGGCTGAAGGCGCCGGTGTAGGAATACACGTCAAGAAACCCCTCGCCCGGCTGAACCAGCGCCCGCATCCGGCGACGGTTGTCGCGCTGGTCCAGGAAGAAGCCGGTCTTCTGCGCCTCCAGCGGCCGGAAGTACAGTTCCAGATCGTCCTCGTGGAAGGTCACGCGCTCCGGCAGCGTGCCCCACAGCGCGCCCTTCTGCTGCGCCATGCCCTCCCGCTCCCGCTCCGACGTGTCGCTGCGCTCGAACGCGGCCGTGGCCGCAGTCTCCGCCTGCAACGCCTTCAGAATCAGCTCGCGATGGCGCTCCACGCCAGCGTTCCTCAGCTGCACGCTCAGGGTGCTGCCAAACAGGTCGGCCACCACACCTGGCAGACCGTCCGCCTCGGCATGCAGCACGCGCATCGCGTCGGTGCCGTGGATGCGCCCCTCACGCCGGGCCAGCGCCTCGCGGATGCGGCGGCGGTAGAAGGCTTCATCAATGGCCTCACGCTGCACCGTCAGCATCCGCAGCGGGGTGGCCCCATCCGGATTGAAATACCCACGCCCGATGAAAGGGCCACCTTCAGCGTGAACGTCCACCACGTCTCCGGGCGCAATGCCCGCGTCCGCTGTCAAGATGTCGCCCCGGTGCCCGAAAGGATACCGGCCACGCAACCGCCGCTCTGCACTCGCCTTGACCGTCACTCGCATCCGGTCAGGATACGGGAAGACACCCGGACGCTCTGGAACCCTATCCCCCCTCTGGAAGGCAAGGTCTACGAACAGGTCAGTGTGGGTCCCACGGTCCATCCTGAAAGGCCGGTTAGCCCAACGGCCAGAGCAGGGCGGCCCGGTACCCTGCGGGTCGACAGGCCTTCCTAAGCCACTCGCCCGCATGGGGCAGGGCACATGTCAGAATTTGAACTTCTGCATGGAGTGCATCTGCCTGTATTCGGTAGGATGAGAGCACATGAGAGTACCTGTAACCCTGGCCCTGCTGACCGGCCTGTCCGGCCCGGCGGCGGCAGAGTCTGCAGGCATTCTGGATACCATGGGCCGCTTCTATCAGGCCTGGACACCGCCGGACACCGACCGCAGCCCGCTGGCCGCCCTGAAACGGCAGGGCCTGGACTGGGGCGCAGCGATGCAGACGCTGGGCGGCCTGGTAGACCGCCCGCATAACTACCTGGAACTGCGCGCCCTGCTACGCTTGCCGGACGGCCAGAACAGTGTGGGGGTGCTGCGGGCAGCCCTGTACCGGAACGCCGGGCCAGACACGGTGATGGTGATGAACAGCGAGTGGTGCGTTGCTGGCCGCTGCACCCTCAGCACCCGCTTCCAGCGCGTGGGTGCCGACCTGAACGCCACCGACGTGCAGGAACGGCAGCTGGTTCCGGCCATAGGAGCACGCGACTTTGTGCCCGCCGACGGACCGGCCTGCCTGCGGGGCGTGAGTTTTGGAACGACCTACCTGCCGGCCCGCTCCAGTGCCACGCTCACCGTGCTGGCGACCCTGCCCGCAGCCGCTCGGCAGCGCTGCGAGGCCGCCGGGGTGAACGTGGACACAGCCACCCGCGCCCTGACGCTGCGCTGGAATGCCGACGCGGGCCGCTTCGTGCGCGACTGGTAACCTGCGGCCAGAAGGCAGGGTTCCGACTCACGGCGCTGGCCATCCAGCCCTGACCCTGAAGGTCCTACTAGGCCGGCTAATCCGTCGCCTTGAGCGGGCCCACCGGGGCGGGGGCCATTGAGTTCTGCCCCCGCCCTTCAGTGCCGTACTTCAGGCGTTGTAGGTGCTGCTGGCGGTGGTGCCGCCGCGCCCGGTCCAGTTGGTGTGGAAGAACTCGCCGCGCGGTCGGTCGGTGCGCTCGTAGGTGTGTGCTCCGAAGTAGTCGCGCTGCGCCTGCAGGATGTTGGCGGGCAGCCGCTCGCTGCGGTACCCGTCGTAATAGGCGAGCGCGCTGGAGAAGGCCGGAATCCAGGTGCCGCCCAGCACCGCTGAGGCGATCACCTGCCGCCACGCCGCCTGATGCTCGGCCATGATGTCCGAGAAGTAGGGCGCCAGCAGCAGGTTGTTCAGGCTGCGCTGGGCGTCGTAGGCCTCCTTGATGCGGTCCAGGAACTGCGCCCGGATGATGCATCCGCCGCGCCACATCATGGCGATGCTGCCGAAGTCCAGCGTCCAGCCGTTCTCGCGGGCGGACAGGTCCATCAGCTGGAAGCCCTGGGCGTAGGCGGCGATCTTGGAGGCGTACAGGGCGCGCCGCACCTGCTCAATAAACAGCTCACGGTCCGGCGCGGGCTGCGGCAGCGGTCCCTTCAGCACCCGGCTGGCGGCCACGCGCTCCTCCTTCAGGGCACTGATGGCGCGGGCATACACCGCCTCGGTGATGGTGGCGGCCGGCGAGCCCACATCCAGCGCCTCCACGCTTGTCCACTTGCCGGTGCCCTTCTGCCCGGCCGTGTCCAGGATCATCTCGACCAGCGGTTGGCCGGTCTCCTCGTCCAGCTTGGTCAGGATGTCGGCGGTGATCTCAATCAGGTAGCTGTTCAGCTCGCCCCGGTTCCACTCGGTGAACACCGCCCCGATCTCCTGCGGCGTCAAGCCCAGCGTGCCGCGCAGCAGGCTATAGGCTTCCGCGATCATCTGCATGTCGGCGTACTCGATGCCGTTGTGGACCATCTTTACGAAGTGACCGGCGCCGCCGTCGCCCACCCAATCGCAGCAGGGCGTGCCGTCCGCCACCCGCGCCGCGATGCCCTGGAAAATCGGCTGCACGGCGGGCCACGCTTCCCGGCTGCCGCCCGGCATGATGCTGGGACCGGTGAGCGCCCCTTCCTCACCGCCGGAGACGCCGGTGCCGATGAAGTACAGGCCCTTTTCGCGCATGGCCGCCTCCCGGCGCACCGTGTCCGGGTAGTAGGTGTTGCCGCCGTCGATGATGATGTCGCCCGGCTCCAGCAGCGGCA
Source organism: Deinococcus sonorensis KR-87 (assembly GCF_040256395.1). NCBI lineage: Bacteria > Thermotogati > Deinococcota > Deinococci > Deinococcales > Deinococcaceae > Deinococcus > Deinococcus sonorensis. The sequence continues at coordinate 1,877,922 of NZ_CP158299.1, read as the reverse complement.
CCAGCATGTCGATGAAGGTGTCAACCGCCGCGCCCGCCTTGACCATCAGCATCACCTTGCGCGGACGCTTGAGCAGGCCCACGAACTCCGGAAGGTCATAGGCGCCCAGGATGGTGTGGCCCATGGCGCGGCCCTCCACAAACTCCGTGACCTTGCTGGTGGTGCGGTTGAAGGCCGCCACCGTGAAGCCCTTGCTGGCCATGTTCAGGATCAGGTTCTCGCCCATGACGGCCAGCCCGATCACACCGATGTCTGCCGTTGCCACAGCCTGCTCGTCCGCCCGAGTTTGCGTCATACCGACACAATAAGAGGTCCAGGGCGGTGAAGCAGGGCGTGGCATACACAAGTCTCAGGGCAGCAGGTGGAAGTGCAGATGGCGAACCGGCCGCCCACCCACCTGCGCCAGATCGGCAAAGTACAGGCGCTGCGCTGGTTTAAGCGTGTCCTTGTCGCCTTTGACCTCGCAGAAGAACCAGTCGCTGAGATCCGGGGCATACACCAGCAGGTCCGGGGCCTGAGTACCTCCGTATGTCGGATGGTCCTGCCGCTTCATCAGGGCAAGCATTTCCGAACCGTCGCCGAACAGCTGCTCGACCACCTGGAACTTGCGCTGGTGCGGTCTGCCTGCCCTCGGCTTCCCGAACGGCTCGTACTTCTCGATCAGGCTCAGGTAGCCGGTGGAGTGATACAGCACGATGGCGGCCAGCCACTCGAAGTAATGGTTGTGGGCCTGCGTTCGGGTGAGCCTTAGGTCGTCGGCGTCAAACAGCTCCGGGTACTGCGCGGCCCATGTCGGCGCGAGCGTCCCTGCCCTGAACAGGTCGCGCTGCGCGGCGGTAAAGGGAAGACTGCCCAGGTCAAGCATCCAGGCCGGACCGGTCGAGTGCGTCATGGCCCACCTTACTTCTTCCAACAGAACATGCCAGCCCATTACAGGCTGGCATGTTCACGGAACGGCGTTCGCGCTCAGATCTCGACGTGCACCGGGGCGCGCTGCGGGCCGCCCTCGCCCTCACCCTTGCCGCGGGTGGGCATCCGCAGGTTCGGCATCGGCAGCACGGCCAGCAGGGCCAGCAGCGCCACGAAAATGCTGATCAGGTAGATGCGGCTCACCGTGTTGGCGAAGCTGACCTTCAGCGCGCGCGCCACCTTGTCCAGGGTGGTATTGGTCTGCTGCACCGTCTGGGTCTGTGCGGCGGTCAGACCCTGGCGGATGCCGGTCAGAATCTGGGCGCGGCCCTGCTCCGAGGCGATGGCCTGCGCCGGAATGGTGCCGAGCTGGGTCCGCAGCTGTTCCGGCAGCTGCGGATTCTGCGCCAGCGCCTGCACCGCCGAGATGTTGCCGCTGCCCACCGCGCCGGAGATGGCCTGGAAGGTGGCGTCAAAGCCCTTGCGGATGCCGGTGGCCGCGCTGGCCTTGGCCGCCGCCACGTCGAAGGTGCTCTGGCCGCCCGAATTGCCCGACTTGGGCGCACTGAAGCTCTGGAGTTGCGCCTGGAGGGCCGGCGGGGCCGAGGCAATTACCGGCTTGAGGTTGCTGGTGATCTGGCTGGCCAGCACGCTGCTCAACACCGCGCCGAACACGGCGGTGCCGATGGTGCTGCCCATCTGCTGGAAGAACTGGCCCGAGCTGGTGGCCACCCCGATCTCCCAGGGCTTGACCGCGTTCTGGATTGCCAGGTTGAACAGCGGCAGCGCCGGCCCGATGCCCAGGCCCAGCACCACCATGTACAGCACCACGCGTGCATACGGGGTGTCGGCGTTCAGGGTGCTGAGCAGCAGGAAGCCGCCCATCATCAGGCACAGGCCGACGATGATCAGGATCTTGTAGTACCCCAGCCGCGAGGCCAGCTGACCGCTGACGATGGCCCCGAAGATCAGGCCGGCGGTGAGCGGAATGGTGGCGGTGCCGGCGGCGGTGGCCGACACGCCCTGCACGTTCACCAGATACAGGCTCAGGAACAGGATGGCGCCCAGGAAGGCCGCGCCGATGAAGAAGCGGGCGGTCACGCCCCAGGCGAAGGTGGGGTTGTGGAACAGCGTGAGCGGCAGGATCGGGCTCTCGTGGCGTGACTCCACATACAGAAACAGACCCAGGGCCACAGCGCTCACGGCGAACAGGCCCAGCACCACCGGATCGGTCCAGCCGTAGTTGGCGCTGTCGGCCCCGAAGGTCAGCGCCAGCAGCAGCGGTACGCTGAACAGCACGATCAGCAGGGCGCCCAGGTAGTCGATCTTCGGCTTCAGGCCGCTGGCCAGGGTCGGCATCTTCAGGATGATGAAGGTCAGCGCGATCAGGCCGATTGGCACGTTGACGTAGAACACCCAGCGCCACGACACGTGGTCGGTGAGGAAGCCGCCCAGCAGCGGACCGATCACGCTGCTCAGGCCGAACACCGCGCCGAACAGCCCCTGGTAGCGGCCACGCTCGGCCGGCGCAAAAATGTCGGCGATGATCGAGAAGGCCACCGAGGTCAGGGCGGCGGCGCCCAGGCCCTGCAGGCCGCGGAACACCACGAGTTCCATCATGCCTCCGCCGAAGACGCCGCCCAGAAACGGCTCACCGGCCGCGCCGCATAGCGCCGAGCCGAGCAGGAACACCACGATGCCGAACATCAGTACCGGCCGGCGGCCGTAGATGTCCGAGAGCTTGCCGTAGATCGGCACCAGCGCGGTGCTGGCCAGCAGGTACGCGGTGGTGACCCAGGCATAGAGGTTCAGGCCGTTCAGGTCCTTGACGATGCGCGGCAGCGAGGTGGCCACGATGGTCTGGTCCAGGGCGGCCAGGAACAGGCTCAGCAGCGTGCCGATCAGGATCAGGCGCTTGGTGGGAAAGTCCAGCACCTCGGCGTAATTGATGCGCTGAGGGTCACCGGCGGCGGACGGGGGGGGCTGGGTCATGGCTGCTCCTTCTGGCAGGGCGAGAGGTCCGGATACTCACTGCGGAGTTCCGCGATGATGGCCTGAATCGAGACGATGGCGGCCTGAATGGCGTCCGGGCTGACGTGTGCGAACGCTTCGCGGTAGGCGTCGGTGAAGCGGCGGTCCATGCCGCTCACCAGCTCCAGGCCCCGGGGCGTCAGCGCCAGCAGCTTGGCGCGGCGGTCCTCGGGGTTCTCGCGGCGCTCGGCGTACCCGCGCTGGACCAGGCGGTCGGTCATGTGGCTGGTGGCCGACAGCGACAGGCCGGTCAGCTCCGCCAGGCGGCTGACGCTCAGCGGAGCGTGGGCCCGCAGCTGATGCATGGCCCCCATCTGGCGGAAACTCAGCTCGTCGTCGTGCAGCTGTTCCTGCATGGCGCCCATCACGCGGCTGGAGATGTAGCGGTGCAGCGTCTTCATCTCGTGGCCGAGCTGGGCGGCCAGCGGCGTCTCGGCCGGCACCTCCGGGGAGTGGGACAGGGTGGGCGATTCCTCCTTCACGGTTGCAAGCTTGAAACTATTTGATGCTTAGAACAGTGTCTGCTCTCACAAGTCTGTCATCTGCAAGGCGGGAGGGCCGCACTGACGCTCAGTGTGGCAGGGCCCGGTCAGCCGGACATCCGCTGCCTGGGCAGCGGCGGGCAGGCCAAGTGGCTTAGGCTCGGCAACAAAAAACCGCCCCACGAACGGGGGCGGCGCCGGATCACGGCAGGTGAATCAGGACTCAGCTCTTGCGGTCGGCCTCGCGGGCCTCGTGGTCCGCTTCCGCGTGATGTCCTTCCGCGCGGGCGTTGTCGGCCATGGCCTTGCCCTTGTCCACCAGGTTCTCCAGCGGGTTGTCGCCGTTATGGCTGGCGGCCTCGTGCCCGGCAGCCCGGAGTCGGTCGGCGCCCTCGTTGACCTTGGCCTTGGCGGCGTCTACCAGATTGGCTGCACTGCTTTTGTCATCACTCATTCGTGAAAGACCTCCTGTGCTGAATTCCCTGAAGGGTGTATTCAGCATCCTCCCGGCCTGGGAGGTTCTCGTGAAGATTGGCTGCAGGGGCCTTCACATCAGCCGTGTCGGGGCCAACCGGCGCACTTTGCGTCCTGGGTACGGTAAAGTGCCGTTGCTATGGACCAACACATCAAGGTGCCCGAGGGCCAGAAGATCAGCATGCAGGACGGCAAACTGACGGTTCCCACCAACCCGGTGATCCCCTTCGTGGAGGGCGACGGCACCGGCCCCGACATCTGGCGCGCCAGCGTGCGGGTGCTGGACGCGGCCGTGGAGAAGGCCTACGGCGGCGAGCGCAGGATCGCCTGGATGGAGGTCTACGCCGGCGAGAAGGCCACCCAGGTGTACGGCGAGAACGAGTGGCTGCCGCAGAGCACCATCGACGCCTTTCAGGAGTACCTGATCGGGATCAAGGGGCCGCTCACCACGCCCGTTGGCGGCGGCATCCGCAGCATCAACGTGGCGCTGCGTCAGGAGCTGGACCTGTACGCCTGCCTGCGTCCGGTGCAGTACTTCGACGGCGTGCCCACCCCGGTCAAGAACCCTGAGAACGTGGACATGGTGATCTTCCGCGAGAACACTGAGGACATCTACGCGGGCATCGAGTACCAGGCCGGGACCCCAGAAGCCGCCAAGATGCGCGACTTCCTCGTGAACGAGATGGGCGTCAAGAAGATCCGCTTCCCCGACAGCAGCAGCTTCGGCGTGAAGCCGGTCAGCCGTGAAGGCACCGAGCGCCTGGTGCGCGCCGCGATCCAGTACGCCATCGACAATGGCCGCAAGAGCGTGACGCTGGTGCACAAGGGCAACATCATGAAGTTCACGGAAGGGTCGTTCCGCGACTGGGGCTATGAGCTGGCCAAGCGCGAGTTCGGCGGCGTGGAACTGGACGGCGGCCCGTGGGTGCAGCTGCCCGGCGGCATTGTCATTAAGGACGTGATTGCGGACGCCTTTCTGCAGCAGATCCTGCTGCGGCCCAAGGAATATGACGTGATCGCCACGCTGAACCTCAACGGCGATTACATCAGCGACGCGCTGGCGGCCCAGGTGGGCGGCATCGGCATTGCGCCGGGCGCGAACATCAACTACCTGACCGGCACCGCCATCTTTGAGGCGACCCACGGCACCGCGCCCAAGTATGCCGGCAAGGACGTCATCAACCCCTCGTCGGTGATCCTGTCGGGCGAGATGATGCTGCGCTACCTCGGCTGGACCGAGGCTGCCGACCTGATCATCGCCAGCCTGAGCAAGACCATCGGCCAGAAGACCGTGACCTACGACTTTGCCCGCCTGATGGACGGCGCCAACGAGGTCGGCACCAGCAAGTTCGCCGACGCGCTGATCAGCAACATGTAACCCGGACACGGCGCGGCTGACCTGAACCGGTCAGCCGCGCCGTGCTGTGGGATCACTACATATGAACTGTATGTGAAGCCGTCCTCCTGATAATTCTGTCGGCTGTGGCGCACTTCTCCCCTCGCGCGGACTTCGTGTCTTGTGTACAATATGGGAAGAGACTTCCTTCCGGATGCACCGGAACGGAATATGATGATGTGCTGTTACCGTGAGTTCAGATCGTGAAAGCATTCACAGCCCTGAGTCATCACCGGAACGTGGAAGTCGAGTAAGAGGAGACCTGAGATGAAGACCCTGATCCTTGGCGCTGGATACGCTGGCCTCGCTGTGGCCACCAAGCTCAAGCCGATGCCTGGCCTGGAAGTCAAGCTGCTGGAGCGCAACCCCTATCACACCTTCGAGACCCGGCTGCACGAGGCCGCCGCTCACAACACCAAGGTCACGCTGCCGCTGACCCCGCTGCTCAAGGGCACGGGCGTGGAGCTGGTGCTGGCCAACATCGAGTCGGTGGACCTGGACAGCAAGAGCGTGCAGCTCAAGGACGGCCAGAGCATCAGCTACGACACGCTGGTGGTGGGCCTGGGCTCGGTGACCAACTTCTACCGCATTCCGGGTCTGGCCGAGTACTCCACCGAGCTCAAGGAGCTGCGGGACGCCGACGCGATCTTCAGCTTCGTGAACCGGGTCTATGACGCCGGGTACCAGGGCAGCCGCGACATCGTGGTGGGCGGCGCGGGTCTGACCGGCGTGGAGCTGGTGACCGAACTGGCGCAGCGCAACGAGGTGCTGAGCCGCGAGCGTGGGCTGCCCCCCTTCACCATCTATCTGGTGGAGGCCGGGCCCAAGATCCTGCCGGTGCTGGACGACGCCCTGCGCGCCAAGGCCCAGCAGACGCTGGACGAGTACGGCATCAAGACCCTGATCGGCCACCGCATCATGCAGGCCACCGAGAACTCGGTGACGGTGCAGACCGCCGACGGCCAGCAGAGCGTCATCGAAGCCGGCAAGATCATCTGGACTGGTGGCATCCAGGCGCGCGACATCGTGAAGGGTGAGCGCCTGGAGAAGGGCCCCGGCAACCGCATCGTGGTGGACGCCACCCTGCGCGTGCCGGCCTACCCGGAGGTGTTCGTGGTGGGCGACATGGGCCTGGGCCTGAACCAGGACGGCAAGCCGGTGCCCACCACCGCGCAGCACGCGGGCCAGCAGGGCCGCCTGACCGGCAAGAACCTGATGCGCCTGATGGCCGGCGAGGAGCTCAAGCCCTACGAGCCCAACACGCTGGGCGAGTTCGTCAGCCTGGGCGGCCTGATGGCGGTCGGCTGGATGAAGCTGCCGTGGAACCAGAAGCTGGCCATGACCGGCGGTCTGGCGCACGTGATGAAGCGGGCCAGCGAGTGGCGCTGGCGCAGCAGCATCAGCTGAAGGCAGAACAACGAGAGCGGGGCAGACCCTTGGAGGTCTGCCCCGCTCTTCTTGCTGGAAAAGGCGCCTGGCGCTGGCCCCTTCCCTCCAGCCTGTTTACTTGGCGTCTACCAGTTCCACGTCGAAGAGCAGGGTGGCGCCGCCAGGAATCACGCCGGGCACGCCCCGCGCCCCGTAGCCCATCTCGGCCGGAATGGTCAGGCGGGCCTTGTCGCCCACGTTCAGCTGCGCGATCCCCTCGTCCCAGCCCTGGATCACGTGGCCGACGCCCAGCGGGAACTCGATCGGCTGGCCACGGTCCCGGCTGCTGTCGAACTTGGTGCCGTTTTCCAGCGTGCCGGTGTAGTGAACGCGCACCGTCTGACCCTTGCGGGCGGGCGCGCCGTTGCCCTCGTGGTACTTCTCGACCTTGAATTCGCTCATGGCCAGAGCCTAGCGCATCGCCCCGCCTTCAGTCATTGACTCGCGTCACCTGCCGCAGCAGCAGGTTCGGGAAGCGGGTCAGGCCCGCCTGCAGCGACTCAGTCCAGCGCTGATCGCCCACCCGCACCTCGGCGCGCTCGCCGTTCAGGTCGGCAAAGCCGTAGTAGCCGTTGCCGTCGGTGGTGGTGCGGCCCAGCAACTGACCGTCCGGGGCATAAACCTCCACTGGGACCCCGCCCGGCTGGCTCAGACCCACCACCCGGCCCAGCACCGCCCGCCGCAGCACCGAAGGAGGGCTCCAGGCGAGCGGTGCGGGCAGCGGCGAACCGTCCTGGCTCTGCAGGGCGGCCTGCACGGCGGCAAAGCCCTGCGGCTGGGTCTGACTGGCGGCGTACACCGCGGCGGTGGGCGTGCGGTACGCGTACCCCACCCAGCCGAGACCCAGCGCGGTGGCCCGGCCGGCCTGGGCAGCCGTGACCGCTGGCGAATTGAGGTACATGGCGGTGCCGGCCGCCACCGCTGCCCCGGGCCGCTGCAGGCTGGCCGCGAAGGTGTTCCAGTGATCGAACCACGCCGCCTGATCGCCCACACCGTCGCGCTTGTAGTTCATCATCACGTTCAGGTCCAGCAGGCCCTCGGCCATCCAGGCGGGCCAGTCCTGCAGCACCTCGGCGTAGCTGCGGGTGGCGTGAAAGCCGTTCAGGTCGGTCGGACCGTCGCCGTACACGATGGTGGCCGCGCTGATCAGAATGCCGGGCCGCGCGCCCCGCGCCTCCAGCGCGATGCGGCGCGTCAGGGCCGTGACCTGGGCGCGTTTCCAGCTACGCCAGCGTTCGTCGGTGGCGGCCGGCACACCCCTGGCCCCGGTTTCCAGCCGGTAGCGGGCCAGCGTGACCGGGCTGTACCCCCAGTCGCCGCCGTCCGGATAGCGGATGCGGTCCAGCTGCAGGCCGTCCAGGTCGTAGTGGGTCACCAAGCTCAACGCCGAGCCCGCCATGAAATCGGCCGCTGCCGGAATGCCCGGGTCGAGCCACGCGTCGGCGCCGCTCTTCCAGCTGCCATCCGGACGGCGCGCCAGCCAGCTGTTCAGCCCGGCGTCCGGGCCGTGCTGCTGGAACACCTGCTCGGTGCGGCGGCTGGGCACGCTGCTGTTCCAGGCCCCGGTGACGCTGATCCAGCCGATCACCCGCATGTGGCGGGCATGGGCCAGCTGAATGACCGTCTCCAGCGGATCGAAGCCCGGCTCCAGCCCGCCCACCGGCGGCACGCTCGCCCGCAGGCACAGGCAGTCGGCGCGCCGGATGGACTGCACGAACAGGGTGTTGACCCCCAGCGCCGCCGCGTCATTCACCGCCCGGGTCGCCTGAGCGCGGGTCATCAGCCCCGGCCCGAAGCCGTCCAGCCACAGGCCCCTCAGCCCGGCGGCGGGCGTGGGCGGCACCGTTTCCGTCGGCACAGACGGCACCAGCACCGGCAGGGGCGGCAGGACAGGGGCCGAGGCGAACGCGAGGCCGAAGGTCAGCAGGGCAGCGAGGGCAGGAAGGCGCAACATGACTTGCAGGCACGCTAGCGCACGCAGGCAACCGCTGCGTGAGGGGCAGACGGGACCGGGGCGAGCGCCCGTGCCGACCACTGCTCTGGCCCACATCTTCCCCACCTCCGGCCACCTTCCCCGGACCGAAATGCTCTAGCCTGACGGTATGGTTTCCCTTCCCAAGCTGCTGGCCTTTGACCTGGACGGCACCCTGATTCCGGACGGCGGCGTGCTGGTGCCGCTTGCCACCCGGCAGGCCCTGGCGCGCGTGCGTGACGCCGGCATTCAGGTGGCGATCATCACTGGGCGTGATGTTCCGCCGCCCGACGTGCTGGACGCGGCCCAGCCGGTGGCCGTGGCGGGCAGCAACGGCGGCCACATCCTGTTGAACGGCGTGATGCACCGCGAGGCCCGCTTCACGCCCGCCGACCTCCGGGCCGTGCTGGCCCACCAGCTGCACGGAGCGCGGGTGATCGCCTTCGCGCTGGACCGGGTGTATGTGGACCTGCCGCCCGGCGCGCCGGTGCCGGAGTGGCTGCAGCGCCGCCCACACGCCCCGCTGCATGAGGCGCCGGAGGAGCAGATCATCAAGGTCGGCTTCTGGCATCCGGACATCCGCCACTGGCGGGACCACCTGAGCAGCAGCCTGCCCCATCTGGTGCTGACCGGCGCCCAGGATCCGTACCCGGATTTCCTGACGGTCACGCCCAGCGGAGCCGACAAGGGCGCGGCGCTGGGGGCCATTGCCGAGGCGCTGGGCCTCACGCTGGAGCAGTGCTGGGCCTTCGGGGACAGCGACAACGACGTGGCGATGCTGGAACTGGCCGGACACGCGGTGCAGGTGGGGCGGCTCCCGCTGCTGACCCCGCACGCGGACGAGGTGATTGAAGGGCCGGACCAGCTGGGCGCGTTCCTGAACGGCCTGTTGGACCGCCTGCCGCAGCCGGCCCGCCGCTAGTCTTTCTCGGTCGCCTGCCGGGTGGCCTGTCGCCGGCGGTACCAGTGCGGCTGTGTGCCGTCCAGATCGGTGAAGCCGTAGCGGTCGGCAAGATCGCCCACATCCAGAATCTGCCCGGTCCAGTGGTCCCGCTGGGGATCGGCTGCCAGCGAGACGATGGCGCGGGCCGCGTAGTGCGGCGTCTCGGTCTGGCCCCGCAACTCGTCCTCGGTGTGGTGCTGCAGCATCAGTTCGGTGCGCATCCAGCCGGGGGCCACGCCCAGCACCGTCACGCCGAGGCCGCGCAGATGATGGCCCAGCGCGTACACCAGCCGGTTCTTGGCCGCCTTGCTCACCTCGTAGGGCAGCCAGCCGGGCGGTTCGTCGGTGTGCCAGGTGGTGCTGACCATCAACCCACCGGACCCGATCAGCCGGTGCCGCAGCGCCAGCAGGGAGGTGATGTAATCGCTGTACGCACCGGCCAGCAGGTCGTTTCTGAGCTGGGCCAGCGGCTCCTCCCAGACCTCCCGGCCGCGCTGCGTTTCATCCACCGGGTCGTGGTTGCCCCAGGCGTTGTTCACCAGCAGATCCAGGCGCCCGAAGTGCGTGCCGATGTGCTGCATCAGCCGCTCCACCTCCGCCTCCTGGGTATGGTCGCAGCGCAGGGCGGTGGCCTGCCCGCCGGCCGTTTGCACCTGCTCGGCGGTGGCCTCGATGGTGCTGTCGGGCAGACCCGGCTGCGTGCTGTGTGTCCGGGTGCTGCGCGCCGTCACGATGACGTGCGCTCCAGCCTGGGCCAGCTCCGGCGCGGTGGCGCGGCCCAGGCCACCTGAGGCGCCGGTCACCAGCGCCACCCGGCCGGCCAGGGAAAGCGACGAGCCGGCCATGAGGGCTCAGGAACTCTGCGTCCGGGCGCGGGGGTGAAGGCGCAGGACCCGCGCCAGGATGGACGCCGCGGAGCGCAGACGCACCTTCAGTTTCGGCTCGCCGGGAAAGGTAAGGGCCTGAACCAGCAGCCCGGGAATGCTGACAGCCTCACCGTTCAGGAAGCGGTGCAGCTGCAGCTGGAAGTGCTGGCGTTCCTCCAGCCTGCCGGGAACGCCCAGCTGAGCCAGCCGGGCGTTGATCGCGCCGATGCAGTTCCGGTACAGCGCGATCCGCTTCTGGCTGTTGGCGCCGCCCGCATACCAGACGTTGGTGCCGTGCACCCGGTAGAGCGTCAGCTGCTGCGGCAGCCCCACGACCTCCACCAGCAGGGCTGCCAGCTCACCCAGGTAGGCGTCGGCCGAATACACGAAGCTGTCCGGCACCGGCCCGATCCGCTCGAGGGTGCTGCGCCGGAAGGCCAGCGAGGAGGTGTTGGCCTGATGCCACCAGCCGCCGGTCCGCTGCACCAAGGCCGCAATGCTCCCGGTATACAGACTCTGTGGCCACGCCTCACCCTGAGGCTTCAACGCCGCGTCCACCGGTTGCACGCGGTGGTACACCAGCCCCGCCCGGGGATGCTGCCTGAACGCCCGCACGACCTGCTCCACCTTGTCGGGCATCCAGGCGTCGTCGGCGTCCAGAAAGCAGATGATGTCGCCCCGGGCCCTGGCCACGCCGAGATTCAGGGCACTGGCCTGCCCCCCGTTCTTCTTGAGGATGGGAATGATCCGCCCCGCGTAGCCGGCCATCACCTCGGCGGAGCTGTCGGTGCTGCCGTCATCCACCACCAGCACCTCGATGTTGGCATAGGTCTGGTTCAGGGCACTCTCGATGGCCTCGGCCAGAAACTGGCCGTAGTTGTAGTTATTGATCAGGATACTAACCAGCGGCTGTTCCATAGCGTCCCTCCCGCATACTTCTGAGCAGATTCATCAGCCCGCGCCAGCTGTAGGGCAGCACGGCGGCCACCAGCGCCGGGATGAAGGCCGGCCAGCCGACCAGCGGAAAGAACAGCGCCAGGGCCAGGCCGGTGGTCCAGATCAGCGGCAGCACCAGCCGGACGCCCGGCAGGTAGCGCACCAGAATCAGATGCACCACGGCGTAGGACGGCAGCGCCGCCACCTCGGCCCAGCCGTAGCCCACCACGCCCAGCCTCGGCACCAGAATCAGCGCCGACCCGGCAAACAGCACCACGTGCACCACGTGAAAGATCGTCACCTGCCAGTTGTGCTTGAGGACGTACAGGGCCGACGAATGCAGGTTGAACAGGGAATTGGCCAGCACCCCCATCGCCACGAAGGGAAACAGCGTCGTCACGGCCGCCCAGTGGGGGCCGAACAGTCGCTCGATCACGAAGGGCGCCACGCAGGTGAAACCCACCATCGGAATGCCCACCGCCAGCACCTGCATCTGCATGCCCCGCTCGATGGCCGTGACCATCTGACCGGCATTGTTCTGCAGGCGGCCCAGCGCCGCCACCGCCACCCGCCACGCCACCCCCTTGGCAAAGGCCAGAATGTCCACAATTCGCATGGTCAGGCTCACGACCGCCACGGCGTCCGGCCCCAGCAGCCGCGCCACCACCACCGGGTTCACCAGCGACCGCAGCTGCCAGACCCACAGGGACGACGAGTACGCCACGCCGTAGCGCACCAGCCGCTCCATCTCGGCGCGGTCCCAGATCACCCGGGGGCGCCACTGGCCCGCCCGCAGGTACATCACGGCGGACCACAGCAGCTGGACCCACCAGCCGGCCACCACCGACCAGACACCGAAGTGCAGGAACGCCAGCGGCACCGCCACCACCACGTACAGCGCCTGCCCGACCAGATCGATGAACGCTACCCGCTGGTAGTTCATCTGCCGATCCTGCAGGGCGGTGGACAGACCCAGCACGATCTGCATCGGCAGACCGACGAACATCACCACGCCCACCGGGGCCACCGCCGGGTTGTGAATCCAGGTCGCGATCAGCGGCGAGAGCAGCGCCGCCCCGCCCCCCAGCACCAGCCCGATCACCAGCAGCAGCGTGAAGATGATGTTCAGCTCACGCTCGCTGGTATCTTCCTGGCGGCGCACCACGTACACGCCCATGCCCAGCTGACCCACCAGCACGAGGTAGCCGAACAGCCCCAGCACCGTCGCGTAGGTCCCGAAGGCGGTGCGGCCGATGGTCCGCGTGATCAGCAGCACCGAGATCAGGCTGAGCAGCATGCCCAGCCCCTGACGCACCACCAGGGCGGTGCCGCCCTTCAGCACCTGTTGTTTCAGGCTCATCCGGACTGACCCGCCCGCCCCGGATGTCGCTGCGGCGCCCACGTGTCCCCACTGCGCCGCTGTCCTGCACGCCATCTCCCCTGCATCCCGCCACCCCCTCGGCCACTGCACCCACCCGCCCCGGGCAACTTCCCGGCTCGGGCCGCAGTTCTTCAGGTTCAGCGTACGCAGCAGGACGCTTCACAGACGTAAAACGAATGCAAACGCCTGTGGTGAGGCGCCGGATCGCCTCAGATCATCTTTTCAAAGCGGTCGCGGAACACCACGTACGCCAGAGCCAGGGTGGTGAGGGTGCTGACCAGACTGCTCAGTCCATAGCTGATCAGCGGCAGCGTGATGCCGGTCAGCGGCAGCATGCTGAGCGCCGCCCCGATGTTCTCGATCGCCTGAAATCCGATCTGCCCCAGCACCCCGGCAAACAGAATCTGGTCCTGCAGGCGCGGCGCGTCCGAGGCCATGCCCGCCAGCCCCCAGATCAGGGCGCCATACAGCAGCAGCACGCCAATGCCGCCCACCAGCCCCTGCTCCTCGGCCCAGGTGGCAAAGGCAAAGTCGGTGTGCGAAGCCGGCACGAAGCCGTTGTGCGACTGGGTACCGTGCAGGTAGCCCTTGCCCATCATGCCGCCCGACCCGATGGCAATAATGCTCTGGATGACCTGATAGCCGTTGCCGCGCGGGTCCTTATAGGGGTCCACAAAAATGGTCAGACGGGTCTGCTGGTACGGCTTGAGGTGCGGAAACACCACCGTGGGGAAGGCCACCCCCACCGTCAGCAGCACGATCAGCAGGTGCCAAATGGGCATCCGGAACACCAGCAGCATCGCCAGGAACATCACGCTCAGGACCATGGCTCCGCCGAAGTCCTGCACGATCACCAGCCCCAAGGCCGGCAGGAAGACCACCAGCGGCAGCAGATAGGACCGCAGACCCCGGTAGCCCTCCTTCATGACGAGCGGCAGCATCAGGATCAGCGACAGCTTCAGCAGTTCCAGCGGCTGAAACTGCAGTGGCCCCAGCACGATCCAGTTCTGCTGGCCGTTCACATCCTTGCCGATCACGAAGGTGCTGGCCTGCAACAGTAGCGCCAGGGCGTACAGGACCGGAGCCGCCCGGTAGATGCGCTCCCGCCCGGCCCACCACATCAGCAGGATGGGCAGCGCGGCCAGCCCCACCCCCAGCAGCTGTTTCTGGAAGATACCCGGGCTGACGCGCGGTGACAGGGCCGCTGTGGAAACGGTCATCAGGCCCACCACCAGGAGGGCGGCCACGATGACCGGGAAACGCAGATCGAAACGCACGCCCATCAGCGTAGCAGCCGGGCCGGGCCGTGGGGTCAGTCGCAGATGGGAAGCGGCTGAGACGCAAGGCGAAGGGGCCTGCGCGGCCCCTGTTCACCTCTTCTACTTGTCGCGTCCGCCCAGCGGAATATTGGCCACCAGCACCACGGTGTCGCCGCGCTGCTCCACCTCCACGTTGCTGCCCTGGGTGGGGAAGTAGCGGTTCACCACCTCCAGCAGGTCCTTGCGGAGCGCGTCAACCTTGCCCGGTGGAATCTGGGCGCGGTCATAGGCCAGCACCAGCTCCAGTCGGTTCTTGAGTTCGTCCTTGCTGCGCCTGCCCTTCAGGAAGCTGAACATCAGCCGGCTCCGAACAACCGCCGCAGGACGGCCATGAAGCCCCGGTCCTCTTCCAGCTTGGGATAGGGGACGTCCTCGCCACGCAGCCGCCGTGCGGTGTCCATAAAGGCCCCGCCGGCCTTGGTCTTGCCGAGCACTGCCGGCTCACCGACGTTGGTGCTGACCAGGATGCCCTCGTCTTCCGGCACGATGCCGATCGGCTTGACGCCCAGGATCTCCAGAATGTCGGCCTCGGAGAGCATGTTGCCGCTGGCGACCATCTTGGGCCGCAGCCGGTTGATCACCAGCCGGATGTCGCGCACCTGCTGCGCTTCCAACAGCCCGATGATCCGGTCGGCGTCGCGCACGCTGCTGACCTCCGGGTTCACCACCACTAGCGCGCCCTCGGCCGGCGCGGCGGCCGTCTTGAAGCCGCTCTCGATGCCGGCCGGGCTGTCGATCAGCACCCGGTCGAAGCCCTCTTCGTCGATCAGGGTCCGCACCGCCGCCTTGAAGATTTCCGGGTTCAGGGCATCCTTGTCGCGGGTCTGCGAGGCGGGCAGCAGGAACAGGTTCTCCACCCGCTTGTCGCGGATCAGCGCCTGCGACAGGCGGCACTTGCCCTCGATCACGTCGATCAGGTCAAACACCACCCGGCTTTCCAGGCCCATCACCACGTCGAGGTTGCGCAGACCCACATCCACGTCGATGACGACCACTTTCTCTCCCAGTTTGGCGAGGGCGGCGCCCATGTTGGCAGTGGTGGTGGTCTTGCCGACGCCTCCCTTCCCGCTGGTGACGACGATCACTTTGGCATTCATTGTTGGTTAGTGTAGTGCATCCTCGCCGCGCGGGGGGCGGATGCGCTGCACACCCCCCAGCACACACAGGACGGCGCTCCACTCCTCTGGGGGTGGAGCGCCGCGAGCAGCGTTGAGGGTCAGTCGGCGGGGTTCGCCTGGGGCATGCCGGCACCGCTGACGCGGGCCACCGCCTCGCGCACCACGTCACCGGTGATCAGCTCCTGCGAGAGCAGGGCGTCGGCCACCTCGTTCATGGCCACGCGGTACTCGCTGACCAGCGTCTTGGCCCGCTCATAGGCGCGGTTCAGGATGCGCTTCACGTCCTCGTCCACCAGCTGGCTGGTGTGCTCGCTGAAGGCCTTGGGCTTGGCCATGTCCTCGCCCAGGAACACCGGGCCGCTGTCGGTGGTGAGCGCCATGTTCTTGAAGTTGTCGCCCATCCCCCACTCCAGCACCATCTTGCGGGCGATGTTGGTGGCCTTGCGGAAGTCGTCGGCCGCCCCCGAGGTGACCTGACCGATGAACACTTCCTCGGCCGCGCGGCCGCCCAGGCTCACGATCAGCTGGTTCTCCAGCCGCTCCTTGCTCATCAGCACCTGCTCTTCCGGCAGGTAGAAAGCGGCGCCCAGCGCCCGCCCACGCGGGATGATGCTCACCTTCTGCAGCTTGTCGCTGCCAGGGATCACGGCGGCGGTCACGGCGTGGCCGGCCTCGTGGAAGGCGATGGCGCGCCGCTCCTCCTCACGGATGGTGAGGCTGCTGTTCTCCAGGCCCAGCGTGATCTTGTCGAGCGCCCGGTAGAAGTCGCTCATGTCGATCTGGGTCTTGCCGATGCGGGCCGCTTCCAGCGCCGCCTCGTTCACGATGTTCTTCAGGTCCGCGCCCGAGAAGTACGGGGTGCTCTTGGCCACTTCCTCCACGTCCACGCCCTTGGCCAGCGGCTTGTTGCGCAGGTGGACGCCCAGGATCGCCTGACGCTCCTTAAGGTTCGGGAGGTCGATGGTGACCTGACGGTCGAACCGGCCGGGGCGCAGCAGCGCCGGGTCCAGCACGTCCGGACGGTTGGTGGCCGCCAGGATGATGACGCTCGACGACTTGTCGAAGCCGTCCATCTCCGAGAGGATCTGGTTCAGGGTCTGCTCGCGCTCGTCATGGCCACCGCCGATGCCCGCACCGCGCTTGCGCCCGATGCTGTCAATCTCGTCGATGAAGATGATGGCCGGCGCGCTCTTGCGGGCGTCCTCGAAGAGGGTGCGCACACGGCTGGCGCCCACACCCACGAACATCTCCATGAACTCCGAGGCGCTCACCGAGAAGAACGGCACGTCCGCCTCGCCCGACACGGCGCGGGCCATCAGGGTCTTACCTGTTCCGGGAGGGCCCACCAGCAGCACGCCCTTGGGAATCTCGGCGCCGATGGCGTGGTACTTCTGCGGGTTCTTCAGGAAGTCCACGACCTCCACGAGTTCCTTCTTGGCTTCCTCGTGGCCGGCCACGTCGGTGAACTTGGTGCCGACGCGGTTCTCCTTGCCATAGCGCTTGGCGCGGCTCTGGCCGAACTGCATCACGCCGTTCTGGCCGCCCTGCGCCCGCATGAAGAAGAAGAAGATCAGACCGAACATCAGCAGGATCGGCAGCAGGCTGATCAGCAGGCCGGGCCAGGGGCTGGCGGCCTCATAGCGCACTTCCACGTTGTTCTGCTGCAGCTGGGTCTGGAGGGCCGTGTCGGGGGTGGCGAGGTTGTTGGGGAGCCGCACACGGAAGTCCTGGATCGAGCGGGTCTGCGTGGCCCCGCCGGCAATGACCGACACGTCCTGAGCCTGTTTCAGGTGCACGGCGGCCGACCCCTCCTGGATCACGACCTGCTGCACCACGCCCTGGCTCACCAGGTTTTTGAAGGTGTTGTAATTGACGCTCGAACCACCACCGATCGGTGCGGCTGTAAACAGCAGATACAGCGCGACCACGAACAGCAGGATGAGCCAAGGATTGAAACGCCTCAAGAAACTTCCTCCGGGAAAGGGATAATAGGGTGAGTTGCAGCCGGGTGAGCAGGTCATCCAGACGCCGCAGACGGACCAGCATGATCCGTGAACTTGAGTGTACTGCACTCAAGGTAGCGGGTGGTAGTGACGCACACACCTTGCCTTGATGAATCGCTTAATTGCCGCCCCAGGCGCGCGCCGACCGCGGTTCTGGCTGCCCGGGTCTGCCAAACCGCTATGCTGGACATTGAATGATTGATGCCTCCACCACCTGGCAGCAGGTGAGCGACGCGCTGGCCCGCTCAGCTGCCGCCCTGCCTGCGGGTCTGCCGGACCACGCCGCGTCCGGCGCCCAGGAAGATTTCGATGCCGCCTTCAACATTCTCGAGGCGGCGCTGGGCGAAGCCGACCAACCGACCCGCGCGCAGCTGTACCTGTACCTCGCCAGCCTGCACAGCCTCTACGGCGACGTGGCCCTGACCGAGATGGACACGGCGCTGGGCGCCGCGCTGGCCGCCTCGGCCGAGGTGGGCGGCTCGGCGCTATATCAGGCGCTGGATGCTGAGCGTCAGGCGCGGCGGCAGGACACCGTGAGGGTGTCGCCGGGCCTCTCGCAGAGCCCCGATCCCCTGACCCGCTACCACGTGGTGGCGGCGCTGGCGCTCAGCGGTCAGACCGAGGAAGCGCTGGCGGTACCGCTGAGCCTGACGGACCTGCCGCCGCACCTGCGCTGGCGGCTGCGCAGCTGGCAGGCCGACTGCGAGGAGAACCTGGGTCACACCGAGGCCGCGCTGCACCTGTACGCCGAGGCGGCCCACCTGGCCTCCGGCCTGCAGCGCGCCGGGATGTTGCAGGAGCAGGCCGCGCTGCAGCTGCAGGCGGGTCAGCCGACCGAGGCGCTGGCGGTGCTGCACCGCGCCCGCCCGCTCTACCCGGATGCGTCGGCCGATCCGCTGGGCCTGGCGAGCTGGCACTACCTGATGAGTCAGGCGCAGCTGCAGCAGGACCAGACCGACGAGGCGCTGGTGAGCATCGTGGAGGCTGACCGGCTGGAACGCGCCCAGAACGACCCGAGCTACGGCGTGGCGCTGGTGTGGGGTCAGGTGCTGGTGGCGCAGGGCCGGCAACAGGAGGCGCTGCCTCACTTCGAGGAGGCGCTGCGCCGCGCTGCCCCCCAAGACCGTCCGTACGCGCTGCACGAATTGGGCGTGGCGCTGCTGGACCTGGACCGGCCGCTGGAGGCGCGCGAGCGGCTGGAGAGCGCGGCCCTCACCCCCGAGTACCCGTTCGTGCCGGAGGTGCTGGCCGACATTGCGGAGGCCGAGTACCGGCTGGGCCGCCTGCAGGAGGCGCAGGCCACCGCCGAGACCGCCCTCTCGCAGGGCGCCACCGTTCCGGCCAGCCTGGTGCTGGGCAGCGTGGCGCTGGACTACTACCACCTGGACGAGGCGCTGGAGCACTACCAGCGGGTGCTGCCGGAAGCCGCGCCCGGCACCCGTGACTGGGTGATCGCGCAGCAGATGGTGGCCGACATCATGGCCCAGCAGGGCTTCCCGGACCCGGCCAGCGCCTATCTGCACGCGCAACTGGCGCTGGAACACACCGACCCCAGCGACGACTGGTACGCCACCCTCACAGATCATCTGGCGCGGCTGGACACCATCATCGGCAGCGGGCGCGGCCGCACCCTGAACTAGCTGCCAGCGGGCAGGGCGCTCAGCTGCAGGCCAGGCGGTCCCTGCTGGGCCAGCGCTTCCCACAGCACCCGTTCGTACTCGCTCAGGTCGGTGGTGAGGGTGGCGCTTCGGCGGCCTCGGCCCGGCGTCAGCTGCCACGCGCGGCCCTCCAGACTGTCCAGCAGGTCGGCGGCGCCCTTCAGGCCGGTCAGCTGGTAGCGGCCGGCCGCTCCGGCCACGCCCGTCACCGTCAGCCGGTACGGATGGGCGTAGTGGAAGCGGTCCTGATCCGTCACACGTGGCTGACCCACGTTGCCCGACACGCTGAACAGCATCAGCAGGGGCCTCAGGTCGGGGCGGCTGCGCACTCGCTTGCGTTCCAGCGTCCATTCGGTGGCCTGCACGTGCATCTGTCGTCTCCTTCGGGTCAGTAGAGTTTGTCCAGCACGTCATCGCGGATCACGAAGCTGTTCTCGCGCGACGGGAAGGTGCCGCCGCGCACCTCGGCGGCGTAATCGCGGATCGCCTGCACCGACTGCGCCCCGATCTCGGCGTAGCGCTTGGCAATCTTTTTGTGCTGGCCCTCGTACACGCCGAGCAGGTCGTGCGTCACCAGCACCTGACCCCGGCAGTGGGGCCCGGCCCCGATGCCGATGGTCGGAATGTGCAGCCGCTCGGTGATGACCCTCGCCAGCCGCGCCGGGATCACCTCCAGCACCACCGCAAAGGCGCCGGCCTCCTGCACGCTGAGCGCCGCCTCCAGCACCTGCCGGGCGCCGGCCTCGTCGCGGCCCTGCACCTTCATGCCGCCCTGCGCGGTGGCGGTCTGCGGCAGCAGGCCCACGTGGCCCATCACCGGCACTCCATTGCGGGTCAGGGTGCGGGTGGCCTCCAGCACCTCCGGCGAGCTGCCCTCCATCTTGACCGCGTCGGCGCCGGTCTGCTGGATGACACGTACCGCGTGCCGCATCGCGTCGGTGACACCGGTGTGGTAGGTCCCGAACGGCATGTCCGCCACCAGGAAGGTCTCGGGCGCGCCGCGCCGCGCCGCGCGGGCATGGTGGATGATGTCGTCCAGCGTGACGGGCGCGGTGCTGTCGTAGCCGAGCACCACGTTGCCCAGGCTGTCGCCCACCAGCAGCAAGTCCACGCCGGCCTGCTGGGCGTGCATGGCCCCGGGATAGTCGTAGGCGGTGACCATCACCAGCGGCTCGGTGGCCGCCATCAGCTGCGGAACGGTTTGTTTCATGCCGTCAGCCTAGTGGAAAGTGGCCCGTGGCAGGCGGGCGCGCGTCATCGGACGGCCCCGTAGCGCTCCAGCACCACGTAGATGATCCAGCCGGTCACGGCCACGTACAGCCACACCGGCACGGTCCAGCGCACCCAGGCGCGGTGCCGGGCAAAGGCGGCGGCGGCGGCCGGCACCTGCTCGACCCGCGCCAGCGTACCGGCGGCCAGCAGCCCCTTCCGGGCGTACCACAGCGCCACCAGCGCCAGCGGCACATTCACGGCGGCCAGCAGGGTATGCGAGCCCAGCAGCACCAGATACCACGTGCGCCATTCGGCCGGACCCACCCAGCTCTTGGTGTAGCCGATCGCCACCTTGCTCAGATAGAACACCAGAAACAGCACGGCCAGCACGGTGGCGGTCAGCATGGCGCGCATGTGCGCCTCACGGCGACCACTGCGGATCAGGAACACGCCCGACACCAGGGCCAGACCGCTCAGAACGATGGTGACGACTGAAGCCGTCGCTAAGAATTCTCCCATTAGGGGTTCAGTCTAGGGGGCGGGGCCAGGGGGCGGCAGAGTCAAAGGTCACGGCCGGCAGCGATGCGGGGACAAACGTACAACCCGCACTGCCCCCAGGGCCGTTAGAATTTGCTCAATCAACGTTCGCTGACGGAGGCTCCAGACAGGGCCATGACCCCGGAACGGGCGCGGTGCGGAGGTGGTGCAGTGTGAAGAGGATGAACATGGGTCAACCTGCGGTGGGCCGGGTGGGCGCTGTGCTGCCGACCCTGGCCTGGGTGGCCCTGGGATACAACGTGCTGGTGATTTTGTGGGGGGCCTTCGTGCGGATCAGCGGGTCCGGCGCCGGCTGCGGCGCGCACTGGCCGCTGTGCAACGGGGTGGCCATTCCCCCGTCCCCCACGCTGAACACCATCATCGAGTTCAGCCACCGGCTGACCGGTGGGCTGTCGGGCCTGCTGGCCCTGGCGCTGGTCGCGCTGGCCTTTCTGAGCAGCGGGCGCGGCCACCCGGTGCGGCTGGGCGCGCTGCTGTCGCTGGGCCTGATCGTGTTCGAGGGGCTGGTGGGCGGCGTGCAGGTGCTGCTCGGTCTCACCGCCACCAGCACCGACCCGGCGCGCGGCTTCGTACAGGGAGTTCACCTCGCCAGCACCTTCGCGCTGATGGGCGCGCTGCTGCTCACGGCGCTGTGGGCCTCCGGAGCGCCCCGGCTGCGGCTGCGCGGCCAGGGCCTGCTCGGCTGGGCCAGCAGCGCCGCGCTGCTGCTGATGCTGGTGCTGGGCATGGCCGGGGCCATCACCGCGCTGGGCGACCTGCTGTTCTTCCCGGCCGGCGGCACCCCGATCGACACGGTGCGCCGCGACTTCGGCGGCACCGCCACATTGATCCAGAACCTGCGGGTGATTCATCCGGTGCTGGCGCTGGGCGTGAGCGCCTACCTGATCTGGTTCGCCGGCTGGGCCTCGGCCGGGCGAGAGGGCGCACCGGGGGCCGTTGCGCTGGCGCCCCGCCGCTGGAAGATCTCGCTGCACGCCATCATCGCCCTGCAGATTCTGGCGGGCGTGCTGAACGTCGTGCTGAAGGCGCCCGGCTGGATGCAGATCACCCACCTGCTGCTGGCGTGCATCATGTGGCTTGTGACCGTGATGCTCAGCTTCAGCGTTCTGACTGCCCCGGCGCGTGACGAGCGCGCGGCCCGGCCCACCCTGAGCGGAGCGGGCCTGTGACCGCCGCGCCCACCCCGCTGGTCCAGAGCCGCGCCGGCTGGCGCGACTATCTGGCGCTGACCAAGCCCAAGGTGATCAGCCTGCTGCTGTTCACCACCCTGACCGCCATGGTGATGGCCGCGCGCGGCCTGCCGAACTTCTGGCTGCTGCTGGTGGTCGCGGTGGCCGGCTACGCCTCGGCCGGGTCCGCCGGCGTGTTCAACATGATCATCGACCGCGACATCGACCTGAAGATGGCCCGCACCGCCCAGCGGCCCACCAGCAGCGGCCTGATCAGCACCCAGAACGCGGCGGTGTTCGGCGCGGTGCTGCAGCTCGGGTCGTTCGCGGCGCTGTGGCTGCTGGCCACGCCGCTGTCCGCCTGGATGAGTCTGGCGGGGTTCGTGTGCTACGTGGGCGTGTATACCCTGTGGCTCAAGCGCCGCACCTGGCACAACATCGTGCTGGGTGGGGCCGCCGGCTGCTTCCCGCCGCTGGTCGGGTGGGCCGCCGTGACCGGCAGCCTCGACCTGTTCGCCTGGGTGCTGTTCGCGATCATCTTCTTCTGGACGCCGGCCCACTTCTGGGCGCTGGCCCTGATGATCAAGGAGGAGTACCGCGCGGTGGGCGTGCCGATGCTGCCGGTGGTGCACGGCGACCGGCTGACCGTCTCGCAGATCTGGCTGTACAGCCTGTACACCGTTGCCCTCAGCGTGCTGCCGTTTGCGTTCCAGGCGGTCAGCTGGCTGTATCTGGCGGTGGCGCTGCTGACCGGCGCCCAGCTGCTGCGGCTGTCGTGGCGGCTGTACCGGCCGGTGATGGCTGGCCTGACCGTGACCCGCAAGATGGCCGTGCCGCTGTATCTCTACAGCATGCTGTATCTGGCGGTGCTGTTCCTGGGAGCGGCCCTGGACCGGGCGCTGCTGTGAGCGGCCGGACCGGGACTTCATTCCCATGCCAAGCGGGCCCCCGAGCGCTTAGACTGAGACAGAAAGTAAGAAAGGAGTGAAGTTGAATACCCCACCCCGCCCGTCCGGTTCTGGACCGTCCGGCAAGCTCCGGGCGCCGATGCTCACGCTGACGCCGCTGCTGCTGGCTCTCGGTGGTCTGGCCGCTGCCCAGGACCAGAGCCAGACGCAGGCCACCCACGTCGTCACCCTCGGCGACCTGCACTCAGGCTTCAACCGCCAGGTCTGGTGGATGAGCATTCCGGTGATCATCGTCGCCATCCTGATCTTCGTGGGCGTGAGCTACGCCCTCTTCCACACGGTGGCCAAGTACCGCGAGGACCGGCACACCAACGAGCCGGAGCAGTTCCACGGCAACAACCGGCTGGAGTCGATCCTGATCGCCGTGCCGGTGGTCATCGTCACGCTGATCTCGGTGATCACGGTGCGGACCATGGCCCTCACCAACCCCACGCCGCCCAACGCTCTGAAGATCAACGTGACGGGCGCGCAGTTCTGGTGGGCCTTTGACTACCCCGGCACCACCGCCGTGGGCGGCGGCCCCGTCACCAACGGCAATGAGCTGGTCGTGCCCACCGGCCGTTCCATCGCGCTGACCATCACCGCCAAGGACGTGATCCATGCGTTCTGGGCCCCGAACCTGGGCGGCCAGCGTGACGCGATCCCCGGCAGCAAGAAGACCTGGCAGATCGACACCGAACAGCCGGGCGTGTACCAGGGCAACTGCTCGGTGCTGTGCGGCGCCAGCCACGCCAACATGCGCTTCAAGGTGGTGGCCCTGCCGCCGGAGCAGTACAACACCTTCATTCAGGCGGCCCAGGCCTACCGCGCGCCCACTCCGGCCACCGGCAGCAGCGAGGAGCGCGGCTACACCATCTTCATGCAGGGCAAGGCCAGCGCCCAGGCGGCTCCCTGCGCCAGCTGCCACCGCATTCAGGGCACCCCGGCCAAGGGCGCGGTGGGCCCGGACCTGAGCTACTTCGGTTCGCGCAACACGCTGGGTGCCGGACGCTGGGAGGGCGAGCAGGCACGCGCCATGCTCAAGCCCTGGATCATCAACAGCGCGGCCGTCAAGCCGGGCGCCCTGATGCCCCCCTACCCCAACCTGAGCGAGCAGGACCTGTCTGACCTGCAAGCCTACCTGGAAAGCCTGAAGCTGCCGGACGCTGCCGCCTACTGGGGCAAGGTTCCGGTCCGCTGACGCGCCCCCTACACCGAGGAGACTGAACTATGGCTGTACAGATGCCCTCCCAGACCGGGGCGCGCCGAGGAGCGCTCTCGGTTCTGCTGGATTACATGACCACCACCGATCACAAGAAGATCGGTCTGCTGTACCTCTCCACCAGCATCCTGGCGTTCGCGGTGGCCGGCATCCTGGCCGTGGCGCTGCGCATTCAGCTGGCGGTGCCCAACAACACCTTCCTGGTGGGCAACACCTACAACCAGGTGCTGACGCTGCACGCCGCCGTGATGATCTTCTTCTTCCTGATTCCCATCGGGCTGTTCGGGTTCGGGAACTTCTTCCTGCCGCTGCAGCTGGGCGTGCGTGACGTGGCGCTGCCGCGCGTGAACACCTTCGCGGTGTGGGGCTTCGTCTTCAGCCTGGTGCTGGTGGTCGTGGCGATGCTCAACGGCGGCGCGCCCGGCGTGGGCTGGACCTTCTACTACCCGCTCAGCGTGGACGCCAACCAGAGTGGCGTGGCGGTGCTGATGGTGGCGCTGATCATCAACGGCATCAGCTCGCTGCTCGGCTCGGCCAACTTCGCGGCGACCATCATCAACATGCGCGCCCCCGGCATGAGCCTGTGGAAGATGCCGATCTTCGCGTGGAGCATCTTCGCCACCAGCGTGCTGCAGCTCGTCTCGCTGGGCGGCCTGACCGCCGCCGCGCTGGTCACGTTCCTTGAGCTGAAGATGGGCCTCTCGATGTTCAACCCGGGCATCGGCGGCGTGCCGGTGCTGATGCAGCAGTTCTTCTGGTTCTACTCGCACCCGGCCGTGTACGTGATGCTGCTGCCGTACCTGGGCATCGGCGCGGAGATCGCCAGCACCATGGCCCGCAAGCCGCTGTTCGGCTACCGCGTGATGGTCTACTCGCTGCTGGGCATTGTGCTGGTCAGCCTGCTGGTGTGGGTGCACCACATGTTCGCGGTGGGCCTGCCCGAGTCGTGGCAGATCGCCTTCATGGTCGCGACCATGATCGTGGCGGTGCCGACCGGCGTGAAGATCTTCAACCTGATCGGCACCCTCTGGGGCGGGCGCATCATCATGAAGACGCCCACCTACTGGCTGATCGGCTTCATCTTCAACTTCCTGGTGGGCGGCATCACCGGCATGAGCCTGGGCATGATTCCCTTCGACTATCAGGTCACCATGAGCTACTACGTGGTGGCGCACTTCCACAACGTGATGATGTTCGGCACCGCCTTCCTGGCGATGGGCGGCATCTACTACTGGTGGCCCAAGATGACCGGGCGCTTCCTGAATGAGCGGCTGGGCCTGGCGCACTTCTGGCTGTTCATGGTGGGCAGCTGGATGACCTTCCTGCCGCAGTACATCCTGGGCCTGCTGGGCATGCCGCGACGCTACTACACTTACCCGGACGGCAACTTCGCCTGGAACGAGCTGAACTTCGTCTCGACCATCGGCGCGCTGCTGCTGCTGGCCGGCGGCATCGTGTGGGTCTGGAACATGCTGCAGAGCATGCGCCGCCCGATGACCGCCAGCAACAACCCGTGGGGCGGCTTCACGCTGGAGTGGACCGCCGCGTCACCGCCGGCCGACTACAACTTCGCCCACGACTTCCCCAAGACCTTCCCCACCGAGCGTCCGCTGTACGATTGGGAGCAGAGCGGCACCAAGCTGCGCCCGGTGGACCCGGCGACCATTCACCTGCCGGTCAGCAGCTGGGGTCCCTTCATCACCGCCGTGGCGCTCCTGCTGATGGGCTGGGGTGTGGCGTTCGGCTGGTTCAGCGGCTATCACCCGCAGGGCACGCCCGCGCCGCAGCTGTCCGCCAGCATCATCCTGTACCTCTCGATTCCGCTGTTCCTGTACGGCCTGTTCAAGTGGGCCGGTACCCGTGAGTACGACGTGCCGGTGGAGCACCACGGCCTCACCAAGTACGACAACGGCTTCCTGGGCATGGCGTGGTTCATCCTCTCGGAAATCAGCCTGTTCGGCGTGCTGATCGCCGGCTACGTGTATCTGCGCGTCACCGGCCACGCCATGCCGCCCACGCTGCGCCCCAACATCTGGCTGGCGGCCCTGAACACCCTGATTCTGGTGAGCAGCAGCTTCGTGATCCACCGTGCCGAGCAGGACCAGCATCACCACCGCGACACCCGCGCGCGCCTGGGGCTGTTCATCGTGCTGGTGATGGGCGCGCTGTTCATGCTGTTCCAGATCTACGAGTTCTCGCTGTTCGGCAAGGAGAGCGACTGGACCCAGAACCTGTGGCAGTGCTGCTTCTTCATCATCGTGGGCCTGCACGGTCTGCACATCCTGATCGGCGGCACCGGCGTCGCCCTCCCCTACTTCCAGAGCATGACCGGCAAGATTGACCGGACCAACCACGGCTCGATGGCCCCGGCCAGCCTGTACTGGCACCTGGTGGACGTGGTGTGGCTGCTGATCATCGCCATCTTCTACGTCTGGTAGTCGCTCTTCCCTCTCCGGCCCACCCCCTTGTGCGGGGTGGGCTTTTTCAGTTCGCCCGCTTCTCCCAGCGCTCGAAGGTCACGCTGCCCATCCGCAGCAGATGGACGCGCTGCAGGCCCGGTAGCAGCGGAGACAGCTCGGCCGGGTCCGGGAAGTGCAGGGTGTGGCCCAGCACGGTCTGAAGTGGCCCGGCGGTTCGCGAGAGGTACATCAGCCACAGCTGGCCTCCTGGCTTCAGCAGCCGGGCACATTCGCGCAGCATGGCCTCCGGCGAGGCGGTCTCGTTCAGGGTGGCGCCCACCGTGATGCCGTCCATGCTGGCGTCCAGCAGCCCGCTGTCCTCGGCGTTGAGCAGCGCCCACTGAATGCGCGGGCTGTGCTCGCGGCGCCGGGCCTCGCGCAGCATGGCCGGGCTGATGTCGCAGGCCAGCACGTCGGCGCCGGCCATCGCCAGCAGGCCGGCATAGAAGCCGGCGCTGGTGCCCACGTCCAGCCACTGCTGACCCGGCTGCGGGGCGCACAGCGCGGTGAAGAGCCGCGCTTCCTGTGACAGGGTGAACGGCTGCCCGCTGAGCAGCGACAGGCTCTGGGCCCGCCAGCTCATGTACCCGCGCGCGGTCACAGACAGGAAATTGCTGCGCTGGGCCGAAGTTAACGAAGCACGGGTCTGTGCGTTTACGCTTTCTTCAAGGTGCTGGGGGCGAACCATGGGGTCCATTATGCTGGGGGCATTTGTGAGGCGGGAACGGTGCGCCGAGGGGGAAGATATGGAGAACAAGAGTCTCGGGAGTGCCCTGGTCGACGTCTTTGACGCCGGGGTCAGCCTCGTGAAAAGCGAGATCAGCATCCTGGCCCGGCGGATCGGCGCCATTGCGAAAGCCAAGGGCCTGGGGGTGGTGCTGCTGCTGGCTTCGCTGGTGCCGCTCACCCTGGCCCTGATTTTCCTGATTCTGTTCGTGTTCTACGGACTGATGCGGCTGGGGCTGGGCGCCTGGGCCGCCGCCCTGATCATCGCGCTGGTGAGCCTCGCGGTAACGGGACTGCTGCTGTTCATGGGCCTGCGGAAGCTGGGGGCCGAGGTACCGGATCCGGACAAGGACACGTCCTCGGGGCCGAGCCGGCCGAGGAGCGACGATCCGGACACCCATCAGACCAGCGAGCCGCGGACGTCCACGACCAGCACCACCCATCAGGCCCAGTCGCACGTGCATACCCAAGGCACCCACGTGGAGAGCAGCCCGGCCCGGGTCAGCACCACCGTGCGCCCCGCCACGACCACTCCCCCCGCTCCAGCGTCAGCCGGAACCGGAAGGCATCCCGGTCAGCACCAACCCGACCTACCGTGACGACATGAACAAGGAGGGGTACTGATGTCCGAGCGTGACGACGCCCGCGAACGGCTGCGGCGCAGCGTGGACGAGCTGACCCAGGCTGCCAGCCTGCAGGTCAACATGCAGAAGGAGCCGCTCAAGATGATGGGCGGCGCCACCGGCGTCGGACTGGCGCTGGGCGTGCTGGTGGGCCGGCAGTTCAGGCGCAGCCGCCGCATCTATGTGGACGCGGCCAGCCCTCCCAAGGAGCAGAAGGCGCTGGTCAAGGCGCAGATGAAACAGGCGGGCAAAGGCAAGAGCGTCGGCAACGCCCTGATCGCCACGGTGGCCACCCTGGGCTTCCGGCTGCTGCAGGAGCGCGTCATTGCCCCCCGGCTGGAGGAGTTCGCCAACCAGCTGATGGATCAGGCCGACAAAGGCAAGGGTTCAGCGACCTCAGGCCGTCCGGCGCAGGTCAGCCTGTCCAAGCCAGTGCAGACCGAGGTGGTCCGCACCAATCCGGACGCGCCGGACCCCCGCCGGATGTAACATCCTTCAGCCAAACCGCCGCCCCCCGACTGTGCAACCCGGTTGCCACATCGGGGGGCGGCGGTTTGCTAGCCTGCCAGCATGACGAAGGGCCAGCCCGTCCCGGACACCACCGCGGCTTCGCGCCATACCCGTCAGCGCGAGGTCATCGCCCAGGTGCTCAGCGCGGCGGAAGGTCCCCTGACCGCACCAGAACTGCTCAGCCGGGCGCAGCTGCGCCTGCCGGGCCTGGGCAGCGCCACGGTGTACCGCACCCTCAAGTTGCTGCAGGAGCAGGGAGAGGCGCTGGCGGTCAACCTGGACGGGGAGCCGCGCTACGAGGCCAGCGGACGGGGCCACCACCATCATTTTTCGTGCCGCAGCTGCGGCCGGGTCTTCTCGATTCAGTCGTGTCCAGTGGCGCTGCCGAGCGGGACGGTCTACCCCGGCGGTTTTGTGGTGGAGGAGCATGAGGTCACGCTGTACGGCCGCTGCCCGCAGTGTGCCAGCACCACAGCCCCCTGACCGCTCCGCTTGCAGTGTTATTGATAATGAATTATCGTTAGCGACATGAACCGCCCTGTCGCCCGTCTGACTGCCCTGCTGGGCCTGAGCCTGGGGGCGGCCGGCGCCGTTCCGCTGCAGGTGACCAGCAGTACCTCTTTGATCGCCGATCTGGTGCGGGCCGTCGGCGGGGCACGCGTCCAGATCACCACGCTGGTCCCGGCCAACGCCGACGTCCATACCTTCTCGCCGGCCACCGGCGACATCCGCGCCCTGAGCCGCTCCAAAACGCTGTTCATCAACGGGGCCGGGCTGGAACCGTGGCTGCCCCGTATTCAGGCGGCCGCGCCGGGCGTGCCCACCGTCATCCTCAGCGCCGCGGTCAAGCTGCGCGCGGCGGACGGCGGCCACGATCCGCACACCTGGTGGAACCCCCAGAACGCCGCCGCCTACATCCGGCGCGTTCAGGCCACCCTGACCCGGCTGGACCCGGCGGGCAAGACCACCTACGCCCAGAATGCCGCCCGCTACGTGGGGCAGCTGAACTCCCTGGACCGCTACGCCCGTCAACAGTTCGCCTCGCTGCCGCCCGCCAGCCGGCGGCTGGTCACCAATCATGACGCGCTCGACTACCTCGCGGACCGCTACGGCCTGAAGATCGTGGGCGAGGTGATCTCGGGCCTCAGCACCGAGCGGGAACCCTCGGCGCAGGAGCTGGCGCGGCTGATCACGGCAGTCCGTGCCCAGCGGGTGCACGCCATCTTCACCGAGAACACCGTGAATGCCCGGCTGGCCCAGACGCTCAGCCAGGAGACGGGCGTGAAGATCGCGCCGCCGCTCTACACCGACGCGCTCGGCGCGCCCGGCAGCAGCGGCGACAGCTACCTCAAGGCCTTCCGGTATAACGTGGACACCATCATGAAGGCGCTGAAATGATCCGGGTCCATGACCTGACCGTCCGCTACGGGGCGCAGCTGGCCCTGGACGCGGCCAGCACCACCTTTGAGGCCGGGCAGTTCACGGCCATCATCGGCCCCAACGGCGCCGGCAAGAGCACGCTGCTCAAGGCCCTGCTGGGGCTGGTGGAGCCGTCCAGCGGCCGCATTGAGCTGGAGGCGGGCCAGACGCGCCTGCGTGATCAGGTGGCCTACGTGCCGCAGCAGCAGGCGCTGGATTGGGCCTTTCCGGTCACCGTCTGGGACACCGCCATGATGGGCCGCACCGCGCGGCTGGGGTGGTTGCGCTGGCCGGGCCGCCAGGACCGCCGCATCGTGACCGAGGCGCTGCAGCAGACCGAGGTCCATGATCTGCGCGACCGGCCGATCCAGGCGCTCTCCGGTGGCCAGCGCCAGCGGGTGCTGCTGGCGCGCATGCTGGCGCGGCAGGCCAGCGTGCTGCTGCTGGACGAGCCGCTGACCGGGGTGGACGCCAGCACCCAGGAGCGGATCATGGCCCTGCTGCGCCAGCAGGCCGATCAAGGCCGCACCGTGGTGATGGTCACGCACGATTTGGAAGCGGCGGCCCGCTGGTGTGACCGGCTGGTGCTGGTCAACCGCACCGTGCTGGCGCAGGGCACGCCGGATCAGGTGTACACGCCCGCCAATGTCGAGGCCACGTTCTCCAGCAGCCACCTGGGCCACAGCCACGCACAGGCATGAACGCGCTTCTCGATCCACTGCAGTTCGGCTTTTTCCTGCGCGCCCTGGCCGGCGTGAGTCTGGTCAGCGTGCTGTGCGCCCTGGTGGGCGTGTGGGTGGTGCTGCGCGGGCTGTCCTATATCGGAGACGCGATGAGCCACGCGGTCCTGCCCGGCATCGTCGGGGCCTTCCTGCTGCATGTCAACCTGCTGCTGGGCGCGGTGGTGGCGGCGATCCTGACGGCGCTGGGCATCGGCTTCGTGTCGCAGCGCAGCGGGCTCAAGCAGGACAGCGCCATCGGCATCGTCTTCGTGGGCATGTTCGCGCTGGGCATCACCCTGCTGAGCCGCGCCCCCACCTACACCACCGACCTGGCCAATTTCCTGATCGGCAATCCGCTGGGCGTGACCAGCGGCGACCTGTGGGCGACCGTGCTGGTCACGGCGCTGGTGGCGGCGGTGTTGTGGGCCGTGCAGAAGGAGCTGCTGCTGGTCAGTTTCGACCCCACCGAGGCGCGGGCGGTGGGCCTGCCGGTGCGACGCCTCAACAACCTGCTGCTGGTGCTGGTGGGGCTGGTGGTGGTGCTGACGGTACAGCTGGTCGGCACCACCCTCAGCGTCAGCCTGCTGATCACCAGCGCGGCCGCCGCCCGGCTGTATGCGCCGAGCCTGACGCGCATGGTGGCGGTGGCGGCGGTGCTGGGCACGGTGTGCGGCGTGGTGGGGCTGTACCTCTCGTACTACCTCAACACGGCCGCCGGCCCGACCATCGTGCTGGTCAACACGGCCATGTTTCTGCTGGCCCTGACGCTGCGCGGCCGCCGCAGCGACTGAACCCAACAACGAACGAGGCCCGGACCGCTGTGGGTCCGGGCCTGCTATTGGGCTGGGATCAGTAGAAGGTGGTGATGCGGTCCACGTTGTGGCGGTGGTGCGGGAAGCCTTCCTCCGCGCGCTTGCCGATCGGCAGCAGGCCGGCGAACTGCACGTGCTCCGGCAGGTTCAGCAGCTCACGGACCTTCTCCGGCTGGAAGCCCAGCATCGGCACGGTGTCGTAGCCGAGGCCGCGGGCGGCCAGCATCACGAAACCGAAGGCGATGTTGGCCTGGGTCAGCGCCCACTGGCCGCGCTGCGCGACGTCCTGGCCACCGAACTGCTGACGCAGGCTCTCGGCGCGGGCCTTGATCTGCTCCTCGCCCATGCTGGCCGGGAAGCTCTGCTCGGCGTTCTGCAGCACGTCCTCCATGTCGCTGTAGACCACGATCACGGCCGGGGCGTTGCTGACCTGGCTCTGGTTGTAGCTCACGTCCTGCAGCTTCTGCTGCAGTTCCTTGTTCTGGATGACCACAAACCGGGTCGGCTGCACGTTGTTGGCGGTGGGGGCCAGGCTGGCCAGCTCCAGGATCTGACGCAGATCCTGCTGGTCCATCGGCTCCTGCATGAACTTGCGGATGCTGCGGCGGGTACGGATGGCTTCGGTGACGCTCAAGGTCTGGGTGGCGGTGGCGTTCGTCATGAACAACATAATTACTCAACTGGTTTAAAAAGTCAAGCAATGTAAGAAGTGATAGATTCACGCCAGGACAGGGGCGTATAGTGGGGTCATGACACAACATCCTGAAGGGTTCTGTCCGGTCTACCGGGCCATCGGGGTGTTGCAGGAGAAGTGGGTGCTGCATATCGTCCGCGCCCTGCTGGACGGCAACAAGGGCTTTAACGAGCTGGCTCGGGCCGTTGGCGGATGCAACAGCGCTACCCTCACGCAACGCCTCGAACAGCTGGAAACGCTGGGCGTCATCCGCAAGAGCACCGACGCGGAGATGGCCGGCAAACTGGCCCGCAGCATCTACAGCCTGACCCACAGCGGCCAGGAACTGCAGAGTGTCATCACCGCCATCGATACCTGGGGCCGGGCGCACCTGGGCAGCGACCCGAAGCTCGAGGCGCCCGCCGAGTGCGTGGAAGCGCCGGCTGTGGTGGCCTCCTGAAGCGCCCCCGGCTCTTCATCTCCTCACTGCGCGCCTAGGCAGCGGGGCGAAATTCCTGTATACTCTTTACTTGGTGTCAGCGACATAGCTGACCAACGACGCGCCCGCCGACAGGCAGGCGCGGCTCCACGGGGTTAAAGTTCCGGTTCGCGGCACGCCAGTGAGTGCAGCTGACGAGTGATGCAAGGCAGCGTGATGTTCGCCGGACGCACACCCCCGGAAAGGACACACATGCAGTTTACTGAACTCGTCAGCCCTGAGCTGAGCGACCTGCTGGCCGCACGCGGCATTCTCGAAGCCTCCCCCATCCAGGAGCAGACGCTCCCCTTCACCCTGCAGGGCCGCGACCTGATCGGGCGCGCCCGCACCGGCACCGGCAAGACGCTGGCCTTCGCGCTGCCGATCCTGAGCAAGCTGACCCCCAGCCGTGAACGTGGCCGTTCGCCGCGCGCCATCATCATGGCGCCTACCCGCGAGCTGGCCAAGCAGGTCTCGGAGGAATTCTCCAAGAGCGGCCCCGGCTTTGAAATCCTGACCATCTACGGTGGCGCCGCCTACGGCCCGCAGGAGAAGGCCCTGATGCGCGGCGTGGACATCGTGGTGGGCACCCCCGGGCGCATCATCGACCACATCGAGCGCGGCAACCTCCGCCTGGACGACGTGCAGTTCGCGGTGCTGGACGAGGCCGACGAGATGCTGTCGGTGGGCTTCGCCGAGGCCATCGAGAGCATCCTGGCCGCCACCCCCAAGGAGCGCCAGACGCTGCTGTTCAGCGCGACCATCCCCGACGGGCTGGCCCGCCTGGCCCGCAACTACCTGGACAACCCGCTGACGGTGGACCTGGTGGGCGAGAGCCGCATGCAGGCCGCCACCAGCGTGGAGCACCTCAAGATCCGCGCCGGGCGCACCCGCACCCGCCTGCTGGCCGACCTGCTGACCATCTACAACCCCGAGCGCGCCATCATCTTCACCCGCACCAAGCGCGAGGTGGACGAGCTGGCGATGGAGCTGATCCACCGCGGCCTGGAAGCCGAGGCGCTGCACGGCGACCTGGCCCAGAGCCAGCGCGAGCGGGCGCTGGGCGCCTTCCGCGCCGGCCGGGTGCGCGTGCTGGTGGCCACCGACGTGGCCGCGCGCGGCCTGGACATTCCGGAAGTGGACCTGGTGGTGCAGTACCACCTGCCGCAGGACCCGGAAAGCTACGTGCACCGCAGCGGCCGCACCGGCCGGGCGGGCCGCACCGGCACCGCCATCGTGCTGTACGGCGACCGCGAGCTGCGCGACCTGCGCAACCTGGAACACGCCACCGGCGTGCACTTCCAGGAGCGCGGCCACCCCACCCCCAAGGAGGTGCGCGACGCCAGCAGCCGCGCCGCTGCCGATCAGGTGCGGAGCGTGGAGGCCCAGTACGCCGAGCCGTTCCAGGCGGAAGCCGAGCGGCTGTTCAGTGAGCTGGGTCTGGAGGCGCTGAGCCGCGCCCTGGCCCGCATCAGCGGCGCGACCCAGCCGACCCGCAGCGTCAGCCTGCTGAGTGGCGAGGAGGGCGTGGTGGCCGTGATGCTGGAAGGCAACCGCATGAGCGTGCCGCGCACCGTGGCCCTGATCGCGCGGTCCACCAACATCGAGAGCCGCAACCTGGGCAAGGTGCGCCTGAGCCAGAGCGGCAACGCCGCCGTGGCCGACGTGCCGGCCGAGGTGGCCCAGCAGCTGCTGAAGCTCTCCCCGCTGGACGGCGAGGTCGAGGTGAGCATTCCCGACGAGCTGCCGGAACTGCAGGAGGTGCGCGAGCGTCAGGGCGGCTTCCGTGACCGTGATGGCGGCGGCCGTGGTCGCAGCTACGGCAACAGTGGCGGTGGCGGCTACCAGGGCAACCGTGGCGGCGGCAGCCGGGACGGCGGCAACCGCAGCAGCCGCTTCGGTGGTCAGGGCCGTGACAGCGGCAGCCGCGACTCGGGCCGTGGCCGCAGCGACTTCAGCGACCGCGAGTTCCGTCCGCGCGACGACGAGCGCCGCTAACACCTGATCTTCCTGAACAGAGGGGGCCGGAAGTTATCTGGCCCCCTTTTGCTGTGCGGTCAGCGCATCACCACATGGTGGACCCTACAGCGCGCCTCGTAGCGTTCCGAGGCGCCCACCAGCAGCACCGGGTCGTCGTAGTGGGCCGGCTGCCCACCGATCAGGCGCTGCGTGCGGGTGGCAGGCGCGCCACAGACCATGCAGATGGCCGTCAGCTTCTCGACGCTCTCGGCCCGCGACAGCAGCTCCGGCATCACGCCGAACGGTTCGCCCCGGAAGTCCAGGTCCAGCCCGGCCAGCACCACCCGGACGCCCTGATCGGCCAGTTCGAGGGCCAGCGGCACCAGCCCGGCGTCGAAGAACTGCGCTTCATCGAAGCCCACCACGTCCGGCAATCCGGCATCCAGATGCTGCCGGACCTGGGCGGTGTTGCCGACCGCCAGTGCTGGGGTCAGCTGTCCGGAGTGGCTGGCGACGTGGGCGGCGTGATAGCGGTCGTCGATGGCCGGCTTGAAGACCGCCACCTGCTGCCGGGCAATGATCGAGCGGTTCAGCCGGCGAATCAGTTCCTCGCTCTTGCCGCTGAACATCGGACCGACGACCACCTCCAGGTGGCCGCCGTGGTAAGGAGACTTGAGCATGACGCTCCGGAGAATAGCAGGGGCCGCCACGTTTTACGGGGCTGTAACGGCCCGGCGGCTACCCTGGGACCGCTACATTGCAGGAGGTACAGCATGAACCAGCAGACAGCCGCCCCCCGGAAGGCCTACACCGCTCCTCAGGTGGTCGCGCTGGGCCAGTGGTCCGCCCTGACCCTCGCCACCTCGGTGATGCCCACCAGCCTGACCAACACGCTGGGCAAGACGCTGTTCGGGCCGAACAACCGCTGAGCGCCCATACAGCAGAGCGGGCCACCCCATATCAGGGTGGCCCGCTCTGCTGTGCTGCGTTTACTTCTTGCGGCGGTAGCTGTCGCCGAAGCGCTTGGTGAACTTGTCCACGCGCCCCTCGGTGTCCACGAAGCGGCTCTCGCCGGTCCAGAAGGGGTGCACGCCGCTCCACACGTCCACGTGGATCTCCGGACGGGTCGAGAGGGTTTCCATCACAACTTTGCCCTGGTAGTAGATCTTGCAGGGCACGGCCTTGGGGTGAATCTCTTTCTGCATGCTGTCCTCCGCCGAGACGTCTGTGTGCGTCAGTCGGCAACTTTGACAGTATAGCATGCTCGACCGGCCGCCGCCTCTCCGAGCAAACCACTCGGTTTGCTTATTGAGAATCCTTCCTGTTAAGGTAGCAAGAACCATGACCGAGGAGCCGCTCACCACCCAGACGCAGGATCACGAGCAGAGTTTCGTGTTGCAGAAGATTCAGCCGGCGCTGCTGGGCCTGATGGACGGCTCGGTCAGCACCCTGGCGCCCCTGTTCGCCACGGCCGGCCTGACCGGACGGCCCATTGACGCGTTCTTTGTGGGGCTGGCGGCCAGCGTGGGAGCCGGCATCAGCATGGGGCTGGCCGAAGCGCTCAGCGACGACGGCAAGGTCTCGGGGCGCGGGCATCCCACCACCCGCGGCATCATCACCGGTCTGGCCACCGTGCTGGGCGGCATGCTGCACACCCTCCCCTTCCTGCTGCCAAACCTGCACACCGCCCTGACGCTCGCCTACGTGGTGGTGCTGGTGGAGCTGCTGGCCATCTCGTTTATCCGCTACCGCTACATGCGCAGCCCGCTGCCGCAGACGGTCATGCAGGTGATCGTGGGCGGCGCAGTGGTGTTCGGGGTGGGCGTGTGGCTGGGCCGGTTGGGGGGCGGCGGTTGAACACCCCCAGCTGGACTATGGCAGCCCTGCTCCAACTGCCCGTCCTGCCCGAGCGTTACAGCACGCAGCTGACGTCCTGGCCGAAGTGTTTCTGGCTCAGTTTGGCGTAGGTGCCATCCTTCTGTAGTTTTTTCAGGCCGGCGTTGAGCGCCGACAGGATTTCCTTGTCGTCGCTGTTCGTCACCACGATGTCGATGTCCTGCGACCACAGCAGCGGGCTCACCTGCACCCGCTTGTCACCGGCCTGCTTGTACATCTTCAGGGCCGCATACCGGTCAGTGACCAGCACGTCAACCGCGCCGGCCAGAAAGCTGATCAGCGCCTGGGCGTCGTCCGAGAAGGCACTGATCTTCTTGTCGAACGGCAGGTTGCGGACGTAGTAGAAGTAGCTGCTGCCGGTCACCACGGCGATGCGCTTGCCCTTCAGGTCCTGCTCCTGCGTGGGACCGCCCGGACGCGCCAGAATCACGCCGCCGCCACACGCGATCGGCTTGGTGAGGTTGACGCCGCCGAGCGGCTGAGGCAGGCGGGTGTCGATGACGGCGTCGTACGCCTTGTTCTGCAGGCCCTGCACCAGCAGTTCCGGCGTGCCCACCCGCTGCCACGTGACGGTGCGAACCTGCATCTGGCGGGCCAGCAGCGAGATCAGCTCAACCGCAAAGCCGTTGAAGGCACCGTCCTCCTGCGCAATCAGCGGCGGATGTGGCGTACTGAAGGCCAGCCGGAAGACCCCGCCCGACTGAATCTGGCTGAGGCTGGCGCCCTGCCCTGGGCCAAGCAGGAGAGCACCCAGGGCAACAGCTCTGGCGAAGACACCGGTGATCGAGCGAGCATGACGAAGTGAAGGCATCCTGGTTTCCCCTCCAGAAGTGACCGGAAACGCCAGCGCCTGCCCAGTCGGGACGAGCATGGTCCTGAACTGCCTGGGCAGCCCTGACGTACAGTCGTTGAGATGTCCTCAGGGTAAAGGTACTGCTCTTAAGAAACTCTTACTATTTGAAGCCGAAACGTGACCCTATTAACAAAGGCGTTTCCTGCGCCGGTTCCTCACATGGCGTCGCTTCGACTAGCATGAAAAAAGAGGAACCTTTCGGTTCCCCTGGCTGGTGCACGGTGCCGGGTCTGACCCGGTGACCTGCTCGCGCGCCCGTATTTCCTTCGAGGTGGACGCCTCCCTCAAGTGCTTCTTCAAACACGACTTTCGTAAAAAGCCAGCTCAAGTAGTATGCCGTCTTCCACGCTGAGAAATGTGAAGCGCAGGGCTCCTCAGGCCTGAAGAGTGGTGCGCCCGAACGCCTTTACTTCTTCGATGGTGTAGGTCATCTCGCGGTCCTGAATGATCTGGAAGCTGTCGGGCGCGTAGTCACGGACCATCTCGTACAGTTCGCTGAGCATCTCCAGCGCCTGCTGTTCAATGTCATCCATGTTGCGCCGGCGGGTGATGGTGTACAGCCACATCTTGGACATGTACTGCCAGCCAGTGTGCTTGAGGTGCTGTTCTTCAGGGGCGGTCACGTGGCGGAGCTGCACCTGGGCCACAGCTGCTTTCTGATGCCAGTCGATGCGGAGGGTCGCCGTTTTGGCTTCAGTCATGCCTCAGTGTAGGTCACAACGGTCGTCTTCATGCACGGTCCTCATGATGAGCCGGGCTGTGAAGCAGGCCAAACCCCCACCAAAGCTTGGGATTCGGGCGCCGGCGTCACGTTGGGGCGCGGGGCTCCCACGCTAGACTACGCCCATGCTTCCGGTTCCCCAGAGCGTCCTGAAGGGGACAGGTCACGGCACGCTACCGCCGATGCTGGAGCAGTATGTGGCGCTGCGCGATCAGCATCCGGATTACCTGCTGCTGTTTCAGTGCGGCGACTTCTATGAGACCTTCGGTGAGGACGCGGAACGCGCCGCCCGCCTGATGGGCCTGACCCTGACCCACAAGTCGAGCAAGGACTTCTCGACCCCCATGGCCGGCATCCCGGTGCGGGCCGCCGACGCGCACATCGAGCGGCTGCTGTCGCAGGGGGTGCGGGTGGCGGTGGCCGATCAGCTGGAGGAGCCGGGCAGCGGCCTGATCGAGCGCAAGGTGACGCAGTTGCTCACGCCCGGCACCGTGACCGAGGAACGCCTGCTCAGCGCTGACGAGAACTTCCTGGCGGCTGTGGCGACCGGTGACGGCTACGCGCTGGCGCTGCTGGACGTCTCGACCGGCGAGTTCCGCTGCGCCAGCTTCGGTACCCGGGCGGCGCTCTACGACGACCTCGCCCGCTGGCGGGCCCGGGAGGTGCTGCTGGCGCCGGAATTGAGCGGGAACGCCGCGCTGCTCGCGGACTTCCAGGCGCGCTTCCCGGTGATGCTCTCCCAGGCGAGCTTCGATGAGGCCCAGACCCAGCGGGAGCTGCTGGATACCCTGGGAGAACTGCCGGCCAGCCTGAACAGTCCGGCCCTGCTGCGGGCCTGTGGAGCGGTGCTGGGCTACGCGCGCAGCACCCAGCAGGGCCGGCTGGAGATGGTGCGGCGCGTCTCACGCTACGAGCCGGGGGCGCACCTGCGGCTGGGCGACTGGGCGCTGCGGGCGCTGGAGGTGTTCAGCCCCCAGACGCCGCAGGCGGGGGCACAGGGCACCCTGATTCACGTGCTGTCCGAGACACGCACGGCGGGTGGACGGCGGCGGCTGCGGGCCTGGCTGCGCGCCCCGATGCGCGACGCCACCAGCATTGGGGCGCGTCAGCTGGCCCTGCAGGCGCTGGTGCGTGCGCCCGACATCCGCCACGCGCTGCGGGCGCTGCTCTACCGCGCCCACGACCTGGAACGGCTGGCGGCGCGGGTGGCGACCCGGCGGGCCGGGCCGCGCGAGGTGGCGGCGCTGGCCCGCACGCTGGAGCTGCTGCCGGAAGCCTCGGCGCTGCTGGAGGGGCAGGAGGGCCTGCTGGGCAGCCTGGCGCAGCGGCTGGGCGGCCTGCCGGACCTGGTGGCGCTGATCCGTGCTGCGCTGGTGGAGGACCCGCCGATTCGCATCGGGGAGGGCGGTCTGATCCGTGAGGGCTTCCACGAGGGGCTGGACGCGCTTCGGCGCGAGGCCACCGCCCACCGCGCCTGGATCGCGGAGCTGGAGACCAGCGAGCGGGTGCGCACCGGTATTCCGGTGCTGAAGGTGGGGTACAACAGCGTCTTCGGGTACTACCTGGAGGTGAGCAGCGCCCACTACGCCAAGGTGCCCACCGATTACACCCAGGTCGCCACCCTCAAGGACCGTGCCCGCTTCACCCGGCCGGACCTGCGCGAGCGCGAACGTGAGATCGCCCGGCTGGAAGGGGCCGCCGACCGGCTGGAGGCGGAGGTCTACAACGAGCTGAGGGACGCGCTGTCGCAGCACGCCGAGCGGCTCAGCGAGGCGGCCGGCGGCCTGAGCGAGCTGGACGTGCTGGCGGCCCTGGCCGAGATCGCCGCCAGCCGCGGCTGGGTCAGGCCCATCACGACGGACGGCCCGCTGCGGCTCAGTCAGGCGCGCCATCCGGTGGTGGAGCAGGCGCTGGGCGAGCGCTTCGTGCCGAACGACGTGCTGCTGCACCCGGAGCGCCGCACCCTGCTGATCACTGGCCCCAACATGGCCGGCAAGAGCACGTACCTGCGGACGGTGGCGCTGTGTGCGCTGCTGCATCAGATCGGCAGCTTCGTGCCCGCGGATCAGGCCGAGCTGCCGCTCTTTGACAGCATTCACACCCGCATCGGGGCCAGCGATGATCTGGCGGGCGGGCGAAGCACCTTCATGGTCGAGATGTCCGAGCTGGCGGACATCCTGCACGGCGCCACCGGCCAGAGTCTGGTGATTCTGGACGAGGTGGGGCGCGGCACCAGCACGCTGGACGGGCAGGCCATCGCTCAGGCGGCATTGGAGGCGCTGCACCGGGTCGGCGCGTATACCCTGTTCGCCACCCACTACTTCGAGCTGACCCGGCTGGAAGGGCAGCTGCCGGGCCTGTGCAACCTCCACGTGGCGGCGGAGGAGGAGACCGGCGAGCACGGCCACCTGGGCCTGACCTTCTACCACCAGGTGATGCCGGGAGCCGCCCGCCAGAGCTACGGGGTGGAGGTGGCGCGGCTGGCCGGCCTGCCGGGCAGCGTGACCGCCCGGGCTGCTCAGCTGCTGAGCGGCCTGAATGCCCAGGGCGACGACGGCCAGCTGAAGCGCGAACTGGCGAGCCTGGACCTCAGCAAGATGACGCCGATGGACGCGCTGATGCTGCTGCAGACCTGGCAACGGGAAGCGAGGGGCGAGGGGTAGACGGCGGCTGGAACAGGCCTGGGGGCAGCAGCGGTTGACGTTCTCCCGATCTCAACTGTGAACCGGCACTGCCCCCTGGAAGGGTGGTTTGTTCTGGGCCCGCTCCTCTCCCAATCGCGCCCCACCTCACCACCCCATTCCGCCATATGCGTAATACTGAGCCGCGACCATGACTGCCATCCGCATCCTGCCGCCCGATGTCGCCCGCCAGATCGCGGCCGGCGAGGTGGTGTCGCGCCCGCTGGACGCGGTGCGCGAGCTGCTGGACAACGCGCTGGACGCGGGTGCCAGCCGCATCGAGGTGGAGCTGGAGGACGGCGGCCTGACGCTGCTGCGGGTGCGCGACAACGGGGCGGGCATCTCGGCCGATCAGGTGCCGCTGGCGCCGCTGCGCCACGCGACCAGCAAGCTGGAGACGGTGGAGCGGGTGACCACCCTGGGCTTCCGGGGGGAGGCGCTGTGGGCGATGAGTCAGGCCGGAAAGCTGCGAATGCAGACCCGCCCGGCCGCCCAGCTGGGGGCGGCCGAGCTGCTGGCGCACGGCGACGACGTGTCGGTCCGCCGCGTGACGGCGCCGGCCGGCACCACCGTGACGGTCAGCGGCCTGTTTTCGCATCTGCCGGCCCGCCTGCGCACCCAGGCGCCGGCGGCCAGCGAGGTGCGCGAGATCACGGCGCTGATGGGCCGCTACGTGCTGCACCATCCGGCCCTGCACTGGCGCCTGAGCGTGGACGGAGAGCCGCGCCTCTCGCACGCGCCCGGCGACACCCGCACGGCGGTGGCCAGCGTGTACGGCCCGCTGAGCGCCAACCGGGTGATCCGGGTGGACCGCACCCAGGACCGCTTGCAGCTGAGCGGCGTGCTGAGCCGTCCGGAGCTGACCCGCGCCCGCCGGGACCGGATGCACCTGTCGGTGAATGGCCGGCCGGTCAGCCTGCCGCCGGAACTGGAGAAGGCGATCATTGACGGCTACGCCGAACTGCTGCCTGCCGGTCAGGCGCCGCTGTGCGTGCTGGACCTGACGCTGCCGCCGGAGGACGTGAACCCCAACGTCCACCCGGCCAAGGCGGTGGTGGCGCTGGCCGACCTGAGT
The DNA here is from genome assembly GCF_040256395.1 of Deinococcus sonorensis KR-87. Classification (NCBI taxonomy): domain Bacteria; kingdom Thermotogati; phylum Deinococcota; class Deinococci; order Deinococcales; family Deinococcaceae; genus Deinococcus; species Deinococcus sonorensis. Next base: position 1,836,291 of record NZ_CP158299.1, on the reverse strand, counting down.
CAGCTGGCCGGGCTGCTGAAGGAGGCGGTGGCGGCCGCCCTGCTGAGCACCCCGCTGGCCGGTCCCGCCCCGGCGCTGCGCATGCCCGGCGCCGCGCCGGCCCAGGCCAGCGGCCACTTCCCGGCGCTCACCGCGCTGGGTGTGCATGCCGAGCTGTACCTGCTGGCCGAGGGCGAGGGCGACCTGTGGATCGTGGACACCCACGCCGCCCACGAGCGGGTGCTGTATGAGCAGCTGGGCCGCGCACTGGACGAGACGCCGGCGCTGGAGCTGCCGGAGCCGGAGCTGCTGCAGCTGACGCCGGTCCAGCTGGCCCGCCTGCACGAACGCGGCGACGAGCTGAGAAGCTGGGGCCTGGACATCCAAGACTTTGGGGCGGGGCTGGCCCGGCTGCGCAGCCTGCCCGCCGCCTTTGCCGCGCTCGCCGTGCCACGCCTGCACGAACTGATCGTGGAGACGGCCCTGGGCGACCTGCCGGACCCACGCCGCGAACTGCTGGGCCGGCTGGCCTGTGCCCCGGCGCTGCGGGCCGGCCACGTCACGCTGGGGCTGGGCGCCCGGACGCTGGAGCAACTGGGCACCTGCGACCAGCCGTGGGCCTGTCCGCACGGCCGTCCCACGGTGCTGCGGCTCTCGGAGCGCGATCTGGCGCACGCCTTCGGCCGCCGCTCCCCGCGTGATCTGGCACGGGGCCGGGACGTGACGGAGCGTCCGGTGGTGGCCGAGGCAGCGGAATAGGCTGGACCACTCCGCCAGCAATCTGCCCCAGACAGAATTCTGTCTCGCCTTTCTTGTCTCCTGCAGCGCCTACAATACCGGCATGACTGCTTCCGCCCCCACCCCCTCGACCCTCGTCCTGATCGACGGGCATGCGCTGGCGTTCCGCTCGTACTTCGCGCTGCCGCCGCTGACCAACCGGCAGGGCGAGGCGACCAACGCCATCCTGGGCTTTCTGCGCCTCACGCTGCGGCTGGTCAAGCAGCGCAGCAATCAGGTGATCGTGGTGTTCGACCCGCCGGTCAAGACCTTCCGCCACGAGCAGTTCGACGGCTACAAGTCGGGCCGCGCCGACACGCCGGCGGATCTGCCCAAGCAGATCAACCGCATCCGCGAGATCGTGGACGCGCTGGGCCTGCCGCGGCTGGAGGAACCCGGCTACGAAGCCGACGACGTGATCGCCTCGCTGACCCGCAAGGCCGAGGGCACCGGGATGCAGGTGCGGATCGTGACCAGCGACCGCGACGCCTATCAGCTGCTGGACGACCACGTGAAGGTGATCGCCAACGACTTCTCGCTGATCGGGCCAGAGCAGGTGCTGGAGAAGTACGGCGTGACGGTGCGGCAGTGGGTGGACTACCGCGCCCTGACCGGAGACGCCAGCGACAACATTCCCGGCGCGAAGGGGATTGGACCCAAGACCGCCTCCAAGCTGCTGCAGGAATACGGCACGCTGGAGGGCATCTATGCGGCGGCCCACGCCGGCACCCTGAAGCCGGACGGCACCCGCCAGAAGCTGCTGGACTCGGAGGAGGCGGTGCAATTCAGCCACCAGCTGTCGTCCATGGTCACCGACCTGCCGCTTGAGGTGGAGCTGGGCAGCGGGCGGCTGCCGGGCAACCCGGCGCGCCTGGACGAGTTGCTGACCGAGCTGGACCTGCACTCGGTGAAGCGCGACGTGGCCGGGCTGAACGGCCAGGAGAGCGTGATGCCGGACAGCGTGCTGGAAGCGGAACATCAGGCGGGCGGCGAGGGCGAGGACCGTGAGCCGGCCGCCGGACCCCTGGCCGTGCCCCGGCAGGCCGAGTGGCGCACCCCGCGCGAGGGCGTGGTGTGGGGCTACCGCCTGTCGCGCGAGGACGACCTGACGGCGGCGCTGCTGGACGCCGCGACCTTCGAGGCCGATGACGCGGCCGGCGTGGTGCGGGTGGCCCCCACCCGGCAGCCGGACGAGTGGTCCCCCCAGGACCCGGCGGGCGCGCAGGACGGTCTGTTCGGCGGGGAGGCGGGCGCGGCCCCGCTGACCAAGACCCAGCAGAAGGCGGCCGAGAAGGCGCAGCGAGAGCGCGAGAAGGCGGCGGCCCGGCTGCGCGAACAGTTCCCGGCCACCGTGGACGAGGCCGAATTCGTCGGGCAGCGCTCGGTTACGGCAGCCGGGGCCAAGGCGCTGGCCGCCCACCTGAGCGTGCGCGGCACGGTGGTGGAGCCGGGCGACGACCCGCTGCTGATGGCTTACCTGCTGGACCCGGCCAACACCACCATGAGTGCCGTGACCGAGCGCTACCTGGACCAGCGCTGGCCGGATGACGCAGCGGGCCGGGCGGCCCTGAGCGCCCAGCTGCTCCACCACCTGCCGGCCCAGTTGGACGACGCCCGCCGCACGCTCTACGACCAGATGGAACGGCCGCTGTCGGCGGTGCTGGCGCGGATGGAGGTACGGGGTGTGCGGCTGGACAGCGCCTACCTGCGCGGGCTGGCGATGTCTACCGGCGCGCGCATTGCCACGCTGGAACAGCAGATCTACGCCCATGCGGGGCGTGAATTCCAGATCCGCAGCCGCGACCAGCTGGAGGCGATGCTGTACGACGAGCTGGGCCTCGCCAGCGGCAAGAAGACCAAGCTGGCCGGCAAGCGCAGCACCGCCGTGGCCGCGCTGGAGCCGCTGCGCGACGAGCACCCGATCATTCCGGCGCTGCTGGAATTCCGCGAGCTGGAAAAACTGCGCGGCACCTACCTCGATCCGCTGCCGAACCTGGTCAACCCGCGCACCGGCCGGCTACACACCACCTTTGCCCAGGCGGCCGTGGCCACCGGGCGGCTGAGCAGCCTGAACCCCAACCTGCAGAACATCCCGATCCGCTCGGAGGTGGGCCGCGAGATCCGCAAGGGCTTCATCGCGGACGACGGGTACTGCCTGATCGCCGCCGACTACTCGCAGATCGAGCTGCGGCTGCTGGCGCACATCGCGGACGATCCGCTGATGCAGCAGGCCTTCCAGGAGGGCGCCGACATTCACCGCCGCACCGCCGCGCAGGTGCTGGGTCTGAACGAGGCCACCGTCACGCCGGACCAGCGCCGCGCCGCCAAGACCGTCAACTTCGGCGTGCTGTACGGCATGAGTGCCCACCGGCTCTCCAACGACCTGGGCATTCCCTACGCCGACGCCGCCGGCTTCATCGAGACGTACTTCAGCACCTACCCGGGCATCCGCGCCTACATTGACCGGACGCTGGAATTCGGGCGGCAGAACGGCTACGTGGAGACCATGTTCGGGCGGCGCCGCTACGTGCCGGAGCTGACCAGCGGCAACCGCAACGTGCGCGAGGCCGGCGAGCGGGTGGCCTACAACATGCCGATCCAGGGCACCGCCGCCGACATCATCAAGCTGGCGATGATCCGGCTGGACCGGGAACTGGAACCGCTGGGCGCCCGGCTGCTGCTGCAGGTGCACGACGAACTGCTGGTGGAAGCGCCCTCCGAGCGCGCCGATGAGGTGGCGGCCGTGATGCGCGAGATGATGGAAGGGGCGATGGTGCTGAAGGTGCCGCTCCGGGTGGAGGTGGGCACCGGCCCCAACTGGTACGACGCCAAGTAAGCAGGCGAAGAGCGGGGCTGCCCGCCGAATGCCACGGGCAGCGGGCGTGAACCCCTGCCTCCCCTTTCAAGTCTCTCTGAACGATGCGCCAGCCCTCATCCTCGGGCTGGCGCATCTGCTCATCTCCTCTGTCTCAATTGAACTTCAGGCTGCTCAAGGCCGCTGCGAAGATCGGCGCGGACTTGCTGAAATTGGCCTGAGTGTCGGTCAGCTGGAAGCTATAGAAATTCTTGGCCCCGTTGCCGAACCACAGCCGCATCCGCACCGGATGCTTCTTCTGGACCATGTCGTAGGTCCGCAGGATCCCGGCCACGCCGCCGTAGCTGACATTCTTGCTGCTGACCAGCTTCAGGGTGTTGCCGCCCTGCTTCACCGCCTGTTCGAAACCGGCGAATTCATCCGTGAGCACCAGCTTGCGGCCCTGCTTGGGAATGAAGTTGAAGCGCATCAGGGCCGCGCCCGCCTTCGGCGCCGACGCCACGCTCAGGCCGGAGATGTTGTCCTTGAACTGGACGCCCACCCAGGTCTTGGGCACGCTGACCGAAAAGGGCAGCTTGGGGTCCGAGACCCGCACCGTCTGGGCCGAGGCGCTGGCCAGGGCCAGCAGCGCTGCCGTCATGAACACTCTGGTCGTCTGCATGAGCGCACGTTAACGGGTCTGCATGAGCCGCGCTTCACAGTCTGCTGACCAGCCCCGGGGCAGAGCGGCTTCAGGGTGCAGCTGACCCGCCCAGGCCCAGATGCAGGTTGGCGGGCCCCGCCACGTCCGAGAGCGACACCGGACCGTAGTAGCGGGAATCCACGCTCTCCCCGATGATCCGGTTATCGCCCAGCACATAGATGCGGCCCGGCGGTACTCGCACCGCCGGCTCGTCCTGCGGCGTGTCGCCGCTGGCGTACGGCTCCGCCAGCGGGTGGCCATTCAGCTGCACGTGGCCGCCGCTCACGCCCACCGTGTCGCCGGGCAGCCCGATCACCCGCTTGATGTTGTAGGGCCGGTAGCGCTGCCCGAACAGGCCGGTCTGCCAGGCGTACTCGCTCTCCGCCGGCGCCTTGAAGATCACGATGTCGCCGTGCCGGGGGTAGCCGTCCCACACGCCCCAGGCGCGCAGCCAGCGCGGGTATTTGAGCAGCAGCGCCACATCTCCGGAGTGCAGGGTGGGGTTCATGCTGCTGCCGTCCACCCGCGCCAGCGTGAACAGAAACGTGATCACCAGCCAGATGGGCAGCGCGGCGCTCAAGATCCACTCGCGCCAGAATCGGCGCAGTGGGGAGCGGGCGGTGCTCGGTTCAGACACCCGGCCATGCTAGTGGATGCAGTGAGGGCAGGTGACCCAGAGCCAGCGTGTGAGCGCCCCAGGAACCCTCCGAAAGCACTGGGCCTTTCCGTCTGCTGATCGGCCGGGTCGGGGCAGGGCCGCCCACTGCAGATGGATCGCCCTCCCGGCCAGACGGGCCGCTCAGCGCATCAAAAGCCGCCGCCCGGCCCTGCAGAACACCCCTTCACCAGTCCGACTGTACGGCCGCGTCAGCCCCTATGATGGGGCCACTGTGACCAACCACGACCCCCATACGGCCGCTTTTTCGAAGCTCTTTGGCCACCAGCCGCAAGCCAGCGCCAGCGCGCCGGGCCGCGTGAACCTGCTGGGCGAGCACACCGACTACCAGGGCGGCTTCGTGCTGCCGACCGCCATCCCTCAGCAGGCCACCGTGCTGCTGAGCCGCAACGGCCTGCGCCAGCACCGCCTGCACAGCGCCAACCTGGAGCAGACGCTGGAGGTGGAGGTGGGCTCGGTGGGCACCGGCTTCGCGCCGTATCTGACCGGCTGCCTCAACCTGACCGGCACCCAGGAAGGTATGGACGTGTACATCCACAGCGACGTGCCGTCCGGCGGCCTGTCGAGCAGCGCGGCGCTGGAACTGGCCACCCTGCGGGCGCTGCGGCAGCTCTCCGATCTGAAGCTGGATGACGTGGAGCTGGCCCTGATGGGCGTGCGGGTTGAGCATGAGTTCGTGGGCGTGATGTGCGGCGTGATGGATCAGATGGCCAGCAGCCTCGCCAACACCAGCGCGATGCTGTTCCTGGACACCCGCAGCCTGGAGCGTCAGGTGCTGCCGTTCCCGGCCGGGGCCGAGGTGCTGGTGCTGGACAGTGGCGTGCCGCGCCGGCTGGCCGAGAGCGGCTACAACACCCGCCGCGGCGAGGTCGAGGAGGCCAGCCGTCAGCTGGGCGTGGCCCAGTTGCGCGACGTGCGGGACATTCAGCAGATGGAGACGCTGCCGGAACCGCTGCGCCGCCGGGCCCGGCACGTGGTCTCTGAGAACGCCCGGGTGCTGGAGGCGCTGCACGCGGACGCCGCCCACTTCGGGCAGCTGATGAACGCCTCGCACGCCAGCCTGCGCGACGATTACGAGGTGTCGCATCCGCAGGTGGATGAGCTGGTGGCGCTGCTGCAGGCGCATCCGCAGGTGCTGGGCGCCCGCATGACCGGCGCCGGCTTTGGCGGCGCGTGTGTGGCGCTGGTAGTGGCCGGTCAGGCGTCGGCGGTGACCGCCGAGGTGCTGCCGCGCTACAGCGGCCAGGGCAAACAGGTGGTGCCCTGAGCTGAAGCGGGCCTGAGCCGCCTCAGGCGAACTTCTGGGCCATCAGCTTGATCTTGACCTCGTGGGCGCTGGTGGCCGACTGCATCGCGTCCTCCTCGCTCATCAGGCCGGACTGCACCAGCTGCACCAGATGCTGGTCGAAGGTGTGCATGCCGCGCAGGCCACCTTCTTCCAGCGCCTGCTTGATCTCCTCCATCCGGTCCTGGTCCTTGATGCAGTCGCGCACCGTGGGCGTGCCGAGCAGGATCTCCATGCCCAGCACCCGGCCGCCGCCCATCCGGGGCAGCAGGCGCTGGCTCACCACGCCCACCAGACTCTCCGAGAGGCCCAGCCGGATCTGATCGCGCTCGTGCGGGGCGAAGAAATCGATGATGCGGTTCACGGTGCGGATGGCGTCCAGGGTATGCAGCGTGCTGAACACCAGGTGGCCGGTCTGCGCCGCCGAGAGGGCCGCCTCCACCGTCTCCTTGTCACGCATCTCGCCGATCAGAATCACGTCCGGGTCCTGCCGCATGCTGGCGCGCAACCCGGCCGAGAAGCTGAGCGTGTCGGTGCCGAGTTCGCGCTGTGAGATGGTGGAGAGCTGGTCGCGGTGCAGGATCTCGATCGGGTCCTCCAGCGTCACGATGTTGAGCGGGCTGGTGGCGTTGATGTAGTTGATGATACTGGCCAGGGTGGTGGTCTTGCCGCTGCCGGTGGGGCCGGTCACCAGGATCAGCCCCCGTTCGTTGGCGGCCAGCTCCTCGAAGGTGCTGCGCGGCAGCCCCAGCTGCTCAAAGCTGGGGATCGGCTTGTCCTCAATGACGCGCATGATCAGGCCAATGCTGCCGCGCTGCCAGTAGGCATTCACCCGGAAGCGGGCGATGCCCTGCACGCCGTACGCGAAGTCCGATTCACGGCGCCGCACGAAGTCATCCCACAGGTCCGGGCGGCCCATCATCTCGCGGGTAAAGGCCTCCATATGCTGCGGGGTCAGGCTGGCCTCGCCGTACCGCCGGATCAGACCGTTGATTCGTCCCATCGGCGCGCTGCCCGCCCGCAAATGTACATCGCTGGCCCCGTCCTTGACGATGGCCCCCAGCAGACTGTGCAACACGCTCATGCTTCTTAGGGTAGCGGTGGGCGTCTGACAGAAAGGTTGCAGCTCAATCGGGTTGAGACGTGGTCCAGGCGCCCGGATACAGCTCGTGGATCAGCTGCTCGAAGACCGGAAACAGGCCGGGGTCAAACTGCCGGCCTACCTGCGAGCGCATCTCTTCCAGCGCGGCGGTGGGCCCCCAGGCCGGCTTATAGCTGCGCTGGTGCGTCAGCGCGTCAAACACGTCGCACAGGCTGAACAGCCGCGCCTCCAGCGAGATCTGCTCGCCGCGCAGGCCGCGCGGGTAGCCCTGGCCGTCCCAGCGCTCGTGATGCTCGGCGATCACGGTCAGTGCGGCGGCGGGAAGACCGTCCAGCGCCCCGGCGATGCACTGGCCAGCCCACACGTGGCCGCACAGCACCTCGCGTTCCCAGGCATGAAGCGGCCCGGCCTTCTGCAGCAGTTCCATCGGCACCGTCAGCTTGCCGATGTCGTGCAGCCGCGCACCCCAGCCGAGTGCACGGCAGCGCTCAGGCGGCACATTCAGCCGGCGGGCGAACTGCTGGGCCAGATGGGTGACGCGAGTAGTATGCCGGTCAGTTTCTGCGTCTCGCTCTTCCAGAAGGCGGGTCAGTCGGCCCAGCAGCAGCTGCCAGCGCGGCGCCAGTGACCCACAGGAGGCCCCGGCGCCCCAGGGCGCCAGTCGGGACGGCACCTGATCGTGCACGGCTCCCCGCATCAGAATCATGCGGTCTCCTTCATGTGTCCGCACATTGTATCCAGCCGCGATCCGTACTGGGCTGAGAAACCTTCAGAAATCTGAACCTCTCCAGCAGAACTGTAGCGTAAAGAGTTATTAAAGAAACTTTTTGGTTGCTAAAATTGTGACGTTGGTGTACACTGTGTTCAGCGTTGGGATTGGTCGGGAACGGCCCGGACCACCCCCCAACTTTCTTTCACTGACCCAGGAGGCCAGATATGCTCCTTGACCGAACCACTGACAGCAAGACCATTGACAAGCACACCTTCGTCGACACCGTCAGCCACCGCCCCGGCTCGGTGATCCTGTACCCCGGCAAGAGCGAGATGCTCTACCGGGTGGCCAGCGGCCTGGTGCGCATTCACACCATGGACGACGACGGCAACGGCCTGACCCTGCGCTACGTGCGCCCCGGCGACTACTTTGGCGAGGAGGCCCTGGCGGGCCTGAACCGGCAGTACTTCGCGGAGGCCGTCACCGACAGCACCGTGGACGTGATTAACCCGGCCCTGATGAGCGCCGAGGACAACCTGCTGGTGACCACCCACCTGGTTCGCACGCTGGAACGCGCCTACGAGAGCATCTACCGGCTGGTCGGCAAGCGCCTGCGCGCCCGCATCGCCGGCGAGCTGCTGGAGCTGAAGGACACGGCGCTCGCCACGGTGCAGCCGAGCGGCGAGACCATGATCTACGCCACGCACGACGAGCTGGCCGCGGCCGTGGGCTCGGTCCGCGAGACTGTGACCAAGGTGGTGGGCGAGCTGAGCCGCGAGAGCGTGATCAGCGCCGGCTACGGCAAGATCACCCTGCGCGACGAGAAGGCCCTGGCCCGCATCGCCGCCGAGTAAGACTCCCTCTTCACCAGACGCCCCGGCTCCGGCCGGGGCGTTTTCGTGTACCGGGCCGGAGACACGTCCAGATTTGCCCTATCCACCCCCTTTACGTCATTGGTACACTTGCGTCATGACCGCCTTTACCCAGGACCGTCCGCTGCGCGTGCTGATCGTCGGCAGTGGACCCAGCGGCGTGTTTGCCGCCGAGGCCCTCATCAAGCAGGACACGGTGCCGGTGTCGGTGGACGTGCTGGATCGGCTGCCCACCCCCTACGGGCTGGTGCGCTACGGCGTGGCGCCGGACCACCTCAAGATCAAGAGCGTGGTGAGCGGCTTCGAGCGCACCCTCAACGACCCGCGCGTGCGCTTTCTGGGCAACGTGGAGTTCGGCCGCGACCTGACCTACGAGGATGCCAAGGCGCACTACGACGCGCTGATCTACACCTTCGGGGCCAGCGCCGACCGCCGCCTAGGCATTCCCGGCGAGGACCTGGAAGGCAGCATGAGCGCCACCGAGTTTGTGGCGTGGTACAACGGCCACCCGGATGCGGCGGCCCGCGACCTGCTGCTGCACGCCCAGGGTGTGGCGGTGGTGGGCGTGGGCAACGTGGCGCTGGACGTGTCCCGCATCCTGGCTAAGAACGTGCAGGAACTGGCCGAGTCGGACATCGCGCCGCACGCCCTGAAGGCGCTGGACGCCAGCCCGGTGCGCGACGTGTACATCCTGGGCCGGCGTGGCCCGGCGCAGGCAAAGTTCACCACCAAGGAACTGCGTGAGTTCGGAGAGCTGCACGACGCCGACCCGGTGGTGCGCCCCGATGAGGTGATGGTGGACGAGGCCAGCGAGGCCCAGATCACCGACAACACCGTCAAAAAGAACCTAGAGGTGCTGCGCGGCTTCGCGGCCCGTGCCCCGGAGGGCAAGGAGCGCCGCGTCCACCTGCGCTTCCTGGTGTCGCCGGTGGAGGTGCTGGACGACGGGCAGGGCCGGGTGGGCGGGCTGAAGATCGAGCGCAACCGGCTGGACGAGGCGGGCAACGCGGTGGGCACCGGCGAGTATGAGGTGCTGCCGGTGCAGATGGTGCTGCGCAGCGTGGGCTACCGGGGGGTGCAGGTGCCGGGGGTGCCGTTCGATGAGCGCCGCGCGGTGATTCCCAACAGCCAGGGCCGGGTGGAGGGCCGGGTCGGCGAGTACGCCGCCGGCTGGATCAAGCGCGGCCCCAGCGGCGTGATCGGCACCAACAAGGCCGACGCGGTGGAGAGCGTGCGGCAGCTGCTGGACGACGCGGCGGCAGGCACGCTGCCGGCGGCCGCCCAGCCGGGCCGGGAGGCCGTGGACGCGCTGCTGAGCAGCCGTCAGGTGGAAGTGGTGACGCTGGCCGACTGGCAGGCGCTGGACCGCCACGAGCTGGAGCAGGGCCAGGCGCAGGGCCGCCCGCGCGCCAAGGTGGCGCACCGGCACGAGATGCTGCACATCATCCGCAGCCAGCGGGTCGTCAAGTCGTAACGGTCGGCCCGGCGATGATGGAGCCGCTGCCGCTCGCCCCTGCCACCGACGTGCTGATCGTGGGTGGCGGTCCGGCTGGGCTATACGCCGCCTTCTACGCGGCGCTGCGCGGCGTGTCGGTGCGGCTGATTGAGGCCCGGCCGGAGCTGGGCGGGCAGCTGAGCGCCCTGTACCCGGACCGGCGGGTCTACGACGTGCCGGCCGCCCCGAACGCCTACGCCGACCAGCTCGTCGCGCAGCTGGTGCGGCAGCTGACGCCATTCGCGGTGGACGTCCGGCTGGGCGAGCTGGTCACCGCCCTGGAGCCGGACGGCGCCGGCTGGGTGGTCGGCACCGACCATCAGCGCTACCCGGCCGGCGCGGTCATTCTGGCCGCGGGCCTGGGCGCGCTGCGGCCCAGGCCCGCGCCGGAACCGGGCATGCACACCGACTGGCCGCAGCCGGGCGAGCACCGGGGCCAGCGGGTGTGGGTGCAGGGGGGCGTACCGCAGGCCACCCAGGCCGCCCTCCAGCTGCACCAGCAGGGGGCACAGGTCACGCTCAGCCACCGCCGGGCGCTGTTCCGCGGCACGCCTCGGCAGCTGGAGGCGCTGGAACAGGCGCGGCGGGCGGGCGGGCTGCAGGTGGTGGCGGCCGCGGCGCCGGACTGGCAGCCGCCGGAGCCGCAGGACGCCCGCTACTTCCTGAACAGCTACCTCCCGGACCTGACCCCACTGCAGGAGTGGCCCCTGGGCTGGCAGGGTGAGTACGTGCCGGCCGGACCGGACGGCCAGACCCGGCTGCCGGGGGTGTATGTGGCCGGCGACCTGAGCAGCGCCGGCGCCGACTTCAAACTGATCTCGGTGGCCTTCGCGCAGGCGGCGCTGTGTGCCAACCACGCGGTGTATCACGTGCGGCCCGAGCTGAAGGTGCGGCCCGGCCACAGCAGCGACCGTCGCCTGAGCTACCCCGACTGACGCGGTCAGCGCAGCGGCTGGTGCTGTCTGGGCTTCAGCCCCTGCTCGCGGACCATCCGGCGGACCTGCTGACAGCGGCAGCTGGGAAAGGTGCACAGCAGCGCCTCCGGGTCCTGCTGCAGCAGCTGCACCGTGGCATCCACCAGCTCGCGCACGCGGTAGAGCCGCAGCCGCGACTTGCCCACCTGGACGGTGCGTGGCCGGACGTAAGGCGCCAGATGATCAAAATCGGCCGAGCAGTTGGGGAAGGCGGTCGGGACCACCCGGCCGTCCTGCGGCACGTATTTGGTCAGCAGCGGCATCCCGGCCAGATGCTCGCCGTAATGAATGCTGGTGTTGCTGCTGTGGTCCACCCCGACCAGCAGGGCGTAGCCGTCCAGGTCATACAGCGCGCCGATGGGCGCGTAGGGGCTCGCCAGCGTCTGGGTATCCAGAATGGCCTGCGCATGTCCACCCACCGCTGCAAAACTCAGCGCGGGATGGAAGGAGCGGAGGGTGTCGGGCCGCTCGATTAGCAGCTGAGGAATCCGCCCGATGTCGCGGCTGACCCGGGTATCGCGCCGGAACTGGGCGTGGATCGGTGCATCCGGCCCACGCACGATGGTCTGATAGCTGAAGGCCGGCACCACCAGCGTCTCGGTGTGCTGTTGCAGCGCGTTGACCAGCACCTCTGCGCCGCCCTCCAGCTGTCCGAAGGAGCGCAGGCTGCTGTGGGCGATCACCTGCTGCCGTCCGTCCAGACCCAATGCAGTCAGGCCCTCGGCCAGCTGCTCCGGCGTGACGGTGGTCCGGCGGGCAAGATTGAGCATCGTTTCAGTGTACGCCCGTCGGTCCACGGCGGCGAGCCTTCACGTTACGAAACCGCTCAGGCACGGCAAAGCAGTGCCAGCGGTCCAGCACCAGGGCGGGGCGAACCAGTGGTGATACTTTGGCTCGCCCCGCTGCGGTATTAAGGACCGTCTCCCCTGTTGAAGCGGGGCCGGGCATTGACGCCCGGCCCCGCCCCACGTTTCTCTGTCCTTACTTGATGAAGAGCATCTGCCGGTAGTTCGGCAGCGGCCAGTGCTTGCCGGCCACCACCCGCTCCAGCCGGTCAGCGGCCTTGCGGACCTCCAGCATGGCGGGCAGCACCTGATCGCGCATGTGGTGGGCCTTGTCGTGGATTTCCTCGCCGCCGTCGGCCTCGTTGACGTCGCGCAGGGTCTGCAGCGCCGTGTAGAGGTCGTCGGCCAGACCGGCCACTTCCTGGCTCAGGCCCTGGACGGCCCGGCTCTTGCTCTCCACCTCACCCAGTTCCGCGAGGTAGCTGACGGCTGCCGGCAGGATCATGGTCTGGGCGATGTACTCGGTGGTCTCGCCCTCGATGTTGACCGTCTTGAAGTAGATGTCGTACATGATCTCTTCGCGGGCGCGCACCTCGCGCTCGTTCAGCACCGAGAACTTGCTGAACAGGGCCACGTTCTTCTCGCTGCTGAACTGCTCGATGGCGTCCAGGGTGGTGCGCAGGTTCAGCAGCCCGCGCCGCTCGGCCTCCTGGTGCCACGCCTCGCTGTAGCCGTCGCCGTTGAACACGATGCGCTGGTGCTGGGCATAGGTGCTGCGGACCACCTGCACCACCGCCTCGTCCAGGCTCCGCTTGCTGCGGCTGCCGTTCAGGCGCTCGCGCAGTTCGGCGGTGAGCTTCTCCACCGCGTCGGCCACGATGGTGTTCAGCACCGTGATCGGCAGGCTGATGCTCTGGCTGCTGCCGGCCGCGCGGAACTCGAACTTGTTGCCGGTGAAGGCAAAGGGGCTGGTGCGGTTGCGGTCGCCGGCGTGGCGCGGCAGGTGCGGCAGCACGGTGCTGCCCAGGCCCAGCAGGCCGGCGGCGGTGCCGCGCCCGCCCTGGCCGCTGGCCAGCCGGTCCAGGATGTCGGTCAGCTCGTCACCCAGGAAGATGCTGATGATGGCGGGCGGCGCCTCGTTGGCCCCCAGCCGGTGATCGTTCTGGGCGCTGGCCACCGACACGCGCAGCAGGTCCTGGTGCTCATCCACGGCCTTGATGACGGCCGCGCAGAAGAACAGGAACTGCATGTTCTCGTGGGGGGTATCGCCCGGGTCCAGCAGGTTCTCGCCGCTGCTGGTGCTCATGCTCCAGTTGCAGTGCTTGCCCGAGCCGTTCACGCCGGCAAAGGGCTTCTCGTGCAGCAGCGCCACCAGGCCGTACTTGCGGGCGGTGTTGCGCAGGATCTGCATGATCAGCTGCTGGTGGTCGGCGGCGATGTTGCTCTGCTCAAAGATCGGCGCGATCTCGAACTGGCCGGGCGCCACCTCGTTGTGGCGGGTCTTGACCGGAATGCCCAGCGCGTACATCTGCTTCTCGGCGTCGGCCATGAAGCTCAGCACCCGGTCCGGAATGGCGCCGAAGTAGTGGTCCTCCAGCTCCTGACCGCGCGGCGGCTTGGCCCCGAACAGCGTGCGCCCGGTCATCACCAGGTCCGGGCGGGCGAAGTAGTACTCCTCAGCGATCAGGAAGTACTCCTGCTCGGCGCCCAGCGTGCTGCTCACCCGGGTGGTGTCCACGCCGAACAGCTTCAGCGCCGGCATCACCGCCTGGTTCAGCGCCTCAATCGAGCGCAGCAGCGGGGTCTTGAGGTCCAGCGCCTCGCCGGTCCAGGACGCGAAGGCGGTGGGAATGCACAGGGTCGCACCGTTGCTGTGGCGCATGATGAACGCCGGGCTGGAGGGGTCCCAGGCGGTGTAGCCGCGCGCCTCGAAGGTGGCGCGCAGGCCGCCCGACGGAAAGCTGCTGGCGTCCGGCTCGGCCTGGATCAGTTCCTTGCCGGAGAAGCTGGCGATGGCGCTGCCGTCGCTGGTGGGCGTCAGGAAGCTGTCGTGCTTCTCGGCGGTGCTGCCGGTCAGCGGCTGGAACCAGTGGGTGTAGTGGGTGGCGCCCTTCTCCATGGCCCAGGTCTTCATGGCCAGCGCGACCGTGTCGGAGATGGCCGGGTCCAGCGTCTGGCCGCGCTCCAGGGTGCCCTGCAGGCTCTTGTAGACCGGGCGGCTCAGCCGGTGCCGCAGCTCTTCCATCGTCAGCACGTCGCTGGCGAACACCTCGCTGATCACGGCGCCGGGGGTGTGGTCGGTGAAGTCTTCCAGACGCCAGCTTTTGGCCGCGGACAGCACGTCGAATTCCTGTTTCATGGGCATTCCTCCTGGGCAACCGCCGGACGCATCCTCACGGCCCGCATGCCTCCGAGTATAGGAGGGCCGGACTCCACACGTCAACGCGAAACGGGTCAAATTGGCGAATCTGGCCAGTTCAATCCTGAAATTTGCCCAGTTTTCTGGTCAGACGTTCGACTTTGGCGGGACATTCTGCCAAAATTTTGAGGACAAGTCGCAAAACTGACCGTTCAGGCTCACCGGCCAGGTCGCGGCACGTATCATCAGAGGCAGCCATGCCGACCCCCCTCGTTTCCCCGGAGACCCGCCGATGACCCCGCCCCGCTCTGACCGTTCCGCCGCGCGCGCCAGCGCTCGCCCCGCTCCTGCAGGCGCCGCCGACCCGGCAGGCCAGCAGCAGATTCTCGCCCGGCTGCAGCAGGAGAACATCCGGTTTCTGCGGCTGCAGTTCACCGACATCCTGGGCGGCATCAAGAACATCGAGGTGCCGCAGGGGCAGTTCGCCAAGGCGGTGCGCGGCGAGGTGATGTTCGACGGCAGCGCCGTGGAAGGCTTCACCCGCATCGAGGAGTCCGACATGCTGCTGCAGCCGGACCTGTCCACCTTCCTGGTGCTGCCGCAGTTCTCGCGGGAGGAGGGCGAGCGCGGCAAGACCGCCCGCATGATCTGCGATGTGCGGCTGCCGGACGGCACCCCCTTCGAGGGCGACCCGCGTCAGGTGCTGCGCCGCCAGATCGAGCGGGCCGCCCAGCTCGGGTACACCCTGCACTGCGGGCCGGAGCCGGAATTCTTCCTGTTCGAGCGCAGCCCGGAGGGGGCCGGCACCACCCGTACCAACGACCAGGCCGGCTACTTCGATCTCGCCCCGATTGACCGGGGCGAACGCATCCGGCGCGAGATCACCAACAAACTGGTCGAGATGGGCTTCGAGATCGAGAGTGCGCACCACGAGGTGGCCCCGGGCCAGCACGAGATCGACTTCCGCTACGCCGACGCGCTCCGGACGGCCGACAACATCGCCACCTTCAAGTTTGCGGTCAAGCGGGTGGCGCTGGAGCACGGCCTGCTGGCCAGCTTCCTGCCCAAGCCGGTGGCCGGCACCAACGGCAGCGGCATGCACTGCCACCTGTCGCTGTTCCGGGACGGCCAGAACGCCTTCGCGGACCCGGACAGCGAGTACGGGCTGAGCCGGGTGGCTCAGCAGTTCATCGCCGGGCTGCTGGAACACGCTTCCGGCATGGTGGCGATCACCAACCCGCTGGTCAACAGCTACAAGCGGCTGGTGCCGGGCTTCGAGGCCCCCATCAACATCGCCTGGAGCACCAGCAACCGCTCGGCCCTGGTCCGCATTCCGGCCAAGCGCGGCAACAGCACTCGCGCCGAGTTCCGCATGCCCGACCCCAGCTGCAACCCGTATCTGGCGCTGGCGGTGATGCTGGCGGCCGGGCTGGACGGCATCGAGCAGAACCTGGAGCCGCCGCCGGCCATCCAGCGCAACATCTTCCGCATGACGGTGCGCGAGAAGCGCCACCACAAGATCCGTGAGCTGCCCACCAACCTCAGCGAGGCGATCGAGGCGCTGGAGCGCGACGAGGTGATCAGCGCCGCGCTGGGCGACCACGTGCTGGAGCACTTCGCGGAGGCCAAGCGCCAGGAATGGAACGCCTACAGCGCCACCGTGCACCAGTGGGAACTGGACCGGTATCTGGACGGGGTGTAGCGCACGGAGCACGTTGATTCGCCACAGTGAAGGAGGGCCCATGGAACAGCACCGGGCAGATGACTCCCGTCCGTCGTCGGATCTTCCTGCGGCCATCGGTCGGCCGGCGCTGCGGGCACTGACCGGCGCCGGGATCACCCGCCTGACGGACCTCACCGCCTGGACGGCCGAGGACCTCCTGCGCCTGCATGGCTTCGGTCCGAAAGCCCTGGGCCTGCTCCGGGAGGCGCTGGCCGCACGGCACCTCTCGCTCAGGCCGTGAGCGGACCGCTCAGCTGCTCAGAAACGCGCGAACCTTCGGCTCCAGCGCGTCGGCATCCATCAGAAAGGCGTCGTGGCCGTGCGGGCTGGACAGCTCCCAGTACTCGGCGCACGGCAGCTGGGCGGCGCCGGCCTGCACCTCGCTGGCCGGGTACAGCACGTCGCTGCTGATGCCCACCACCAGCACCGGGGTGCGGATCGCCTGCAGGTCCAGGTCCGAGAGCTGAAAGCGGTCCATGGCGCTGGTCAGGGCCAGGTAACTGTGCTCGCAGAACCGCGACTCCAGCTTGCGGCCCTGGTACTCCAGGTACGTGCTGATGGCCGGCGTGCCCGGCTGCCGGGGGCTGTCGCCGCTCTGGGTGGCCGCGAAGCTCTCGGGGCTGCGGTAGCTGAGCATGGCGATCTGACGCGCCACCTGCAGCCCCGCGCCGCCGGGCGCGCTCAGGATGGCGTTGCGGGCGGCCGTGTTGAGCCCGATGGCCCACGGGGAGTGGCGGGCCGGCGCCCCGATGATGACGGCCCGCGTCACTAAATCCGGGTAGCTGCGCAGCCACTCGTACACCTGCATGCCGCCCATGCTGCCGCCCACCACCGCCGCACGCTGCACCCCCAGGTGACGCAGCAGTTCGCGCTGCACCGCCACCATATCGCGCAGCGTGAGCGGCGCGCCGTCCAGTTCCAGCGGCCCGGTGCTGCCTGCGCAGCCGCCCAGCACGTTGCTGCACACGATGTAGTGCCGCTGCGGGTCCAGCGCCTTGCCGGGCCCGAAGAGAGAGGGCCACCACTCGTGCACGGCGCTGGTGCCGGTCAGGGCGTGCGTGACCAGCAGCGCCTCCGGGGCCGGCGCGCCGTAGGTGTGATAAGTCACCCGCACGTGCGACACTGGCCGCCCGCAGTCCAGCAGCAGCGGCTCGTTCCGGAACAGGGTGACGGTGCGACGGGTGCCGGAACAGCGCTCCGGGGCCGCTTCGGCGGCAGACGGTACGTAGGGGGCGGCTTCGGGGACAAAGGTGGTCATGGCACTTCCTTCCGGCAGGCGGGGAAGGCCGATACAGCATTCCCCCTCTCACGTGTGTGGCGGAGAAGGGGAACGAACAATTCGCTGAGACCCTTCCCTTATCGGCCCCGCGGGCGGTCATCGTTGACCCGGATGCGGGCTGGAATTGAGCACCATGCCGTGATGAGGGCGGGTTGCTGCGCCGTCGTTGAGCCAGGTCTCTCGGGCGCTCTGGATAAAGGTGTCAGGCAGCGCTGACCTTTACAGGGTAGTGGGCCGGGCGTACCAGGTCAAGAGACCCCAGCGTGTGGGGGTCCCACGCCGGCCCGCCTCTCAGATGATGTGAAATTCGCGCAGGCCAGTGCCCTCGGCCCACTGCACGTCCACCTGCGTCACCTGGGCGTGCGCCGGACCGCGCCGCAGCCAGTGCAGCAGCCGGTCCAACTCCGGCTGTGGCCCCTCGGCCACCACCTCCACCCGGCCGTCCAGCAGGTTCTCGGCGCTGCCGGCCAGTCCCAGGTCGCGGGCCTTGACCTGCACGTAGCGGCGGTAGCCCACCCCCTGCACCTTGCCGGAAATCAGGGCCGTCAGTCGCATGGGGTGGAGTGTAGCAGAGGCATGCGGGCCGCCTCTTGAATCTTAGGAATCGCACAGCTGTGCGTTGGACCCTCCTCCACTGCGCCCAAGACCTCTCAATAGGCGGCTCATCCGGCACCCGTTAGACTGTGGCGGTGAACCCGCGCCGCATCGTCTTTTTCGCCCTCGCGGCCCTGGTGGTTCTGCTTTCCCTGTTCGGCCCCTCGCTGTTCGGTCAGGCGCTGCTGTCCCGCATCGGCGGCGACTGGACGGTGCAGGCCCGCTCGGTGGGCGGCCCGCTGTGGGCGCCGGTGCTCCGTGGCGTGACGGTCCGTGGCCCGGGCACCCAGGCCAGGGCGGACCTGGGGCGGCTGCATCTGGCGAGTCTGAATCCGTTCCTCCGCACCGCCCGAGTGGACCTCACCCTGCACGACGCCACCGTTGATCTGCGGCTCAGCGAGCTGCTGCGTCCGCAGGGTGGAGGCGGGGGCGGCGGCCTGACCCTGCTGCCGGGCCGCCTCGACCTTCAGAACGTGCAGCTGAATGTGAACGGTCAGGGGTACAACGTGCCGAACGGGCACTGGACCGGCCGGTCGCTGGCCGCCCAGAACGGGATGGATGGCCTGGAGCTGCGCGGCACCACCGACGACGGCGCGCTGAACGCCGTGGCGCGCTACCGGGTGGTGCAGGGTCAGCTGCAGGGCACCGCCACCCTGGACGCCGACGCCACCCTTCTGAACGCCTACTGGCATAACCGGGAGGGCGGCGCGGTACAGAGCGGCCACATCCGGGGGCAGTACACCTTCGGTCAGGGAGCGGTGCGCGGCGACCTGAAACTGAACGGCGGCTCGCTGCGGGTGCCGCAGGCCGGGTTCGTGACGGTCACGGACCTGTCCGGGCAGGCCACGCAGCGCGGCTCGAAGCTCACGGTCCAATTGAACGGCCGGAGCTGGAACGGCCCGGTGTCGGCGCAGGGCGGGCTGGATCTTGACGCGCGCCACTGGGAACTGACGGCGCAGGCCAGGCCTCAGCTGGACGCGCTGGCCCAGGCGCTGGGACAGACGGGCAAGGGACAGCTGCTGCTCCAGGCCCGGGCCCAGGGCTGGAGTGACGTGCGGGTGGACGCCTCGGTGAGCAGTCCGGAAGGCCAGTTCAGCGTCCTGCCGTACCAGGGGCTGAAGGCCGACTACGTGTTCCTGAACAAACACGGTGAAGAGCGCAACGCCCTGAGCTTCCAGACCCGCACCAGCTTCCAGGGCCAGCAGACGCTGAGCGGGGTCTGGAACTTTAACCAGTCGGGTCAGCTGCGCTGGACCGGCGAGCTGCTCAGCAAGCCGCTTGCGCTGGCCGCCGACATCGATGCCGACAACGTCATCGCCTTTCGGGGCCAGGGGCTGGGCGGGCCGGTGCAGGGGCAGTACGGCCTGAGCAGCCGCGCCGTGTCGCTGGACCTGACGCCGGACCTCTACAGCGTGCGCGGCCACCTGACCGCCAGCGGCACCGTCAACGACCTGCGGCTGCAGGTTCAGGACGGCCAGGCCGGGCCCTTTGCCCTGGCCGGCAGCGGACGGTACGACCGCTCCGGCCTGAGCGCCGACCTGGGCGCGGTGCAGCTGAACCTGGACCGGCAGCTGCGTGGCCGCTGGCAGGCCCGTGGCCTGAGCACGGCGGGCGTGTCGCTGAGCGGCTCCGGACAGCTGCAGGTGCCGGACAGCCGCCTCACCGGCACGCTGAGCGCCCAGGTGCCGCTGCTGGACCAGACGCCCAGCGGCCCCATCGCGCTCAACTGGAGCCGGCGGCAGGCCGAGTGGACCTTTGCGGGCGGGCAGTTCGGCTGGCAGGGCGATACCTTCACCCTGAAGAGCAGCGGCCTGAGCGCCAGCGGCTTTGACCTGCGCGGTCAGCTGGCGCTCACCACGGCGTTGAAGGCCACCGGCACCGTGACGGCCACCAGTCGCAGCGGACGCATCACCGCGCGCGGGCTGGGCGACCGGGTGGCGATCGAGGCGGTGCAGAACGGCGTCCGGGTGCAGGCCACCACCCGGCTGGCCCCCGGCTACGCCACCACCGCGCAGGTGGTCGGCACCGACATCCGGGGCAGCGTGGACCTGAACGACGGGGTGCGCTTCTCGCTCAGCACGGCCGGGCAGACGGCCCAGGGCACCCTGCAGGGCCAGGACTGGACCGTGACGGGCGGGGTGAACCTCGCCTCGCTGCGGCCGCTGGTGGGCGGCGACCTGCGCGGCACCGCCCGGCTGAACTTCCGGGGCCAGGGGGGCCGCGCGGACGTGAACGCCAGCGGCTTCGGAGCGGACATCAGCGGCACGCTGACGCGTCAGGCCGGTGTCCTGAGCAGCGACCTGCGGCTGAGCGCCGCTGGCGCCGTCGCCACGCTGCGCGGTCAGCTGAACCCGGCCCTGGACCTGCGCGGCCCGGTCACGTATCAGGGCCAGACGCTGCAGGCGCACGTGTACGGCCCGTATGGGCAGCTGCAGGCCAGCGTCAACGGGCAGACCCAGCCGATCACGGTCGCAGGGCTGACGGTGCCGGGCCAGGCGCTGAGCCTGCAGGGCACGCTGACGCCCGGCCCCGCCATTCGCGGCACCTTCGGCGGCCTGCAGCTCAGCTATGACCAGGGCCGCGTCCGGGTGCAGGGCACCCAGCCGGTCAGCGGCTACGGTCAGTCCGGCCAGCTGACCGTGAATGCCCAGTACGCGCCCGGCTTCCAGGGGCAGGTGAGCGCGCGCGGCGCGCTGGGGCCGTACGCGGTGCAGGTGAACGGCCCCTGGACCGCCCTGGCCACCCGCCTGACCGGGCCGGGCGGCCTGAGGGCCAGCGGCACCGTCAGCGCGCCGGACCAGCGCTACGACCTCACGGTGCGCGGCCCGCTGGCCGGACTGTACCTGCAGGGCCGGATTCAGGGCCAGGGCACCCGGCCGCACGGCACCCTGCAGCTGTCGGACGCAGCGGGCGGCAGCGCCACCGTGCGCCTGAACGGCCTGGACAACCTGACGGTGCAGGCGGGGCAGCTCACGGTGGCCGGGCAGACGCTCAGCGGCACCCTGACGGCCCGCAACGGCCTGCCGAGCGGCACGCTGACCGCGGGGCCGCTGACCGTGCAGGCCGTCAACGGCCAGATTTCGGCGCGCGGTACCCTGGCCGGCCACACCGTGCGGGCCAGTGGCCGGCTGCGGCTGCCGGCGCAAGTGTCCGGCCTGACGCTGAGCGTGGACGGGCCGCTGCTGAGCGCCCGGGCCAACGGGGACGCGGCCCGGCTGACCGGCTCGGTCACGCTCAAGCGGCAGAGCGCGGGCGTGGCCACGCTGCCGGCCCAGACCTACCCGCTGCAGGCATCCATCACGCCGCTGGCGGTGCAGGTGGGCGGGCTCGGCTACGCGGGCGGGCAGTGGAACGGGTCGGCGCGCGTTGGCTACCAGCTCTCTGGTCAGACCGGGCAGCTGCGCCTGATCGGCGCGGGCTCCACCCTGAGCGCCCGCCCCAGCGGCCCCGTCAGCGGTCAGGTCACGCTGCTGCCCGCGCTGGGCGGCCAACTACAGGCGGACCTCTCCCCTCTCCGGACCCTGCTGCCGGCCCAGCTGCAGGACGTGGCCCGGCTGGGGCGGCTGCAGGCGACGCTGCACCCCCAGAGCGCCGACCTGAGCCTGAGCGGTGCCCGCTATCTGGACGAGCCGCTGGGGCTGAGTGCGGCGGCCAGCTGGACCAGTGGCCTGAACGTCTCCGGCGTGCTGACCCATCCGGGCAGCCGCATTCCGGTGCAGTACCAGGACGGCACCCTGAGCGTCCGGCAGGCCACCCTGGACGCCCACGCCCTGAAGCCGGTGCTGGCCGCCAGCGGGCAGCTCCGGCTGGACCTGACGCTGCCGGATCTGCAGCTGCAGCGGGCCAGCGGCGCGGCCACCGTGAACCTGACCAGCAGCGGCCAGACCGCACGCGGTCAGGTGCGGCTGAGCGGGGGTCAGCTGAGCGCCGACCTGAACAGCACGCTGGGCGGGCAGGCGCTGACCCTGCGCGGTCCGCTGTACCCGCGCGCCGACGCCCGCCTCACGCTGGATGACCTGAGCGCCACGCTGCGCGGCGACGTGCGCCAGCAGCTGAACCTGGCCGTGAACGGCGCGTACCAGGGCCGGGCGGTGGCCCTGACCGGGACCGCCGGACTGAAGCCGGCCCAGGCGAGCCTGACCGGCACGGTGGCGGGCCTGAGCCTCAATCTGCTGGCCCAGGATCAGGCCGGCTGGCGGCTGAGCGGCAGCTTCAGCAGCGCCGACCTGACGGCCCTGACCGGGACCGCCGGCCAGCTGAGCGGCACCCTGAACGGCCCGCTCGACGACCTGAGCCTCAACGCGGCCGGACGCGTCGCCGGGGTGGAGTTCACCCTGCCGGCCCGCTACCGGAGCGGCGCCCTGACGCTGCTGGGCGCCACCGCCGCCGTGAGCCAGCTGAAGGCCCAGCTGTCCGGGCAGGTGTACCCGGCGCTGCGGCTGAGCGGCGCCGCCACCGTCACCGAGTATCTGCCGGGCCGCTACGCCCTCAGCGTGGGGGGCGGCTACACCAAGCCGGACGTGCGGCTGAACGGCCGGACCACCGGCGGCCCGCAGGGACTGGACGCGGCGGGCAGCACCCTGACCGCCCGGCTGCTGGGCCGCGACTGGCGCGTGACGGCCACCGGCGAGCGGCTGGCCGGCAGTGCCCGAGGCGTGCTGGGCGGCAGCGCTCCGGCCGGGCTGATGCAGGCCCGCTTTACCGTGAACGCCCCCTACCACAGTGGAGCCACCACCCTCCAGTTGCAGGGCCTGACCGGCTGGAGCACCACCGCCGGCTGGCTGGGTCTGCTGAAGGTGGGTGGGGAGGCCGCCGGCCAGCCGCTCAGCGCCGAGCTGCGCGGCAACGGCGTGCTGCAGGCCCAGGCCAGCCTGGGCGTGGCGCGCCTGACCGCGACCCTGCCGGCCGACCTCCCCTACCGGCCCGGCGGCAGCGTGAGCCTGCAGCGGCTGGACCTGGGCGCGCTGTGGGGACGCCCCTCGCAGCTCCAGCTGACCAGCACCGCCGAACTGGGCGGGACCAGCTGGCAGCGGCTGAGCGCCCAGCTGAACGGCCAGCTGACCGACGCGGCGGGCGATCTGAGCGGCAATCTAACGGCCAGCGTCCAGGGCGGCAACGCCACGCTGGCGCTGCACGGCGCGCGCCTGCAGGCCGACGCCCGACTGCAGGACGGTCAGGTGCTGGCCACGCTGAACAGCCAGCCGGTGACGCTGGCGCGGCTGCTGCCGACCTCGGCGGGCGTGTCGTCCCTGCGGCTGAGCGGTCAGGCCAGCGCGAGCGGCACCACCTCCGGCGGTCTGAGCCGGCTGCAGCTGAGTGGCCTGAACCTCAGCGGCGTGCAGACGCAGCTGGGCGACTTCAGCCTGAGCGGCTCCGGCAGTTACACCCCGGACACCTTGCAGGCGGACCTGCAGGGTACCCTGCTGGGCGGCACCGTCGTGGCGAGCGGGCAGCTGCCGGCCGGCCTGAAGGTGGCGGTGGCCGGATTACAGGGACAGGGGCTGGAACGGCTGGGCCTGGACGCGGCAGACGGCACCCTGCAGCTGAGCGGCCCGGCCCAGAATCCCATCCTGGCCGGCACTTTCACGCTGGCACGGCCAGAGGTGCGCGCCACCGTTCACCTGAACGGCCCGGCCCGTGATCCGATCCTGAACGCCGGCGCCGACCTGCGCGGCGACTACGCCGGCCGCCTGATGCTGGAGGCGCGCCACCTGAGCCTGCAGGCCCCCTACGCCGACCTGCGGCTCACCGGCACCGCCGCGCAGGGCCAGAACACGGTGCGGCTGGATCTGGCCGGGCGGTGGCCCGCGCTGAAGGGCCGCGCCACCGCTCAGCTGGCCGCCCTGCCGGACCCGCTGCAGCTGGACGGCGACGGCCTGGGCGGCTACACGCTCGACGCCGGCACGCTGGGCAACGGTCAGCTGACCCTCACCGGCCTGAACCCCAGCGTCAGTGGGCGGCTGCACCTGACGCCGCTCCCGCTGCTCGGCGCGACCGGGGAGGCCAGCCTGGACCTGACGGCCAGCGGGCCGCTGCTGAACCCGCTGCTGAGCGTGCAGGGCCGCGTGGCGCAGGCGGAGCGGTCCGGCGTTCGCGTGAGCGGACTGGGCCTGAGCCTCAGCGGCACCGCCACCACCTTGAACGGCACGCTGACGCAGGGTGGGCAGACGGTCGGGCAGCTGCAGCGCCAGCAACTGACCCTGAACGGTCTCGCCGCCCAGCTGCCGGGCGTGAGCGCCCAGGCCAGCGGCCGCGTGACCCTCAGCGGCACCGGCAGCGGCACGGTGCAGCTGAACGGCAGCGGGGTCCAGGCCAGCCTGAAGGCCGCGTACGCGGGCGGCAGCATCGCGCTGAGCGGCACCGGCACGGTGGCCGGCTTCACCGCCGACCTGAACAGCACCGGCAGCCTGCACAACGGCTGGACCGGACAGCTGAACGTCTCGGGCGGGCCGGCGGGCGTGCTGACCGAGCCGGCCCGCCTGAAGCTGGACGGCGCCATCGTGCAGCCGCAGCTGAGCGGCTCGCTGGGACTGGTGGGGGCCGGGGTCCGGATGGCCGCCTCCCCACTGGGCGTGCAGCTGCGCCTCACCGACGGCCCGGGGGCCCGGGCCAGCGGCGTGCTGAACCTGAACCTGCAGAAGAACCTCTGGAGCGGTCAGGCCAGCCTGACGCGCCCGGAAGGATCGCTGGCAGTGCAGCTGTCGGGTCAGGTGGGGCAACCGCAGGCGCAGCTGGAGCTGCGACGTGGCGGGTGGCAGGCCAGCGGCACGGCGGCGCCCGGCGGCGTGGACCTGAACGTCACGGACGGCCTCACCGCCGGGCGGGTGCGCTGGAATGGCAGCCAGCTGGGCGTGAACCTGCCGGGGCTGCAGCTGGACCGGCTGCAACTGGCGGACCTCGCCGGCCGCCTGACGGCCAGCGGCACCGTGAATACCCGGACCCTTGACGGTGCGCTGTCGCTGCAGCTGCAGGACGGCCGCAGCGGGTACACGCTGCCGGTGGTGAACCTGCCGGTGGAGGGCAGCCTGACCGGCAGCGTGCAGCTGAGCGCCGGCCGGGTGCGGGCCGAAGCCGCGCTGCAGGCGCCGTACGGCAGCGTGACCTTCAACGCCAACCAGGGCGAGACCCGCACCACCGGGGCCCTCTCGGCGCGGCTCACCCAGGGCCAGGGCACCCTCAACGCGGACGCCCGGCTGGACGCGGACGGGCTGACCGGCGGCGTCACCGTGCAGCAGTTCCCGCTGACGGTGGCCGGCCTGTCGCCCACGCTGGACGGCACCGTGTCGCTGGACGGCCAGCGCTTCGTGCTGAACGCCTCGGCCACCACCAGCACCGCCGGCGGCGAGACCGGCGTGGACCTGAGCGGCAGCGGCGGTCTGGCCGACCTGCTTCCGCAGCTAACCAGCCTCGGCGGCGTGCAGCCGACCGGCGAGGGGTACGCGGTGCGCGCCTCGCTGGGCGGCCTGGAACTGTCGGGGCTGAAGGTGGCGCCCTACCTGAAGGGCGCGGTCAGCGGCGAGGCCAGCATCTCGGACGGCGGCGGCACCTTCGTGCTGCGCTCCGGCGCCCTGACGGTCGGCAACACCACCCTGGCGGCGCGGGTGGAAGGCACCCAGGTGGGCGGCGACTGGCGCCTGCGCGGCTCGCTGGGCAGCACCCAGGCGGCCACCTCCACCCTGGTGGGCGCGCTGTCGGGCGGCGTGGTCAGCGGCACCGTGCAGATGCGTGGCCTGCCGGCCGACGCCCTGATCGCGGCGTTCAGCGGCCCGCTGCCGGGCCAGGGCCTGCTGACCGGCATCGTGCGCTTCCGGGCGCCGATGTCGGACCCGCTGAGCGGCGACGCGACGGTCGTGGCCGAGCGGCTCTCGGTGACCGGCGGCATGCTGGACACCCAGAGTCAGAAGCCGCTGACCCAGACGCTGACTGGCAGCGGCGTGATCCGTTATGCCAACCGCGAGCTGACCTCGGTGGACCTGCACTTAAGTGGCGCCGGCCGCTGGGACGTGACCGGCGCCTACACCCACCGGGCGGTGGGCGTGACGGCCAACTTCCAGAACACCACCTTTACCCCGGTGCTGTCGCTGATTCCCGGTATCCGGGAGCAGGCGCCCAGCCTGCAGGGCAGCCTGACGGTGCAGGTGGGCGGCAGCTACGAGCGGCCGGTCGGTCGCCTGAACGCCAGCAACCTGCAGGGCAGCGTCAGCGGCCTGAGCGTGCAGGTGCCGACCCTGAATGCCCAGCTGCTCGATACCGGCGCCTTCTCGGCCGACGGCCGGGTGCTGACCGGCGGCACGTTCGGGGCCAACGGCAGCATCACGGCGCGCGGCACGCTGGCCAGCCTGAAGCTGTCCGGGCTGACGGCGACGTACCAGGGCCTGCTGGTGCCGCCGTCGCTCGGCCGCATCGACAACCTCAGCGCCACCCTCAGCCAGACGGCGGACGGCTACGCGGTGCGGGCGCAGGCCATCGGCGGCAGCAACGTGGGCAGCGCGGTGGTGAGCGGCGAGCTGAGCCCGGCCATCAACCTGTCGCTCACCACCCGCAACTTCAACCTGCCGGTCAGCCTGATCTTTGCCCGCGAGAGCCGCATCAACGCCGACCTGAAGGTGGTGCAGCAGGGCGAGGCCAGCGACGCCCCAATCAACGTGAGCGGGCAGGTGACGCTGGGCAGCCTGCTTCTGGGTCAGGCCGCGCCCGGGAGCGGAAGCGGCCCCAGCGTGCTGCCGGCCCCCGGCCAGAGCAGCGGCGCGGCGGCAGCGGGCAGCGCGACTGGCGACGTCAACTACGTCAGTCCGCTGCCGGAGGAGCTGACGGTGTTCCCGGAGACCGAAGCGCAGCAGGCGGCCAGCCGCGCCGCCAGCCCGCTGCTGGCGCGGCTGCACTTCCTGAACATTCCGCTGCGGGCACCCAACGGCATCCGGGTGGACGAGACGCTGGCCCGCGCCGAGCTGGGCGGCGCCCTGACGCTGTCGGGCAGCGGCGCCGACCCGCGGCTGAGCGGCGACATCCACGCGCTGCGCGGCAGCGTGGACCTGCGCGACAACGAGTTCGCGCTCAACACCGCCACCGCCACCTTCGACGGAACCGGCGTGTACCCGGTGCTGGCGGTGAACGCCACCGGCGACGTGCCGCTCAACACCGGCGGCCTGATCGGGGTGCAGCTGACGCTGGATGGCCGCTTCGTGCGTCAGTCGGGCGGGGCCAGCACGCTGACGCTGGAAACCCACCTGACCTGCACCCGCAACTGCACCAATGCCGGCAGCGACTACTCGGCCAACAACCCGGCTGCAGAAGCGCAGCTGTACGCGCTGGTGGCGCTGGGCACCCCGGACCTGACCACCCTGCCGAGCAACCTGGGCAACCTGGGCACCAGCGCCATCCGCACCGCCCTGAACGTGTTTGTGCTGGGCGAGTTCCAGCGCAACGTGGCGCAGGCGCTGGGCCTGGACGTGTTCCGCATCAGCGCCGACCTGCCGGGCGAGAACGGCAGCACCACCTTCGGGGCCAAGCTGACGGTGGGCTCGTACCTGACCCGGCAGCTGTACCTGCAGTATCAGGTGGACCTGACCGGGCAGGGCCTGATTGACGCCACCTACACCACGCCCGACAACCGCCTGACCTTCAAGGCCAGCACCCCGATCCAGGGCCTGAACCTCACCAGCCTGCAGCCGTCGTTCTCGGCCGCCTACAACGTGACCGGGCGCAGCAGCGTGCAGATCGGGGTGCAGTCCGGCAACAGCACCCGGGTCAGCTTCGGGTACGTATACCGCTGGTAAATCCGGCAACAAGAAGAGGCGGGCCAGCTGGCCCGCCTCTTCTGCTGTGCGCTCCCTCTTAGCGGCTGGCGCGCGGCTCCAGGGCGTAGAAGGCCACCACGGCCACCAGGGCGCCCACCCAGCCAGGGGCCGAGCCCAGGTCCAGCTGGAAGTCGCGGCCCAGCACGGTGCTGCCCAGGCGGCCCACCAGCGAGCTGCCCTGCTGCTGCGCCACCACATTCCAGCCGACGATCGGCTCACCGAAGAAGCCGGTCACGCGGTCCACGCCGCGCAGGGTCAGCTTCTCGCTGCCCACATTGCCCTTCAGCTCGCCTTCCTGCAGCTCGATCTTGACCGGCGCTTCGCCGACAGTGCCCTGAACGCCCCGCTCGGTGATTTCCAGATTGATGTCCTTGCCGTGCAGCCTGCCGCCCGCGCGGCCCGTGATGCGGTCGCCGTCGATGGCGCAGCGGATGTCGTAGCCGCTGTCACCGCCCAGGCGTCCTTTGAGGATGTCTTCCATGAGCGGCAGTATAGCGGGCCTCAATGGAACCGGAGCGGGACCATGGTCAAGTGCCCTGCCGCACGTAGCCCAGCCGCTCGAAATAGCGCCGCCGACTGAGCTGTGGCCCTCCCTCTCCCAGCCGCACCTGCCCCACGTTCCAGCGCGTGAACAGCAGCTGCAGCGCCGCGCCCAGCAGCGCCGCCCCGTACCATCCGGGCGGCGGGTCCGACCAGCGCAGGGTGTGGCCGTCCCAGGCCAGATGCGGACAGCTGAGGTCGCGGGCCGCCCAGAACATGCCCCCGCCCGCCTCGAAGCGCTGCGCCCGCACCCGCAGCGGGCCGGAGCGCACCTCGTGGTCGTACTGGGCCGCGCCGTACACCTCCTCCAGCAGCAGGTACACCTCCTGCTGCCGCCGGTGCCGCTCCGAGCGCAGCCGGGCCTCCTCACGCCCGGTCAGGTCCAGCCGGTCGAGTTCCCGGTTCAGCTCCTGCAGCCGCGTCTCTTGCTCCCGCAGCAGCTCACGGGCGGTGGGCGGCGGCGGGGGCGGCGGCGGGTCGCCCTCCAGCGTCCGGGCCGGGTCCAGCGCGGTGCGGTCATCCCAGCCGCCCACCTCACGCAGCACCGTGTCCTCGATCAGCCACAGCCGGGTGGCCACCTCGCGGGCGAAGCGCCGGTCGTGCGTCACGATGATCACCGCCCCGCCATACGCCTGCACCGCCGCCTCCAGCGCCTCCAGCGCCTCGATGTCCAGGTGGTTGGTCGGCTCGTCCAGCAGCAGCAGGTCGGCCCGCAGCGCACTCACCAGCGCCAGCCCGGCCCGCGCCCGCTCGCCACCCGACAGCTCCAGCACCGTCTTGGCCCAGTCGTCCTCCCGGAAACCGGCCCGGCCCAGCAGCGTGGTGGCCCGCGCTCCGAAGCGCGCCTCGAACTGCGCCTTCAGGCCCCGGTCCGGGTCCAGGCCATGCCAGGTCTGGTCCAGCGTCACCACCTGCACGCCCGCCGCCACCTGCAGCGTGGCGGGCGGTGTGGTGTGATCTGGAAACTCCTGGCCGGCCAACAGCCGCAGCAGGGTGGTCTTGCCGGTGCCGTTGGCGCCCATCAGCGCGACGCGGTCACCCTGACGCACCTTGAGGGCCGCGCCGGTCAGCACCGGGCGCGGCCCGTAACTCTTGCTGACGTGCTCAGCCCACAGCACCAGCCGCGCCCGCGCCTGCCCCGCCATCAGCCGCATGCGGATGGCCCGCTCCGCCTGAGGCGCCTCGGCCACCACCGTGCGCGCCAGCCGCGACTTCACGGCCCGGCTGCGCCGGCCCCAGCGGTCCAGCTGTTCGGCGCTGCCGCTGAGGCGCTGCTCCTCGCGCACGCTCAGGCGGTGCAGCCGCCCGGCCGTGCGCCGCTCCAGCGTGCGGATGTCACGCGCCCGGCTGTAGCCGCCCGGGTAGGGGGCCGCCTCCCCCTGCTCAATCCACAGGCTGCGGGTGGCCACCCGGTCCAGAAACTCGCGGTCGTGGCTGGTCAGGACCAGTCCACCGGAAAAGGCCAGCAGCTGCGTCTCCAGCCACTCGCGCATCCGGATGTCCAGGTGGTTGGTCGGCTCATCCAGCAGCAGCAGGTCCGGCTCACCGGCCAGCGCCAGCGCCAGGCCCAGCCGGGTCTGCTCGCCGCCGCTGAGCGTCGCGGCCTCACGGTCCTGAAAGCGGGTCAGGTCCAGCACGCCCAGCATGCGGGCGGCGCGGGTGGGCCAACCGTAGCCACCCCCCGCCTCGAACTGCCCCTGCAGGGTGGTCCAGCGCTCCATAACCTCTGGGTCGTGCAGCTGACCTGCCAGCTGATCGAGCTGCTGCTGCGCCGCCCGGTACGGGTTGGCCTGCTCGATCAGCTGCTGCACCGTCACGCCCGGCGGGTAGACCGGCTGCTGCTCCAGCATGGTAAAGCGCAGACCCGTCTCGCGCCACACCTGGCCTTCGTCGGGGGGCCGCTGGCCGGCCAGCAGTCGCAGCAGGGTGGTCTTGCCAGCCCCGTTGCGGCCCAGCAGCGCCAACCGGTCTCCCGTGGAGACGGTGAGCGACACGCGGTCCAGCACGGTCCGCTCGGCGTAGCGCAGCGTCAGTTCCTCGGCCTGGAGCAGCGTGGGCACGGCCGCAGGCTAGCGCAGAGAACCTGCGCCCACCGTTTACCGATTGGCGAGGCTTCCTGGTGAAGCAGTGACCGTCCGGCCGAGCTATGCAAGCGGCCCGTCACCGGCAGGACGCGGATGGTCGTGGTCCTGCCGGTGACGGGCCTGTTCGCTGCTCAGGCCATCTGACCCGCTACAGCGCGCCTTCCATGCGGGTCTTCAGGAAGTTGGTCTGCACCGCGCCGCGCTTGTAGAAGGGGTTGTCCATGATCTTCACGTACAGCGGAATGGTGGTCTTGGGCCCCTGGATGACCGTCTCCTCCAGGGCGCGTTTCATGCGGGCAATCGCCTGCTCGCGGGTGTCGTGGTGCACGATCAGCTTGCCGATCAGGCTGTCGTAGTGCGGCGGAATAATGTAGCCGCTGTAGGCGTGCGAGTCCACCCGCACGCCGGGACCGCCCGCGAAGTGCACGTCGTCAATCTTGCCGGCAGCCGGGCGGAAGTCCTTGTCCGGGTCCTCGGCGTTGATGCGGCACTCGATCGAGTGCCCGCGCAGCACGATGTCCGACTGCTGCAGGTGCAGGCCCTCGCCCGCCGCAATCTGCAGCTGCAGGCGCACGAAGTCCAGGCCGCTGATCTGCTCCGAGACGCAGTGCTCCACCTGGATGCGGGTGTTCATCTCCATGAAGTAGTAGTTGCCGTCGCGGTCCACGATGAATTCCAGCGTACCGGCCCCCGCGTAGTTCACGTGCTGAGCCAGCCGTACGCCCGCGTCCAGGATCTCCTGGCGCAGGCTGGCCGGCAGGGTGCTGGGCGCCTCCTCGATCAGCTTCTGGTTGCGCCGCTGGATACTGCAGTCACGCTCGCCGATGTGGATGACGTGGCCCTGCCCGTCCCCCATCACCTGCACCTCCACGTGCCGGAACTCCTCCAGGAACTTCTCCATGATGATGGCCGGGTCGCCGAAGTACAGCCGCGCTTCCTCCTGGGCCTGTCCGAAGGCCGCCCGCAGCTCTTCCTGGGTGCGCACCACCTTCTGGCCGCGCCCGCCGCCGCCCGCCGACGCCTTGAGCAGCACCGGATACCCGATCTGCTTGGCGGCCAGCAGCGCCTCGTCCACGCCCTCCAGCACCCCGGTGCCCGGCACGGTCGGCACGTTGCTGTTCGCCGCGATCTCGCGGCCACCTGCCTTGCTGCCGAGCGCCCGCATGCTCTCGGGGGTCGGGCCGATGAAGGTGATGCCGTGCTCGCGGCACATCTCGGCAAAGTCCGGGTTCTCGGCCATGAAGCCGTAGCCGGGATGGATCGCCTCGGCGCCCGTCATCAGGGCCGCCGAGAGGATGTTGGGGATGTTCAGGTAGCTGGCGCTGCTGGCCGGCGGCCCCACGCACACCGATTCGTCGGCGAGCAGCACCGGCAGGCTCTGCTCATCGGCCTGCGAGTATACCACCACCGTCTTGACGCCCATCTCCCGCGCGGTGCGGATCACCCGCAACGCGATCTCGCCCCGGTTGGCGATCAGAATCTTCTTGAACATGTCTGCCCCCTGGCCGGGTGAACGCGGGCCACCGTCCGGGCTGCGCCGGCCGGTGGCCCGCCGCCCGCTTACTCGACGATAAACAGCGTCTGGCCGTACTCGACCGGCTCGGCGTTGCGAACCAGAATCTCGCGCACAGTTCCGGCCGACTCGGACTCGATCTCGTTCATCAGCTTCATGGCCTCGATGATGCACAGCACCTGCCCCACCTCTACCCGGTCGCCCACCTTCACGAAGGGGGCCGCGTCCGGGCTGCTGGCCGAGTAGAAGGTGCCCACGATGGGCGCCTTGACCGGCGTGCCGCTGCTGGCCGCAGCAGGGGTGGGCGTGGACGCGGCCGGTGCCGGGGCCGCAGCCGGCTCACTGGCCGGCGCGGCCGGGGCAGCAGGCGCGGCGGGGGCCGGCTGGGCCTGGGCCACCGGGGCGGGGGCCGGGACCATCATCACCGGCTGCGGGTCCGGGCCGCGCCGCAGGTTCAGGTCGTAGTCGGCGGTCTTGAGGCTGAATTCGCGCACGTCGGCGGATTCCAGCGCCTGCAGAATATCCTTGAGGTCCTTGGGGTCCATGAGCACTCCTTCGTGTTGCGGTGCAAGTTTGTTGGGATGACCGCGCAGGATCAGACGCCGCAGTCTAACGGACGTTTTGCTCCGGTGACAGCACCCCGCAGCGCGTCTGTTCGGGGCCACGCAAAACCGCCCTCCAGCTGGAGGGCGGCTTGGGGCCAGATGGTCAGGCGCGGCTGAGGTACTCGCCGGTGCGGGTGTCCACGTTCACGTCGGTGCCCTGGTCCACGAACAGCGGCACCTGCACGGTGGCGCCTCCCTCCAACACGGCCGGCTTGGTGCCACCCGACACGGTGTCGCCGCGCACGCCGGGGGCCGTCTCGATGATCTTGAGCACCACCTTGTTCGGCAGCACGATCTTGAGTGCCTTGTCCCCGAACATCGAGACCTCGACCTCCATGTTCTCCTTCAGGAACTTGGCCGAGTCGCCGGCCAGCACCGGGGGCAGCGACACCTGGTCATAGGTTTCCATGTCCATGAAGATGAAGTCGTTGCCGTCCTTGTAGAGGTACTGCATCGGCTTGGTCTCCACGAAGATGTCCTGCAGCTTTTCGGTGCTGTTGAAGGTGCGGTCCACGATGCTGCCGGTTTCCATGTTGCGGAACTTGGTGACCACCTTCGCGCCGCCGCGCCCCATCTTGAGGTGCGAGTAGTCCAGGCATTCCCACAGGCCGCCGTCCATCTGCACTTTCGTGCCGTTTCTCAGTTCAGTTACGCTGATCATGTTTCTCCTTGTGGCTGTGCTGCTCGTCCGCGCGCATCCTGGACCCTGAAGGCCACATGAGGAGGGCAGACACCGTTCCGTAGTGTAGCGAATACCGCCCGTTTTGTGGAGTCCCGGCTACCCGCCGGGGCGCTGCAGCGCTTCCAGCAGGGCCGGGACGCCCCCCGGGTACGCCTCGGCGTCCAGCCCGTCGGACCGCAGGAACCGCGCCGCCAGGCCGCTGCGGATGCCCCGCTCACAGATGACCAGCAGCGGCCCCAGGTCGGGCGTCAGGCCGTGGGTGCCGGCCTCGATCTGCTCCAGCGTCACCGCCCGGACCCGGTTGGGCACCAGTGGCTCCAGGGGGCCCCTGACCCGCAACGGCTCCGGGCGCAGGTCAATCAGCAGCCGGTCGAGAGGCAGCACGTCGGTCATGCCGCCAGTATGGCCTGAGCTGGCCCGCTCCACCGTTCCGCGCGTCCTACTCCACGGGCAGCGGCTGGCCGCCGAGATCGGACAGCCCGTACTCACCGGCCAGCCGCAGCACGGCCAATGCCTGGCCGGAGCGCTGGAGCAGCTGCGGGTCACGCAGCAGCGCCGAGATGACCAGCCCCACTAGCTCCGGCGAGTGGGAGGTACTCAGGTCGAAGGCGCCGGACTGCACCACCCCCTCGGTCCGCACCAGCCCCGGATGCAGCGCCAGCGCCGCAACTCCGTGCGGCTGCAGCTCATGCGCCATGCACGCGGTCATGTGGTCATCGGCGGCCTTCGCCGCCCCGTAGGCCACGCCCATGTCCACCCGCCCGGACGCGATGAAGGAAATGGTCGCCACCAGGGCGCGCTCAGAGCGCAGCAGCAGCGGCACGGCGAGGCTGGACGTGACGTAATGGGCGCGCACACCCGCCTGGAACATCCGGTCCCAGCGGTTCAGCGGCTCGGTCCAGAAGCCCCGCTCCTCCCAGAAGGGCGTGCCGTCGAAGTAGTGCTCATACCCGCCCCAGACGTTGTTGACCAGCAGGTCCAGTCGGCCGTGGTCGTGCTGAATCCGCTCGATGACGGCCCGGGTCTGGTCGTCGTCGGTGTGGTCGCACTGGAGGCCGGTGGCGGTGCCGCCCTGGGCGCGCGCGTCCTGTTCGGTCCGCTGCAGGCTGCCGGGCAGCCGCACCGTTCCCTCGCCTTCCTGCACCGTGCGGCCGGTAAAGTACACCGCCGCTCCCTGCTGCGCGAGCGCCAGCACGACGCCCCGCCCCACCCCACGGCTTGCTCCGGTCACCAGCGCTACCGTTCCGGCCAGTTCGTTCATGACGCCCTCCATACGGGTGTGGATGCTCCGCCCCACTGTAGCGGCTGCACGCCTGCGGCTCCTCGGAGATCAGGGCACCTTTGCCCGGAGCGGCCCCTGTATGCTGGAAGGCATGAACGAGCTCAACCCCCAGCAAGCCCAGGAGCGTGTGCAGCAGGGTGCCCTGCTGATCGACGTGCGCGAGCCGAACGAATACCAGGAGGTGCACGCCCAGGGCGCGCAGCTGATCCCGCTCAGCGAGTTCGAGGCGCGCTACCAGGAACTGCCGCAGGACGCCGAACTGATCATGATCTGCCGCAGCGGCGCGCGCAGCGAGCGGGCCGGCCAGTACCTGCTGCAGCGCGGGTACAGCAACGTCACCAACCTGCAGGGCGGCACCCTGGCGTGGCAGCAGGCCGGCCTGCCCACCGAAGAAGGAGGAACGGCATGAGCGACCCCGACACCAACATGGACACCAGCGCGGGCGACGGCAGCTACGCGGGCGCGCTGACCAACCCCAGCACCACCCCGGTCGCGCCGGGCCTGCCCAGCCAGGCCCAGGTGCTGGAGGCGCTGAAGGTCGTCAAGGACCCGGAAATCCCGGTGAACGTGGTGGACCTGGGCCTGATCTACGGCGTGGACGTGAGCGAGGCCGGCAACGTGGAGATCACCATGACGCTCACCTCGGTGGGCTGCCCGGTGCAGGACCTGATCCGCGCCGACGCCGAGATGGCCGTGATGCGGCTGGACGGGGTGAATCAGGTGGAGGTGGACTTCGTGTGGTCGCCGCCGTGGGCCCCGGAGAAGATGTCCGACGACGGCAAGCGCCAGATGCGGATGTTCGGCTTCAACGTCTGAAGACCGGACAGCAGCGGGCCGCCACTCCCAACAGGGTGGCGGCCCGCTGCTGTCGTTGACGGTTCAGTCGTCCAGCGTCTCGCGCCTTACCTGGGCCACCAGCGTCTGCCCGGCCCACAGCTGGGCAACCACCTCACGGTCCGGCCCGGCCAGCCAGCGGCCCTCCAGACGGTGGCGCGCCCCGGCCGCCCGCCTCGCCGCCCCCTCCGTCTGGGCGAAGTGGGCGCGCACCACCCCGCCGGGCCGCAGCAGTTCCAGCACGTACACCAGCTGCGGCACGCTTCAGGCGTGCAGGGCGCTGCGCAGGCGCGGCAGACTCAGCAGCGACACCACCAGCAGCGCCAGCAGCACCCCACCGCTCAGCAGGTACGGCGCGCCGTGCGACACCTTCTGATACAGCCCGGTGCCGAGCAGCGGGCCGGTCATGCGGCCCAGCGCCAGCGCGCTGCTGTTCAGCCCGGCGACCTGCCCCTGGCCGTGCTCGCCCACGCTGAGCGACAGGGCCGCTGACAGCGTGGGCCCGAGGATCGCGCTGCCCACGCCCACCAGCGCCAGCGCTCCGGTGATGCTCCAGAAGGTGCTGGTGGCCGGCAGCAGCAGCATGCCCGCACCCATCACCACCAGGCCGGCCGGCAGCAGCAGGGCCGGCGACAGGCGCTTGCTGAGCGGGCGGATGGCCCCGCCCTGCACCGCCGCCGCCAGGAAGCCGAAGATCGCCAGCATCAGGCCCACCGTGGTGGCGGTGCGGGCACTGCTCAGGTGCAGCGTGTCCTGCACGTAGAACCCGATGGTCTGCTCCATGCCAACCGACGCGAGCGTGTACAGCGCGCTGACCCCCAGAAAGAACAGGATGGACCCGTGCAGCAGCGACCGGCGGCTGACCCGCGCCGCCGTGTCCGCCTGCGGCTGCCGGGTTTCGTGCAGCGTGACGCTGGCCAGGGCCGCCGTGGCCAGCCCCAGCGCGGCGCTGAACACCACCGGCACCACCAGCCCGAAGTGAGCCAGTCCGGCGCCCAGCGCCGGTCCGAACACCACGCCCAGGCCGAAGGCCGCCCCGATCAGGCCCATGGCGGCGGCGCGGTTCTCCCGGCCGGTCAGGTCGGCCATCATCGCCTGGGCGGTGGGCAGGGTGGCGCTGGACAGCACGCCGCCCACCACCCGCGCCCCCACCAGCAGCGTGAACAGCAGGCCGCCGCTGAGGACGCCGCGCAGCCCCAGCTGCGCGAACAGGGCGAACAGCCCGAAGCTCAGGCCAAAGCCCACCAGCCCCAGCAGCAGCACCGGCTTGCGCCCGACGCGCTCGCTGCGCGCGCCCCAGATCGGCGCGAACAGAAACTGCATCAGGCTGTAGGCGGTGGAAAACCAGCCGGTCTGGGTTTCGGTCAGGCCCAGCTGGCGCGACAGCGGCGCGATGATGGGAAACAGCACGCTCAGCCCCAGCATCGCCACAAAGATGGTCAGGAACAGCACCACCTTCGGGCTGACGCCGCCGCGCGGCTGTGTTTGGGCGCGTACACTCATGCTGCACAGTCTATTCCTGCCCCTGACCGCCCGGTCAGGACGATTGCCCCCGCCGCTTTTTGTCTGAAAGCTCTCATTGTCAGATGCCAGTGACGTGTCTATAATGCTGGGCGAGCAATCAGGATTTTGACCATAAGCCGGGCGTCTGGAGTTTCCAGTCGCAGGCGAATCAAGCTCCGTTTGCACCATGCACTTTCAGTATGGAAGCGGTTCCGACAGCCACGCGGGCCGCGGCTCCAGAGGAGTACAACATGAAGAAAGCACTGACCGTCCTGTCGCTGGCCCTGCTGGGCAATGCC
This sequence comes from Deinococcus sonorensis KR-87, assembly GCF_040256395.1. NCBI lineage: Bacteria > Thermotogati > Deinococcota > Deinococci > Deinococcales > Deinococcaceae > Deinococcus > Deinococcus sonorensis. The sequence goes on along the minus strand of NZ_CP158299.1, from coordinate 1,799,043 downwards.
TCGGCCGCCACCCTCACCGTCTGGAGCCACTTCGGCGACGTGGAGCTCACCTGGCTCAAGCAGCAGGCCGCCGCCTACACCAAGGCGACCGGCAATGCCGTCAACATCGTGACCGTGCCGCTGGGCGACATTCCCGACAAGTTCATCCAGGCCGCCCCTAAGGGCCAGGGCCCTGACATTGTCGTCACGCTGCCGCAGGACCGCCTGGGCCAGCTGGCGTCGTCGGGCGTGATCGAGCCGATGGACAAGTACATCACCAGCAAGACCGACCTGGACAAGACCTCGCTGAGCGCCATGACCTACAACGGCAAGCTGTTCGGCCTGCCGATGTTCGCCGAGGCCGTCGCGGTGGTCTACAACAAGAAGCTGCTGCCCAACGGCGTGCCCGGCACCTGGGACGCCTTCATCAAGGCGGCGCAGTCCAACACCGGCAACGGCAAGTTCGGCTTCCTGGTGGACCTGTCGAACGCCTACGTGAACTACGGCATCTACAGCGCCTACGGCAGCTACGTGTTCAAGAACAACGGCGGCACCCTGAACCCCAAGGACGTGGGTCTGGCCAACGCCGGCGCCGACAAGGCCGCCTCGCTGCTGAACGACCTGCGCTACAAGTACAACCTGGTGCCGGAAGGCGTGACGGGCGACGTGGCCAAGAGCGCCTTCACCGACGGCCGCCTGGCCATGCTGGTCACCGGGCCGTGGGACATGGGCGACATCAAGAAGGCCGGCATTGATTACGGCATCGCCAACCTGCCGACCCCTCCCGGCGCCACCGGCAAGTGGTCGCCCTTCGTGGGCGTGCAGGGCGTGATCCTGAACTCCTACAGCAAGAACAAGGTCGCGGCGGCGCAGTTTGCCAAGGCCCTGGTGAGCGGCAGCGCCCAGCTGGCCTTCAACAAGGCCGGCGGCCGCATCCCGGTCAGCCTCTCGGCCCGCGTGCAGCTCAAGAGTGACCCGGTCGTGGCCGGCTTCGGCAAGGCCATCAGCGCCGGCACCCCGATGCCCAACATCCCGCAGATGAGCGCGGTCTGGGGCCCCTGGACCAACGCCGTCACCCAGAGCACCCAGAAGGCCGGCGTCAACTACAGCAACATCAACGACACCGCCGTCAAGGAAATCAACAGCAACATCAAGTAACCCGCTCCGGGCGTTCCGGATGCGGACGAACCCGGCCTGAGGCCGGAAGGGGGGGCGGTGCACACCGCTCCCCCGTTTTGTATCCGGGGCTGCCACTGTGGGCTTGCGCCGGGTTCATCACCCGCTCAGAATGAACTGGCCCCCAAGCAGAACCAGCGCGACAGCGAAAGAAAGTGAAGGAGTAAGCATGCCAAGACGGTGCCCGCTGCAGATGAAGGTTCAGCCATGACGGCCGTTCCAGCCTCGCCCCGCAGATACCCGCGCATGGTGCCGCCCCAGGGCCCGCTGGGGGTGTTTGCGGCCCTGGCGGTCCTGGTGGTGGTGGTGGGCGGCGCCGCCCTGATCGGCTGGCTGGTGAGCGGCGCCGTCTCGGCGGTGCTGCCGGCGGCCCCGGCCTATCTGATCC